>JAUYJH010000091.1 GCA_030688705.1 Deltaproteobacteria bacterium
ATCCTTCGGCTACGCCTCAGGATGACAAACGTGAAATTTTTTATTTTCCACCACTCCCTAAATGACAGTGTAACCCGCTGATTTTAAACAAGGAAAAAAAAAGTCAATTTTGGAGGCAACTTTTTTGGCGCCTTGACGAAGGTAGGAGCGATAGAATAATATGACTATTCCAAATGTTTCCGGTTTTGTTTTGGGGACGACACTTCTCAATCAAGGTCCTGCCGCACTTGGCGAATTGGTTGCCACGCAGCCTGCGTTGCTTGATGATGCGGAAGAGGCAAGGTGTTTGTTGATGGCTGTGGGAAGTATTGCAAGTCGTCTTACATTGGGTGACCTGCGTGAAATGAGAGTCGGTCGTTACGGTAATAAAGATTTTCATGGCAAGGTAAGACAGTTTGCTTCTGATGTCCGAGATAGTGCCGCGCCGAAAGGGCCCCTCAAAGATATTTTGGAGGAGCTTTCAAAATTGTCCACGGACAGACTCGCCGCCATCACAGCCCAAACCAGATCCGCCGGCCTTTCCCTTTTTGGCACAACCGCCACCGCCGTTGCAACTGCAAGAGAGAGATTGGGTGCGCCAGCACTGGCTGCAGATGCTTTTGCGGATGTCGCTATCGACAGAGACTACTACGACCGTTATTTAGGAAAAGGAATTCCTCCTGCAGAAAAAGCGCGGGCCATGTATGATTTGATCATTTCGGATGCGACGGTGAGTGCTGATGTTGACTTTGCCCTCCGTCTTCTGATTTGGGGAGCCACTGCTGAAAAATTGCCGAACCGCGTTTTTCTGCACTATTTGACTCTCCTTGCCCTGACAGAGCCGGAAATTTTTAAAGAGAGACATAAACAGGAAATTGAGAAGGCAAGGATGTCGACTTTAGAAGAAAGAAAAACGAGTTGGATCAGTAACAAACTGGATGCCATCGAAAGGATATTGAGATTTCCTCCTGGCACCGTTCCGGCACATGATCATCCTTTTTCCGGCCACGAATAAATTTTTTTGGTCCATGGTCCATGGTCCAAATTCCATCCCCATTTGACACCCTTTTCCCCCTCTGTTACTTATCCGCGCGATGAAAATCACCGCCATCAAAGGCATGAGCGATGTTTTGCCACCCGATTCTTTTTTGTGGAGAGAAATCGAAGAAAGGGCGCGGAAAATTTTTGACACGTATGGTTTTGAAGAAATCCGAACCCCCATTGTGGAACCGACCGAACTTTTTGTCAGAAGCGTCGGCGAAACCTCCGCCATTGTCGAAAAAGAGATGTACACCTTTGAAGACAAAAAGGGGCTCTCGCTCACCTTGCGCCCCGAAGGGACCGCCCCCGTTGTCCGAGCTTACATTGAAAACGCGATGCACGCCAAAGACCCCATTGCCAAACTCTACTATTTTGGGCCGATGTTTCGCTATGAACAGCCGCAAAAGGGGCGCTCACGCCAGTTTTTTCAGATCGGGGCTGAATTGCTCGGGGCGGAGTCGTCTCTGGCCGATGCCGAAATGCTGATTTTGCTCCACCGGCTTTTTCAAGGTTTTGGCATTTTGGATGTCCGTTTTGAAATCAATTCTTTGGGATGCAAAACCTGCCGGCCGAAATATTTGGAAGCCATTCATCAATTTTTGAAGGGGAAAGAAAAAAAGTTTTGCGACGATTGCCAAAAACGAAGCAAAAAAAATCCGCTTCGCATTCTCGATTGCAAAAAAGAGGGGTGCCGCGCGCTTACCGAGACAGCGCCGACAATCGGCGATTATTGGTGCGAGGCTTGCGCCCAACATTATCGCGAAGTCCGCGGGCTTTTGCTGGCGGGCCATGTGAAGTTCAAAGAAAATCCCCGCATTGTCCGGGGGCTCGATTATTACTGCCGCACCGCTTTTGAAGTTTTGTGCGATCGACTCGGGGCCCAAAACGCCGTGGCGGCGGGGGGGCGCTTTGACGGCCTCGTTAAAGATTTGGGGGGACCCGATGTTCCCGGCATCGGTTTCGCCATCGGGATGGAGAGACTCGTGCTACTCATGGAACCAGGTACCAGGTACCAGGTACCAGGTACTTCCATATTTTTCGCACTTTTGGGCAATGAGGCCCAACAAGCCGCCCTCTCCATCATGGAAGAACTGCGCGCCAAGGATCATTGCGTTGTCTCGGCCTATGGAGGCTCGCTTAAAAGCCAGATGCGCCGGGCCGACAAATTGGGGGTCCAGCGGGTGGTGATACTCGGCGAAAATGAGATGCAAAAAGGGATTGCCATCGTTAAGGATATGAAAGAGGGGACACAAAAGGAAATTTTGATGGGAAGGCTGGTGGAGGAATTGGGATGAAACGAACGCACACCTGCGGCGAATTGACCGCAAAGAATAACGGAAAAAAAGTGACCCTCATGGGCTGGTGCGATGTCCGCCGCGATCATGGGGGGCTGATTTTTGTCGATCTGCGGGATCGCTTTGGCAAAACCCAGATTGTTTTTGATCCGCAGATTTCTCCCGAAACACAGCCCTTCGCCAAAGAGATCCGTTCGGAATATGTTTTGGCCATTGAAGGAAAAGTCCGCAAACGCCCCAAGGGGATGGAGAATAAAAAAATCGCGACAGGTGATATTGAAGTGGCTGTCTTGAAGTGTTCTATTTTAAACCGTTCGCCGGCTCCTCCTTTTGAAATTTCGGATACAACCGATGCCGCCGAGGAGATTCGCCTCAAATATCGCTTCCTCGATCTGCGGCGCCCCATGATGCAGTGCTATATGCTTTTGCGCCATGCGGCCGCACAAGCGACGCGCCGTTATCTTTCCGATCACGGTTTTATCGAAGTGGAAACTCCGATGCTGACTCGTTCTACACCCGAGGGGGCAAGAGATTATCTGGTTCCCTCACGCGTGCATGATGGGAGATTTTATGCCCTGCCGCAATCGCCGCAGTTGTTCAAACAGTTGCTTATGGTCTCTGGCTTCGATAAATATTTTCAGATCGTTAAATGCTTTCGCGATGAAGATTTGCGGGCCGACCGCCAACCGGAATTTACGCAGATCGATATTGAATCTTCGTTCGTTACGCGCGACGATGTTTTAGAAATGGTGGAAGGGTTGATGGGACATATTTTCAAAGAGGTCTTGGGGCAAAAACTCCCTAAAACTTTTGATCGGATCGGTTTTTATGAGGCGATGAATGATTACGGTTCCGACAAGCCCGACCGCCGCATTTCGTGGAAGCTGGAAGATTGTTCCGATATTTTTAAAAATTCTAATTTCAAGATTTTCGCCCAAGCGGTTGCCGACAAAAAAGTGATCAAGGCGCTTAAAGTGACCCCCGCGGAAACGCTCTCCAGAAAAGACTTTGAGGCTTTGGAGCAAGAGGCCAAGGGGATGGGGGCCAAAGGTCTTGGATGGGCCAAGCTGACCAAAGAGGGCTGGCAGTCCCCCATTGCCAAGAATTTTTCGGAAGAAGAAAAACAGGCGCTCATCAAAAAACTGAAATTAAAAGAGGGGGATGCCGTTTTGTTTGCGGCCGAGGACTGGGCTTTAGCCTGTCAGGTGCTGGGGTCCTTGCGCGTTTCTCTCGCAAAAAAACTCGGCATTGTCGATGAATCAAAGACCGATATTTTTTGGGTCCTCGATTTTCCTCTTTTTGAATACAGTCCTCTGGAAAAACGCTACGTCAGCGTCCATCATCCCTTTACCTCTCCCCATCTGGAAGATGTTCCGCTGATGACGAGCGATCCCTCCAAGGTCCGTTCCTTAGGGTATGATCTGGTGTTGAACGGCTATGAAATCGGCGGCGGGTCGATCCGTATCCATGACAGGGGCCTGCAACAACAGGTTTTTGAAATTTTGAATGTCTCTTCTGTTGAAGCGGAACGGCGTTTTGGCTTTTTACTTTCCGCGCTGGAGTATGGCGCCCCCCCGCACGGCGGTATTGCATTGGGGTTTGACCGTCTGATAATGCTTTTGGCCGGGTGTACTTCGATTCGCGATGTGATTGCTTTTCCTAAAACGACATCGGCCACCTGTCTGATGACACAAGCCCCATCGGATGTCGATGCAGAGCAACTCAAGGAACTGCATATAAAAATTCTAAGCACTAAATCCTAAACTCTAAACAAATTCTAAATTCCAAATTACAATGCTTCAAACCGCCGTGTTTGAAATTTGGAAATTTGGAATTTGTGATTTGTTTGGGATTTCGAATTTAGTATTTAGGATTTTACTCAATAGTGTACTGTTTGTTTTCCAGTGCGGAGAGAATATCTTCCTGGACAATTTTATAGGTCTCTTTCAAAAGCCGGCCTGTGTGTTCCATCCGTTTGACAAATTTTTCTCCGTCAAGGCCCGCCAGATTGATTTTTTCACGGGCGACCATCTGGCTTTGATGATCTCCTTTGTCAATTTTTCTCCCCGATCCGGTCGGGTCTTTCAGATGAATCGTCAAATCGCGCATGATGACACAGCCCTTGAGATTGTCATGAATTTGTCTGGAAGAGGGGTGCGGGGCGATATTATTTTTGGTGACGAAAAGATGATGGATGGCCCCGTTGATTTCCAGCGGGCGCGCCGGTTTTCCGTTGCGGATCAATTTTTCAGCCGGGCCGATGATGATTTGATAATGACCGTAAGAAGCATGCACATTAAACACATGGACCTCATTGGGGGGGAGATCGGGCGATAATCGGACCCGTTCCATCAATTTTTCTAAAAAAGAGAACATGTCCCGGTGTTTCATAAGCCCTCCTAAAGTGTGCAACCGCTTTACAATTGTGCAATCAGAATGCCAGACGACTCTTGTTATGCGAACATATAACCCATTGATTTTTATATGGTATTTTTTGTGTTTACAAAATAGATGTGGAAAAATGTCAAAAAACGGATACCCATCCGCCACGGCTTTGACGAATGACCCTTTCTCTATATATTCATGTTCCCTACTGCCTTGAGAAGTGCCCCTATTGCGACTTCCATTCCATAGCAACGCCAAAAAGGGAGATTGCCCACGCAGAATATGCCGATTTGTTGGTAAGCCAACTGCGTGCGGAAGTGGGGAGATTGGGATTGGATCAAAGGCCGCTCCTTTCTGTTTTCTTCGGCGGGGGAACGCCGTCACTCATGAATGAAAAATTTTTTGAAACGGTGCTCCGGGCTGTTGCAAAAGAATTTTCTATTGCCAAAGATATTGAGATCACAGTCGAAACAAATCCGGCAACCGCCTCAAAAGAAAATTTCAGAAACTGGCTTCATCTTGGCATCAATCGCGTCTCTTTCGGCGTTCAATCTTTTCAGGACCCGTTTTTGAAAAAACTGGGGCGCAATCATTCGGCAGAAGAGGCCATCCTTGCCATTCAATCGGCCAAAGAGGCCGGATTTCAAAACGCGAGCTGCGATCTGATTTTCGGCATCGAGGGGCAAACACTAAAATGTCTCGAAAAGGATTTGGGCCTAGCGTACTCGATGGGCCTTCCTCACCTCTCCGCATACCAACTAACGGTAGAGCCGGGAACACCCTTGGCCAGCTGGGTCGCCGCAAAAAAATTCTTTCAGCCGGAAGAAGAAATTTTGGTCCAAATGCATCAATTAACGGCCGACACTTTTGGATCACGCGGTTTAAAGCGCTACGAAATTTCCAATTATGCCCTCCCCGGTTTTGAATCGCGCCACAATCTTCAATATTGGCGATATGGCGAATATTTGGGGCTCGGTTCCGGGGCGGTCTCTTGCGTCGGCGGCAAAAGGTGGCGGACGACCCGCAAATTGAAGGAGTATTTCGCGAAAAATTTTCAACAGGAAGAGAACTCCAAAACCGAACATTCTCACAAACCTTTTGAGCCTCTGTATACTCTTCGATAACCCACAACAAAGTCGAAAAACCTTCTTGAGGACGTTTCAATATCTCAGGGCGAGTAGACTTCATCACTTCACTCAA
>JAUYJH010000094.1 GCA_030688705.1 Deltaproteobacteria bacterium
CCCACGTTGGTGGCGCAATTGGTTTTGCTGCTATTTTTATTGGGTCCTACCACATTCAAGAATTTGTTCGAGATCCTGTTGGAGCCATTTATCCTTTTGCGCACGAGAAGGTTACCCCCGACCAAAATAATAACGGCGTCGCAGATATTTTCGAAAAAATAGGAGCCAATTTAAAACAATTATGGACCCAAGAGCCCAAGAAATAATGGTTTGGATTGGGATTGTTGTTTCCTCAATCCTTCTTGTCATCGGTGGGAAGTCTTTCAAAAGGATGTTAAACCTTAGAAAATTTTATTTATCTCAAGGGAGGAATGTCAGTATTAAAAAGCATTGGGAGGTATTGGTTGTTTTTTACTTTTCAGCTACATGTGGTTTGACTATCATTTGCATAATTATCGACCATTTTCTCACTAAATAAGACGGACTTATTTTTTTCGCTCTTTGAAAACTAGGATTCCACCTCATCGCCGAACTCGCCCCAGACGACACGGCTACGACAAATCCGGGAACCGTCTCACTGAAACTGTGTCATTGCGAGGAGCCGAAGGCGACGAAGCAATCCAACGCACAACCCAATTTACCCCCAACACCGTCAACGCCTATTGACCAACGAATTTTCCCTGCCGGGAAAGATTTATACCGGCGGCATCTCTTACAACACTGTCCAGCAATGGATTCAATATCAACTCAACACCTCTCCCGCCGCGCCCGTCATTCCGGTCGACATGGCCCAGCCCAGTTTCTGCACCCTCCCCTGGGCATCGCAGATGCCGGAGTGTAGGTAGCGAACAACCGTCATTCCCACCATGTGATTTATTTTCTGCGAATGCGGGCCGGAATTAAAAACCCAAATGCGACCAACAGGTTGATAATCCACGGGGCTGAAAAGCCGCCCACGGGGTAAAGAGAGGCTCCACCGCCGCCACAGCCGCCCACGCCGCCCGGGGCACCGGTGGCGGCAATGCCGCTGGTGAGGACGGAGCCGGCCGTATCGCCAGACGGGGTAGAGGCGCCGATGCTGTTGCCCCCCTTGTCGGATTCGTCTTCGGAATCAGAAGAGGGAAGGGCCGGTTCGCTCAAAATGCCCCCTGCCGTGGCGATTTCAACGCCACCGGCACCTGCCGCCCCCTGATCCGCGGCGGAGAGGATGCCAAAACCGCAAGGGCCGTTGAGACGGAAGGAAAAAGAGTATGTGGAAGAACCAAAAGTGGGATGATGAAATAATGCCACAACCCATTTGTTCATGACATTATTATTCATGGGAATAGTACACTGGGCCGTGTATTGAAAAATACTGTCCCGTTGAGATTCAAACAGACAATTTGCATTGGAATAATATGTTTTTCCCTGATCTTTAATTTGACCGGTGCTGTCTTCCGAGAATGTACGGTCTAGTTCCAGTAAACCCTGATTATATGGAAACTTGACTTTTATCACTGCGTCCGCTGACCAATCTTTTTTATTTGGATCGCAAGCGGCTTTATACCGCAACACACTCTCATCGGCCTGGCCGGTATAAATGTCATCTTTGCTGTTAATCAAAATAGGCATGACCATATCATTATTGACCGCCTCTTCAAAAAAGATACCTTCCTCACCGGCAAAGATACCATCGCCGTTGGCGTCGTTTTCATAAACGGAATTATATTTGAAAAAATTTCCCCAGCCGTAAACCAGTTTGAAGGCTGTACCGTTCTTGAAGGCCGTCACTTTTTGCGCCGCGTCGGGGGTGTCGGGCCCCACATGCATTTGGTTTCCGGGTCTTACACTATCCCCGATCTGAAGACCCGTTTTGCATTGTTGGATACTTGTTTGCAGAACCTTATGTCCCTGTCCGGTCAGCTTAATGCCGATGCCCTCCTTTGATTTATCACTGCAATCGACTTGAACATTTTCTACGGTGTGGCCTGTGCCATCCACCCAAAGGCAATTGGGACAACCGGTAAAAGAAGAATTGAGAAGGGTGATTGCCTTGCTGCCTTTTAACACCAATGGCCCCGTGTTGTTTTTTAGCTGAAGGCCGGAAACAAAAACCGGCTTGTCGCTGGAAGAGGTGTTGAGGGTGAGGTTTGGAATAGAGGTGTTAGGATTTTCAATAAATTTGAAACAAAGCCAATAGGCCGATCCATCGGGACTCGCATGATTTTTGTAATTGGTCAGATTGGCTTGAATACCATCATTTTGGTCGAAATTTTTTTTGGTAATTACGATCGCCTCAACCCTCGAACAATCAATTGTTGCAGCAAAAGAGAAGGCAGGTACCAGCAGGAAAATCAAAATTCCCCAAAGGCGTTTCATAAATGCGTCCTCCACGCACCAATACTGCAACCGACATGCCAGTGGGGGGCTATTTAATTTTATTTTATTTATCAACAGGTTGGACTTTAAAACCCATCTAAAACTTCACAAAGCGGGTTTTTAAAAACCCACCCTTTTGATCTTATGCGTCATTAGAGTGTCAAAATGAGAAATAAGTCTGGAGGCTGTTGATTTTGCCCGCAATGACACCACAAGTTTATTTATCAACAGCCTTTGTCTGATCTTCTAAATAGAATGAAAGACCGAATCGCAAGCCAAGGCCCCAATTAAAATATTTCAGATCTTCATGTCGCCAAAAATCCTGAAAAAAATCAAATGCAAACAGAAGACCGACATTCCTCGATTTGGATGACAACGGAGTTCGGACAACAAGACTTTCCCGAAGATCAAGGCCGACCCACGGATTGATATCGGCGCTTCCTGCCAGTCTGCCGTTTTTTGCTCCGACATCCAGACCTTTTGATGGATCGGAGGTTTTCTGGGCATCAAATTTGACGACACCGGCCCCCGCTTGCACGGAAAGCTGTTCATCCCCCAAATCTATTTCGCTCAAAAGTCCCGCGCGGTGGCGGCGGATAGCGATCGATTCTTTGTCACCGGTCTTTAAGGAAGTATAATTGTAGAAACTGCCGAGGTGAAGATGTTGTTTTTCTTCGTTAAAAGAAAATGTTTTGAACAGTATGTCCAGACCGGGTGAGAGATCATGACATTCGTCAGTTGCCAGACAGGAGGACTTTCCCGGATCAAAGTTTGCTCTTTTGTCGGCCGCGTAAAACCGGCTCTGCTGGCTAAAACCAAGATTGCCGGTAAAATCGACCAAAACAAAATGATCCCTGTGGGGGAGGCCGGCTTTTGGCGGTTCTTCAGGGAAAACAGGTACCGATAGAATATTCAAAATTATTTTTCCAAGTCCGATTTTGTCCCCCCTCGTCACATTGTAGGCATTCATTAGATTGCTCTGCAATAGATCAACACAGGCGCTCACTCCTCCCCCCACTGGGAGGTTTACGCAGGCATCTTCCATGTCTTTTATTTTATCAAGGACCTGTTTTTCTGAAATCACACTTGGATCGAACACCGCCTTTGTTTTGTCACGGGCATCATTTTCAATTGCCGGTATAAAGGCGGGGGTTAACGGTGTCAGTGAGTCCCTATAGGACGTCGCGGCATCTGTGTAATAATCGTCCAGTGACATTCCGCCAAGCCCATTGGAACCGATATAATTGGCAAAAGCCGGGTCCTCCATTTTTTCATTGGCAAGTGCATTCAATTCCTTCTCATTCCACGCCTCATTTGAAAATATTTCGTAGCAGATATCTCCGAGGTTTTTGCCGTCCGCCGCTTTTTCTGTGCCATCATAAGCCGCAACACAGGCCATGCTTACATCCGTTTCAAATTTGTTCTTTATAAAATCGTGGCAGGCATCCAAGTCTGCATCTGCCACCCCCGCATTTTTGCATATTGGCTTGATATCCATGACTCCCCCTTTCCAATCGACAAAGGGGTTTTACCATAAATCGGTTTTTCCGAAAAGGGTTTATCTACATTCCGGCATCTGTGATGCCCAGGGGAGGGTGCAGAAACTCGGTTGGGCCATGTCGACAGGAATGATTGGGGCGGCAGGAGAGGTGTTGAGTTGATATTGAATCCATTGCTGGACAGTGCTGTAAGAGATGCCGCCGGTATAAATCTTTCCCGGCAGGGAAAATTCAGTGGTGTTGTAACCGAGAGGGACACGCAAAAGTTCATTGGTGGCACTCATCACAATCCTAAATTCGGTGGGGCATTGTACGGCGCGGTCGTGAACGCCATCGCCATCGCAGTCGGCTACAAACGGGTGGCAGTCGAGTCCGCCGAAGATGCCGTTGATAGAGGAAGGGAGTAACCCCAAACTTTGTTCAGAATTTAATATATCCCAATCTCCACTATTCGATTTAATAGCTACATAAGAACTACCATACCAACCAAAAAGTGGAATAGATCCATTCCCTGATAATGAGGTAAACCTATCTCCATCCCTGTTCCAAACTCCGCTTATGTTGTCATTGGGATATAAATACCACAGTTCACCTTCTCCAGACAGACCATCCGGAATTTTATGCAACAATAAGCTCCCAACTTGTTCAGAGGACGGCAAATAAGCCCACCCGGGTGCCTGCGAAAGTTCGGCCGCAGTCAGATAAGTGACATTCTGATCAAAGGTTCCGTAATCGCTCTGCAAGGGTCCGCCGAAATCGATGCTCCAAATGCCGTCGCTTCGGGCCAAAGCCAAATCGATCCATCCATCGCTGTTATAATCCCCCGGCAGGGGCCTTGCGTATTTTGTTGCCCAAACATTTCGGTTCAGTTCATCACGATACGGATGCGTTACCTGTCGATCCCAGGTCCATGGTCCCTGGTCCACGGTCCTTAGTCCCAGCAATTTGGCATTCATAAATTTGATGTACCAAACGCCGTGTTCTTTATCATAAACCGCAAGATCAGTGCGGCCGTCGCTGTTGTAATCTTCGGTCACCGGCCAAAGCCAGCGGGTACTGATGGCCGGCGGGGTGATCTGTACATCCCACGCCCCCAGTCCGTTTTTCGAGGAGAGATCGATCTGCCATTTTGCTTTGGTCCAATTCACCAGATCGGCCTTGCCGTCACCGTCAAAATCGAGCGGCTTGGCAATCTTCAAACCGGCCGGCCATATTGCTCCGGCAACGCAATCATAATCAGAGCGGGCAACATCCAGCGGCATACAGCGCATATTTTTGCAAAGATTGCTGATTTGCTCGCCGGTTTCCAAAACGCAAGTTGCCGTTTCGGGGCACGATGGATCAGAAGTTTCAAAATCCCACAGATTACAAACCAACCCCACACCCCTGTTGCGTAACGCCAATCTTCTGCTCCCCCCAATTTCATCCCCCCGCGCCAATTCGGGAAAGTCGCGGCGGATGCCGGTCCAAAAGGAATCAAAAAGATCAATCACCGCGTCCATCCGCGGCTGGCGGCCTATTCTGCAACCATTGTCACCCACAGCATCGACACCCGACTGCACCAAAATGTCTTTAATCTTTTGCGGCGTCAGATATTTGTGAGTCCCCATCTGTTGTTTGCCGTAGCTTTGCAGAAGAGCGGCGGCGCCGGCAATAATCGCCGATGAGGCTGAAGTGCCGCCGAATTTATTGGTATAAAAAGTATTTGGATTGTTGGGATTATTGTCAAAGGGGGGTGTCCCTTCCCAATCAAAAACACTCGGATAGCTGGTTGTGACAATCCCGGAGCCCCACGAATAAAGATCGATGCGATTGCCGCAGTTGCTTGCCGCCAACTTTTGGCGGCTGGCCCCCATAGAGGCGCCGACCATGATGGCCCCGCTGTTTTCTCTGGAGAGATCATGGCTTCCTTCGAAATAGACAGGATCGGTGTCGTAGTTGACGGTGTGATGTCCGGCTGCCTCGACCACAGTTACACCCGCCGCTGTAGCCGCCTCAAATGCTGCAAAAGCGGCAGGGCTTACTTCAACAGCGACTGGAGTGTTATTAGCGCCCAGAGCTGGGGCGGCGCAAAGGTAGATGGTTCCACCAAATAAGTCTATGGAGGCTGCCCCCTCACAGCCACCGTCATCGCCATCGGTCAGAAACTCACTTTGATTCGCCATCCCTCGTGTCCCATGATTATCGTTATTTGCTGCCAAAATACCCAACATGGCAGTACCATGAGCAATATCGAAATCGGGACACCGTTCTCTTCTTCCCGGCTTTATAAGAGGACTTCTGGGAAGATCTTCATGGTCGGTGTTCCAAGCACATTCGCCAGCATGGACTATTCGAACATTGTTCCCCAAAACCTCCTTCTCCCACATCGCCTCAAAGCTCAATCCCCCCGTCGTTTCATATCTCCCCAAATACCCCTGCTGGCCGCTTAAATCGGGAATGCTTTCAAT
>JAUYJH010000113.1 GCA_030688705.1 Deltaproteobacteria bacterium
ATGTCAACCGCTTCGTCGATATCCGCGCCGATCGGGCGCAAGCCTTTTTTATGGGAATGCTGCGGGATGATTTAAGATTGATTATTACTTCCGAAGATCGAGCGGATGTTCCCGCTCCCTTTTACGATGCGACAGACCAAAATGAAATTGAATGTCGTTTAGTGGAAGAATGGGACAGTCAAGAGAAATCAAAGTGCCTTTTGCAGTCCAAACCATTTTATGAAGATGGCGACGCAACATACTATACTCTCCAACATTTCAGTTTGGCGAACTATTCGGTCAATGAAGCGGGTGTCCGAAAATTTGTTTATACGGCCTTTCCCCGCATTGCTTATCAAACAAACGAGGAATGGAATCTTTTTCCGATTACCGTGAAAAAAGACGATTTCTATTTTGACGGCAAAGGGACTTCCATCGAAATTAAATCTTCTTTGGATCCTGCCGTAGTGCGCGCGGTAATGGATGCATTCAGGGACAGACAGATTGGTCAGCTTCGTCCGGATTTTGGAGTTTTTGTTCCCCCTCCACCGCCGCCGCCGGATCCAGAGTGTTTCGAAGGAACCCATTGGGAACCGGCCATCAGCCAGTGTATGCCGGACGAGCCTCCCCTCTCCCCTCCCCCCAGTTGCGGTGAAGCGGTTTGGGATGCGGCAACGGAAGATTGCGAATGCGAGGAAGATAAAATTTATAACAGCACTGCGAAACGCTGTGACATTGAGGAAACCTGTACGGGCGTCGATTGCGAGGCCGGCCTTCCCCCTGGAGGTGGCGGCGGCCAAGGAACCGATGAGTCTGTAAATGGCGGCGGTTGTTCTCTCCAAAGGGGTCAAGTATTGACTTTTCACTTTTTACCCGGATTTCTGGTTTTTATTCTGTTTGTCCTGAGGCATCGGGCAAGACGGATTCTTTAAAAATTTCTGATAATCGTCATCTGCTATGAGGAGGGATGCGAAACCGGCCGGATAAGTAAACGCCCGGCCTTTCGCATTTTGAAGCAATGTTTCCAGTTTTTCCCGATATTGCTCCTCACAGGTTGTTTTGAAAAGTTGCAACAAATTACCGGCGGCGACGGCATTGCCCGAAGGCAAGGCCCCGTCGTTGTATTCTTTTTTTCGGATAATCACATGGGGTTCTTCTTTGCCTGTAAAAAAATAGCCCCCCTCTTTTTCGTCCCAAAAAAGATCATCCTGGTTTTTTTGCAATTCTTTGGCCCACTCTATTTCACCTAATTCCAATAGGCCAAAGATCAGGAAGGCGTAATCGTCGAGTGTGCCTGAATATTTGGCTTCGCCATCGCGGAAACGGCGGAGTAATTGGTGATCCTTATAGAGTTTGCTCCGAATAAAATCAGCGGCGTTTTGGGCGGCTTTGAGATATTTATCCTCTCCTAAAATTTTGGCCCCTTTGGCCATGGCGGCGATCATTAGGCCGTTCCACGATGTTAAAATTTTATCGTCTTTGTGGGGCGGTTTTCTCTTGGTTCTGGCGGCACGTTCCTCTTCGATCGTTTTTTCGGTCCAGTGATAATATTCACCTTCTTTGCCGACTTCACCGGCATCTTGAGCGGAATAAAAACCCCCTTGAGGGTCTGACATGTCGCGAAGAACATAGTCGAGGGTTTCTTGAGCGATGGTTTTGTAGCCAGCTTCTAAATAAGTCATAGCGAGCAGGGCGTTGTCGTAGAGCATTTTTTCATAATGGGGTTCACTCCAGTCTTCCCTTGTTGCATAACGGTGAAACCCGCCGCCGACTTTATCGTAAATTTCCCCGTTGGCCATGGCTGTGAGCGTTTTTTTGGCCATCTCCAGCGCTTCGGCGTTTCCAGTTTTTTTGTGGATATGCAAAAGTAAATTGAGATCCATGCTATGTGGAAATTTGGGTGCTTGTCCAAACCCGCCGTGAATAGGATCGAAGTTTTCGCGGAGTTGATCGAACCCCCTCTCCCTAACCCTCCCTGCCTGCCGGCAGGCAGGTCCCACAGGGGGAGAGGGGGACATTTTTAAAAGCTGTTCTGTAATCTTCTGGCTCGATTTCAAAATCTTTTCCGGCTCGTTTTTCCAAACGGCTGAAATATTATTCAAGAGCTGTACAAACTGCTGGCGCCAGAAAAAAGTGCCGCCGTAAAACGGCTTTAAATCAGGTGCTAAAAAAACACTCATCGGCCAACCCCCCTGCCCGGTCATGGAGACGACCGCATCCATATAAATCTGGTCGATATCGGGGTGTTCTTCACGGTCTACTTTAATACTGATAAAGTTTTGGTTTAAGACATCGGCTACCTCTGCAAGTTCAAACGAGTCTTTTTCCATCATGTGGCACCAATAGCAGGTGGAATAACCGATCGACAAAAAAATCGGTTTGTTTTGATGGTGCGCGGCCTGAAACGCCTCTTCTCCCCACGGATACCACTCAACCGGATTATGTTGGTGTTGGAGCAGATAAGGACTTTTTTCTTTTGCAAGTCGATTCATATGCTTTTGGGGAGTGGTGGAAAATGAATAATTTCACGTTTGTCATCCTGAGGCGTAGCCGAAGGATCCCGATTTTTAACGGGATTCTTCACTGCGTTCAGAATGACATCGCGATTTTCATGCATTTTCCACCACTCCCTTTTGGTCTTCTCTCCTCTGTCTTCTGTCTCTTCAATGCGCCTCTGCCCAATTCAGGCCGGCACCGCAATCGACCAAAATGGGGATGTCCAACGGATGCGCGTTTTCCATCTCTTCTTTTACAAATTGTCGCACCTTGTCCAAATCCCCGTCGGGAACCTCAAAAACCAACTCATCATGCACTTGCAAAATCATTTTGGTCTTGGGTGAAACCGCCGGCAATTTGGCATCTATCGTCAGCATCGCCTTTTTGATAATGTCGGCGGCAGACCCTTGAAAGACCGTGTTGAAAGCGGTTCGCTCCGCGTTTTGCCGCATGTTGACATTGTGGCTTAGTATATCGGGAATGAAGCGGCAGCGCCCCAGAATCGTTGTCACAAAGCCCTTCTCTTTTGCCTCTGATAAAAGTTTTTCTTTGAATAGTTTCACTTGTGGGTATTGTTTAAAATAATTTTCAATATATTTTTGAGCATCCGCAACATCAATTTTAAGCTGTTTTGACAAACCGTATGGGGTCTGGCCGTAGATCACGGCGAAATTGACTGTCTTGCCGACGGCCCTTTGTTCTGATGTGACTGCCTCCAATGCAATGCCGAAAATTCCCGCCGCAGTTTGACGATGGACATCTTCCCCTTTTTGAAAGGCCTCTAAAAGACCGGGGTCTTTTGTGTAATGGGCCAAAATACGGAGCTCAATTTGCGAATAATCAGCGGAGAGAATCATAAATCCGGGGTCGGCCACAAAAGCGGAGCGGATTTTTTTTCCCTCTTCGGCGCGGATCGGAATATTTTGCAGATTGGGGTCTGAACTTGAAAGCCGCCCCGTAGCCGCCACTGTTTGATTGAACGAAGTGTGGATTCTTTGCGTCTGCGGGTTGATCAATGCGACCAGCGCATCGGTGTAGGTCGATTTGAGTTTTGCCAGAGAGCGATATTCCAGAATCAGCGCGGGCAGTGGGTGGGTGAGGGCTAGATCTTCCAGCACATCTTGTGCGGTGGAAAAACCGGTCTTGGTTTTTTTGCCGCCGCTCATATTGAGTCTTTGAAATAAAACTTCGCCGAGTTGTTTAGGGGAATTGATATTGAAAGGCCCCTTGGCCATCTCATAAATTTTTTCTTCCAGTATTTTAAGTCGTCCTTCAAAATCGTGCGAGAGCTCTTTCAAAAGAGACGCATCGACCTTGACGCCGATCAGTTCCATTTTGAGCAGAACTTCCATGAGGGGCATCTCCAGATTTTTGAAGAGATCCAAAAGCCCCTCTTTTTTGAGCTGCGGCAAAAAAAGTTCGGCAAGCTGGCGTGTGCAGTCGGCATCTTCGCAGGCATAATCTTTGGCCGCCTCGAGCGGCACTTCAGCAAACGGAATCTGTTTGGCCCCCTTCCCCGTCACATCTTCGTAGCGAATCGTTTTATGATCGAGGTGCTGTTGGGAGAGATCATCCAAATTATGGGGTCCCGCTGGATTCAACAAATAAGAAGCAATCATTGTGTCAAAATCGATATTGTTGATTTCAAAACCGTAGCGCTTCAAAATTGCCAGATCGTATTTAATATTTTGGCCGATTTTTGGGATGGAGAGGTCGGCGAGAAGGGGTTTGAGATTGTTGATGACCGATGTCATTGCGAGGACCCCGAGCGAAGTCGAGGGGGACGAAGCAATCTCCCTGTCCTCACCGAGGGATTGCTTCGCCCCTTCGGGGCTCGCAATGACAACCGTATGCCCCACCGGAATATACGCGGCCTCCCCTTTGGCCCAGCTTAAGGCAAAGCCGACGATTTCGGCTTTCATCACATCGAGCGATGTCGTTTCCAAGTCGACCGCCAGTTTCGGTTTTTCCTTCAATATTTTTTCGCAGAGTTTTTTTAACGCCGCTTCATCGGTAATCAACTGATACCCTTCTCTGGAAAGAGAGCTCTTCGGCGCCAATTCGGCCAACAGTTTGGAAAATTCCAATTCCCGAAAGAGTTTATGACAGGCCTCTTGATCGAACTCGCGATGTTTCAAAAAATTTTCGTCGAATGGGATGTTTACATTTTCATCGAGCGTTGCCAGTTTTTTGGAGAGCCGTGCCTTATCGGCCTCTTTTTGAAGGGCGTCCCCTGTCTTTCCCTTGATTTTATCCGCATTGGCCAAAAGATTTTCCAAATCACCATATTCTTGAATCAGCTTGGAAGCGGTTTTGGGCCCGATGCCGGCCACCCCCGGAATATTATCGCTGGCATCGCCGATCAACCCCATCACATCGGCCACTCTTGCAGGGAGAACGCCAAAACGTTCGATGACCTCTTTTACGTCATAATGTTTCTCTTTCATCGGGTCCCACATTTTTATTTTATCGCCGACCAACTGCATCAGGTCTTTGTCCCCGGAAATCACGGTCACTTCAAAACCATGTTCCACCCCTTTTTTGGCCGCGGTGGCGATAAGATCATCGGCCTCAAAGCCGGGCTTTACCATCATCGGAATATTCAGTGCTTGAATCACTTTGGGAATATATTCAAATTGCGGCACCAAATCATCGGGAGGTTCTTTTCGGTTGGCTTTATAATCCGCGTACATTTCATCGCGGAATGTCGGTTCTTTGGTGTCCATCACAATCGCCCAGTATTCCGGTTTTACATCGCGGATCAGTTTCAAAATCATCTGCGTAAAACCGTAAATGGCATTGGTCGGCAGACCTTTTGATGTGGATAAAGGCCGGATGGCATAATAACCCCGAAAAATATAACCGGATCCGTCAATTAAATAGAGATGTTTGGTCATTGGCGAAATTCGGGGGCAAAATAAGTGATGATGATATCGGCGCCGGCGCGTTTGATAGACAAAAGAGATTCGGCGACGGCCTGTTTTTCATCGATCCAGCCGTTTTGCGCCGCGGCTTTGATCATCGAATATTCTCCGCTCACTTGATAGGCCGCGATCGGCAGATCGAAGCGCTGGCGCGCCGCGGCGATCACATCAAGATAACTCCCCGCCGGCTTCACCATCAAAATATCGGCCCCCTCTTCTACATCGGCCGCCATTTCGCGCATCGCTTCCCGAATATTGGCCGGGTTCATCTGATAACTCTTGCGATCGCCAAACGCCGGCGCGCTGTGGGCGGCATCGCGGAAAGGGCCGTAAAACGCCGAGGCATATTTTGCCGCATAGCTCATGATCGGCGTTTCGCTGAAACCATTTTCATCTAAAGTTTTGCGCATGATTTTGATTCGCCCGTCGAGCATGTCGGAAGGGGCGACCATATCGGCGCCGGCTTCTGCATGGCGCAGGGCCATTTCGGCCAAGACCTCAAGGCTGGCATCATTTTGAATATCCCCTTTCGCATCGAGCAGTCCGCAATGGCCGTGGTCGGTATAGGCGCAAAGACAAACATCGGTGGTCACCAAAAGATCGGGGAGAGCCTCTTTCAGAGAGCGAATCGCTTGGGGCACCAAGGAATCTTTTTGGGTGGCGCTTTTGGCCTGCGGGTCTTTTTTGTCGGGGACGCCGAAGAGGAGAAGACCGCCGATTTTCCCCTCACCCCAACCC
>JAUYJH010000124.1 GCA_030688705.1 Deltaproteobacteria bacterium
ATCCTGACCCTGAGCTTGTCGAAGGGGAAGGATCCCGTGGAAACACGCCAAAAATCGGGATTCTTCGCGGAGTTTACACTGAACGGAGTGAATGTGCTCAGAATGACAAATTGCAATTTTCATAAGTTTTTAGAGGTGCCCTTATTCCACTTTCATCACCACCAGACTCACATCATCCTGGGCCGGTTTGCCCCCCATAAATTTTTCAAAGTCCTTCAGCAGGGCATTCAGGGTCTCCTGTGCCGTGACCGTTCCATCTTTTTCAAGGGCGTTCAGGAGCCGGCGGCTTCCATATCGTTCGTTTTTCGCGTTTTGGGCTTCGGTCAATCCGTCGGTATAGAGCACCACCTTGTCGCCGGAAGCCAGCTTGCATTTCTTTTGGTGATAGGGGGCATCGGGTTCTATTCCAAGCAGTGAATCTTGCGTGAAAAGCCATTCCGGATTTTTCTTTTTCGCCTGCCACAAAAGACCGGGGTTATGTCCCGCGTTGGTAAAAAAGAGTGTTTTGGTTTTCGGCTGATATTGCGCGTAAAACACAGAGATAAACTGTTCTGATTGAAGCAAATCGGGGAAAATCATCTTGTTTAAGGCGGCCACAATACTGGAGGGTTTGCGCACCGTCTGGACCTCGGCCCGCAAACAGGAGCGAAAGGCCGATGCCAAAAGTGCCCCGCCGACGCTGTGCCCCGATACATCGGCAATGCAAAGAGAAAGATCATTTTTACCATGAAGCAAAAAATCATAATAATCGGCCCCGACCCTTTCGGCCGGAATCAAACAACCGGCCAGATCGACCCCTTTTATCTTCGGCGGCACCCGCGGCAAAAGCCGCTGTTGTATTTCGCGCGCCACCTCCAGCTGCATCTTGGCCTGCTGGGCGATTTTAAGCTGGTCCAAGAGATCGCACAGGTGGAGATAGGCGGCCACCTGATCGGAAAGGGTTGTCAACAGCTTCAAGTCCGATTCGGTAAAAGGCTCTCCCGATATTTTATCTGTCAGGTTGATGATGCCGATCGGCGTCTCTCCTACCTTCATCGGAAAACAGGTGACCGGGGCCACCATAAAAGAGTGGGTTTTGTAGCGGTCGCTCCCCTTCATCCCCCGGATCAGAAGGGGCTTTCCCTCCTGCCAGACGCGGCCGGAGACCCCTTCACCGACATGAATCTCAAGGCGTTTCCAGATTTCCGGCTCAATCCCCCTGGCCGCCACCACTCTCAAAATATGGACCCGGGTATCGAAGCGCATGATGGAAGCCCGCTCGACCCCCATCGCCTCGGCGATTTCTTCGAGAATGATCGTATAGATTTCTTCCAGCTTCGGCGCCTTCGAAATCGCCTGCGAAAGCCTATGAATAATTTCCAGAGGTTCTTTAGTCATAATTCGGCTGCCCAAATCCTAAATTCTAAATTCTAAACAAATCCTAAATTTCAAATTTCAAACATTGAAATTTGGGACATTGTAATTTGTTTAGTATTTGGGATTTCGTATTTAGAATTTTGTTCATTATCATTTATTCCTCGCTCTGGCTCAAAGGCATTGCGCGTTTCTTCATACTCTAAAATTCATAAATACCGTATCGCTTCAAAAATGTGGCGGCCGTTGCGGTGGCGGTGGGAAATGCGGTCTGCATAAGCCTCGATCAACTGCATGCCCCGCCCGCGCGTGCCCCACAAACCAGACCTGCTTTTTTTGCGGCTCTTCAGGCCTTTTCCCGAATCGCTCACCCGAATACGCCCCATTTTTGGGGTGAATAAAATATCAATGCCTATCCACCTGTTTTTGTTCCGGTGATGGGCATGCACCACGGCGTTGTTGTAGGCCTCGACCAGGATTTGGGTCAAGGGGTAAGGTTTTTTTGCTTTAAGGGCCCTAAAAAGGCGGGTCAGAAAGGGCAGGTAGTCAAAACAGCTCCCAATCTCAAAAAAAAGGTGGAAAGAATTCATGGGAGAATTTCAAAAAGGCGGTTGAGTCTTGTGATCTCAAAAACTTGGCGGACATCCGGGTTGAGATGGGCCACTTTCAAGTCCCCCTGATGCGCGCGGACTTTGCGCAAAAGCGAAATCATGGCGCCAAGCCCCATGCTGTCGATGAAGTCGAGACTTTTGCAATCGACCAGCAGATCGTAACAGCCCTCTTCCACAATCTTGTTCGCTTCTTTTTTAAAACACGCCACCGATTCGGCATCCAGATTGCCGGAAACGGATAGAACCGTAACGCCGTTTTTCTTGTCGGTATCGATTTTCAAGTGCCCTCCTTTGGCTTCGTCATTGCGAGGAACGCCAGTGACGCGGCAATCTCCCGGTTCTCACGGAGAGATTGCTTCACCCCTAACGGGGTTCGCAATGACAAAAGATTTTCACACACGAATTCCATATAATTTGATCTTCCGATACAGCGTGGCTTGCCCGATTTTCAGCCTTTTGGCCGTTACGGCGATGTTTCCGGTGCAGGCTTTCAGGGCTGCCTCAATGGCATACCGTTCCACCAGGTTTAAAGGAAGCACCTTTTCCGCGTCGGGTTTGCCCGAAAAAAAAACGGGGGCCTGACCCCCCGCCTTCGCTTTCTGGATATTTTCCGGAAGGTGGCGCAGTTTAACCCGGCTGTCGTTGTGCAACACGACCGCCCGTTCCACGGTATTCTCCAGTTCGCGGATATTGCCGGGCCAGTCGTTGCAGACCAGCGCTTCCATGGCTTCGGGCGCGAAATCGAGGAATATCTTTTCGTTCTTGATGGCGTATTTTTCCAAAAAATGCCGGGCCAAAAGGGGAATGTCTTCCCGTCTTTCGCGCAGCGGCGGAAGCTGGATGGTCACCACATTCAGCCGGTAGAAAAGGTCTTCCCGAAATTCTCCCTTGGCGGCCAGTGTGGCCAAGTCGCGGTTGGAAGCGGCGATGATCCTGATATCCACCTTAATCGATTCCGACCCGCCCACCCGGTTAAATTCCCTCTCTTGCAAAAACCGGAGCAACTTGACCTGCAATGAGGGGTCCATTTCACTGATTTCATCCAGAAACAGAGTCCCCCCGTCAGCCCGCTCACAGCAACCAATGTAGCGGCGGTCGGCTCCGGTATAAGACCCCTTTTCATGCCCGAACAACTCATTTTCCAAAAGCTCCCTTGGGATGGCTCCGCAATTAATATCGATAAATTTTCGGTTATTCCGGGGGCTCAAGCGGTGGATAGCCTTGGCCACGAGCTCCTTGCCCGTTCCCGATTCCCCCAGAATCAAAACGGTGGCGTTCGTTTTGGCGACGCTTTGTATGGTCTGAAAAAGAATCTGCATTGGCGGAGAATGCCCCACCATTTCACCCTGCCTAGTGGTTCCCTCCAGGCGGTTTTCCAGAAGAAAAACCCGCTTTGTAAGATCATAGAGACGGCAGGCATTTTGAATGCTGATGCGCAATTTTGAAAAATCGGGGGGCCAGGCCAGATAATCGTGGATCCCCATTTTCATTAAATGGACGATGGCGTCAACCTCTTTGGAAGCGCTTAAAACAATAATGGGGAGATTGTCGTCAAAGCGGCGGATGGCTTCGACAAGATGCTTCCAATCGGTTTCCAGCAGTTTTTGTAAAACCAGCAATACGCAGTGAGGCGACTGGGCGGCGATTTTCGAGGCCAGTGACGCGGGGGATACGGTGCAAACTTCGAGCCCGGCCTTGCCCAACGGTTTTACGAGAGGGGCGCCCAACGACTTTTTCGCACTGACGATCAGCACCTTTTCCATGGGGGATTATTCTTTCATCCTGATCAGCTTGAATTCCCCGATATCGATATTGTATCGGCGGATGATTTTTTTGAAGTTGGAGCGGTCCATCCCCGCCCGTTCGGAGGCAATCGAAATATTGCCGCTGGTTTGTTTCAAAAGGCTCGCGAGATAGGTGCGGTTGAAAGAGGCCAGAGCCCTGTCTTTGGCCTCTTGGTACGGGAATTTTGTCAGATCTTTCGGGCCCGCCTCTTCCGTAACGTAATAAGACTGCCCCAGAATCTGCGGCGGCAGATCTTTGGCGTAGATCGTGTCGCCATTGACCAAGACCACGGCCCTCTCGATCACATTTTCCAGTTCGCGCACGTTGCCGACCCATTCGTAATTCTGCAGGGTTTGCAAGACATAGACCGAAAATTTTTCCACTCTTTTTTTGAGTTTGGCGCTGTGCTTTCTCAAAAAGTGATAGGCCAAAAGCGATATGTCTTCGGCCCTCTCTTTAAGCCGCGGCAGATAGATGTTGATGACATTCAAACGATAATAAAGATCTTCGCGGAACTTCCCCTCCTTTATCAGTTTGGCAAGGTCTTTATTGGTGGCCGCCAGAAGCCTTACGTGGACCCGTTTGGAGGTGTTGGAACCGATTGCCCGGACTTCGCCCTCCTGTAAAACGCGCAGGAGCTTCACCTGAATGGCCAGCGAGACCTCGCCGATTTCATCCAAAAAAATAGTGCCGGTGTCGGCTTCCTCAAAAAGGCCCCGTTTGTCGGCGATGGCCCCCGTGAAGGAGCCCCTTTTGTGGCCGAACAATTCCGATTCGAGAAGCTGTTCGGGAATGGCGGAACAGTTGATCACAACGAGCGGTTTGTCTTTTCGGTTGGAACGGCGGTGAATGGCGGTGGCCACCAGCTCTTTGCCGGTTCCCGAATCCCCGGTGATCAGCACGGTGGAATCGGTGGGAGAGATGGCCTCGATGATTCGATAGACCTCCTGCATTTTGGGGCTTCTGCCGATGATTCCTTCAAATTCATATTGATCGACATTTTGGCGTTCCAACTCGCGGATCTTGTGCAGGAGCTGATATCTCTCTTTGGCTTTTTCAACCAGGGTCCCCACTTTTCGAATGTCATCGAACGGTTTGGTCAGGTAATCATAGGCCCCCATCTTGATGGCCGACACGGCGGTTTCCACGGTGCCGACCCCCGTCATGAGAATGATTTCGGTGATGAAGCGGTTTTGTTTGACATGCTCCAGAATCTGAAGGCCGCTGAAACCGGGGAGCTTGATATCGACCAAGGCCACTTCAATGACTTCGCGGTTGAAAATTTCAAGGGCTTCCGCGCCGCTTTTGGCAATCCGGTAATTCCACTTGTATTCCTTGGCGATTCTCTCCAAAACCTTGACCATCGATTCATCATCCTCGACGATCAGCAAATCGACTGTTTTAAACATGAATGCCCCCCTTATTTTTCAGCCGTCTTTTCAAGTCCCCGTTTTTTGATTTTTTCAACCAGCGTGGTCCGGTTGATCTTCAGCAGAGAAGCCGCCTTGTTTTTATTCCACCCCGTTTTTTCCAGAGCCTTCAGAATAAGCGTTTTTTCAAAATTGGTGATGGCGTTCTTGAAAGATATCCCGGCCTCCGGAAGCTCGAAATCCCCCTGTGTTTTGGCCAAATGCGCGTTCCCGCGGATTTTTTCGGGGAGGTCCGCCACATCAATAGTCCCTTTGTCCTTCAGGATAATGATCCGTTCTATGGTGTTTTCCAGTTCGCGCACATTGCCGGGCCAGGAATAATTCGCCATCAGTTTTTTTGCCTTGTCTGTGACGTCCATAATCTCTTTTTTGTTTTGCCGAGAAAAGCGGTTTATAAAATGGGACAAAAGAAGCGGCAGATCCCCGTCCCGGTTCTTGAGGGAAGGAATATGAATGGGGATCACATTCAGGCGGTAATAAAGATCTTCGCGGAATTTTCCCTGTTTTACCGCCTCTTCCAGCCTCTGGTTGGTGGCCGCGAGAATTCTCACATCCACTTCCACCGATTGGCTGGAACCGACAGGCTCAAACCGGCGTTCCTGCAAGACCCGCAGAAGTTTGACCTGGAGTTTGGGGCTCATGTCGCCGATTTCGTCGAGAAAAATGGTTCCCCCGTTGGCGGAGAGAAAGCGCCCCTGCGTGCTGGCGACGGCGCCGGTGAAAGAACCCTTCATGTGGCCGAAGAGTTCCGATTCGAGAAGTTCTTCGGGGATGGCCGCGCAATTGACCGTCACCAGGGGCTTGTCCCGGCGCGCGCTGTTGAAATGAAGCGCCTTGGCGATCAGTTCCTTGCCGGTCCCCGAGTCCCCCATGAT
Source organism: Deltaproteobacteria bacterium (assembly GCA_030688705.1). Classification (GTDB taxonomy): domain Bacteria; phylum UBA10199; class UBA10199; order SPLOWO2-01-44-7; family SPLOWO2-01-44-7; genus JAHFSU01. The sequence goes on from JAUYJH010000124.1 coordinate 6,055, forward strand.
CAAGACGGTGCTGTCGGTATCGGCGACCTTTTCAATCAGATCAAACACCGCCTGCATCTCATCGCTTTTGCCGACGATATTGTCGAAACGGTATTTCTCGTGCAGATGTTTTTTCAACAGGCGGTTTTCTTTTTTCAGATTTTTGTGGTCGAGGGCGGTCTGGATTAACGCGGCAATATCATCCAGCTCGAACGGCTTGGTGAGGTAATGATAGGCCCCCGCTTTCATCGCCTCCACGGCGGAGGTGATGGTGCCAAAACCGGTCAAGACGATCGGAATCACCTCTGGAGCCGAAATTTTCATTTTGCGGATGAAACGGATGCCGTCCAGCTTGGGCATGACCAGATCCACAAGAGCCAGATCGATCGGATATTTTTCCAGCAGTTTCAAACCCTCTTCACCATCCCCGGCCGTCACCACCTTATAACCGAGTTCCGTCAGGAATTTTTCCAGCGCCCGGCGAATGGCTACTTCGTCATCAACAATCAGGATGTGGCTCATTGTCTACCTCCTTGCCTCGCCATAGCCCGTTAGGGCGAAGGCGGGCCTTTAATGGGAGTGGTGGAAAATGAAAAATTTTATGTTTGTCATCCTGAGCCCTGAGCCTGTCGAAGGGCGAAGGATCCCGATTTTTAACGGGATTCTTCACTGCGTTCAGAATGACAACACGGTTTTCGCGCATTTT
>JAUYJH010000134.1 GCA_030688705.1 Deltaproteobacteria bacterium
TTCCTCCTTGTGAACATTGCGCAGGAGAATGACTCATTTTGACGTTTTTCAATTCAAATCGTTTATAAAGATTTTCTGCTGAAACCACTGCAATTTTAACCAGTTGCTAAACCTTAAACCTCAAACAGTTGGACAGGCGTGATTTGATAGAGAAACGCAAGGAACTATTTACCAACGGCAATGCAGGAATTGTTCTTAAAGAGGCTGTTACTCTTCGCTTATGGCAGCTGACCAACTCTATTGTGAGCAAACTGGGAGAACATCTGGAATCAGCCGATATTTCTTTTTTTATTTCTGGTGGTGGTGGTGGGGTGTATGACTGGCAACTGCTGCAAGATTTGATTCTGGAGCATCCTTCCAAATTTGGGTCGGAACAAGTGGCTCAACTGCAAAGCATGAGAAATGCAAAGGGGGTGTTAAAACTCCTCAAAGAAAAGCGCCCCGATCTTTTTCCGAGGTCCTGGTGGATGGGCCGGCGCCCCGCCGCTAATTGAAGATAATGCATTTGACGGTGCCTGACACCTTCAGGAACAACAAGGACAGTTTGGGTCCCTCTTTATTTTTATCTCTTTGAATTTGGTTTGCAAAGCATCGTAACAGAGAAGTCGGCCTGTCAGAAGATCCCCTTTTTCAAGAATCCATTTGATTGTCTCCACAGCCTGCAGTGTGCCGATGATACCGGGCAAAACACCCAAAACACCGGCCTCGGCGCAAGATGGGGCCGATTCTTTCGGCGGCGGTTCAGGAAAAAGACAGCGATAGCAAGGGCCATGGCCCTGCCAAAAAACAGAGAGCTGTCCCTCAAACCGATAGATGCTTCCGTGGATGTTCGGTTTTTTGAGTGCCACACAGACATCATTGATCAGATAGCGGGTTGTGAAATTATCAGAGCCGTCAATAATGACATCATACGATTCGAAAATCTCTTTTGCATTTTCAGCGGCTAATTTTACCGGATAGGTTTCTACTTTGATGTTGGGATTTAATCCCAAGAGAGTTTCTTTAGCCGATTCCACTTTTAATTTTCCGATCTGCTCATAAGTATGCAAAATCTGGCGGTGCAGATTGGAGGCATCGACAATATCGAAATCGACAAGTCCCAAGGTGCCGACACCGGCCGCCGCCAGGTAAAATGCGCTGGGCGATCCCAAACCGCCGGCCCCCACAATCAAAACTTTCGCTTTTTTAAGTTTGAGCTGACCCTCTGCGCCGACTTCCGGAAGGCTCAAGTGGCGCTCATAAAAAGTTTTTTCTTTCGGCGTTAGTATTGCCTGCGCCGTCTCCATCGGGAGACACTCTTCTTTCCATTTTTTGAAACCGCCGGCCATAGAGGAGACGTTTGTGTAGCCGAGCAATTGCAGGCTGTGTGCAGACAAAAGAGAGCATGTGCCGCCTCCGCACTGGCAGACAATCGGGGTTGTCTTGTCGGGGATTATTTTTTCAATTTTAAGTTCAAGAAGTCCTCTCGGAATGTTGACAGCGCCGGGGATGTGGGCTTCGTTATAATTCTCAACGTCGCGCACGTCGATGATGACTTTGTTTTTGGACTCTTTCGGCGAAACCTCCGCCACGGTTTTTTTGAGGGATTGTAAATATTCTTCGAAGTTCATTGTTTTTGGTCCACGGTCCCTGGTCCATAGTCCATGGTCCAGTTTTTAAAATTCGTCTTCAGGGGAAAAATCGGCATCGAGAATTTCACCGTCTTTTGATTCTTGCCGGAACAAAACTTTGCCGGGAAAAAGATCGAGAATTTTTTTCTGCACCTCTTTGATCTGCGATCTGGGGGTGGAAGTGCCGGCGCCGATTCCCAAATGGCGGACATTTATAAACCATTCCGGCTTGACCATGCTGGCCGAATCGACATGATAGGTTTTTTCCGGAAGATAATTTTGCGCGAGCTTGGCGAGATTGGTGGTGTTGGAAGAGTCAAATCCGCCGACGATAATCATCGCATCGACCCATTTGGCCAGCATCTCCACCGCTTCTTGCTGATTTTTCACCGGTTTGCAGCGGGTATCGACTGCCTTCAAATGGGGGTATTTTTTGGCGCGCATGTAATCGACCAATGTTTCAAATTTTTCCCGTGTGATGGTGGTCTGGCAGAGGGCGACCACTTTTTCAAGATCCTCCGGCAACGCATCGATCTCTTCTTCGGAATAAACAACGTGCGTATTTTTGCCGTAAGTTCGGCTCGCAATAATTTCGGCATGGTTCGGATTGCCGACGATCACCACATGATAACCATCGGCCTCAAATGTTTCGATTTTGCCATAAACCCACTTGAGCAACACGGGGCAGGTGGCATCGTGATATTCAATCCCATGTGCGCGGAGTTCTTCTTTGATCTCTTTGGGATAGCCGTGGGCGGTGATGATGACCTCTTTAATCTCTTCGCCCTTTAATTTTTCGAGATCCGTGTAACGCTCTAGGATGGGAATCCCCTGTTTGGCCAAATCGCCGACAATTTTGGGATTATGGACCAGGGGGCCCAAGATGGGTTTGCGTTTATTCTCAGCAATATCAATGGCCCCCTGCACCCCAAAACAGGTGCCGGCCGAGTGGGCGAGAATCACTTCAAGGGTTTGTTCCATGTGGGGCCTTCTAGCGAGTTACTCCCCATTCTGCAACAGGCAAGTGTAGAAGTCTTTGAGGGAAATGATTCCGACCACTTTGCGGCCGTCAACCACCGGAAGATGGCGGAATTTCTCGCGAAACATCACTTCGAGGAGCTCCCACGCGCTGTCTTGGGCCTGCGCTACCATCACATTGGGGGTCATGACTTTTTCGATTTTGGTTTTGGCGGGGTCCAATTTTTTGGCGACGACCCTTCGGAGCATGTCTCTTTCGGTAAAAATCCCCAGCACATCGTGAATGGGGCTTAGCACCACCAGCGCCCCGATATTATTTTTATCCATGATTTCGGCCGCCTCTTGGACGGTGATGTTGGGTTCTACAGAGAGCAATTCTTTCGTCATGATCTCTTTGGCCGGAATATTTTGCATTTTGTTTTTCATGTTAATCTCCCTGCGGGGTTAGCATTGTTTTGGGGTCGAGCAGTTTGTCGATTTTTTCTTTCGGCAGAATTTTTTTCTCGGTCAAAATTTCGCGAATCGTCTCCCCATTTTTGAAGGCCTCTTTGGCGAGTTTGGTCGATTGGTCATAGCCGATCACGGGGGCGAGCGAAGTCACCATGGCGAGACTTTGTTCCACTAATTCTTCACACCGTTTTTTGTTCGCCTGGATGCCATCGACGCATTTTTCGGCGAGCATTTGGGAGCCGGTGGCAAGAAGTTCGATCGATTCCAGAAGATTCGAGGCAATGAGCGGCATCATCACGTTCAGTTCAAAATTTCCCGACTGACAGCCGATGGTGATGGCGGCGTCGTTTCCGATCACCTGTGCCGCAATTTGAGTCAAGGCTTCGGGAATCACCGGATTGACTTTTCCCGGCATGATGGAAGAGCCGGCCTGCAATGTGGGGAGTTCGATTTCAAAAATGGCGCAACGGGGGCCGCTGGAGAGCCAGCGGAGGTCATTCACAATTTTCATAAGGCTCACCGCAACCGTTTTGAGGGCGCCGCTGGCAAAGAGGCAGGCGTCTTTGGCGCTTTGGGCTTCAAAATGATTTTCGGCCTCGAAAAACTTCAATTTGGTTTTGGCCGAGAGTTTCTCACAAACTTTTTTGGCGAAATCAGGATGGGTATTGATGCCGGTGCCGACCGCCGTTCCGCCGATGGCCAGTTCTTTCAGGTCTTCGAGCGCCATTTCGATTCTTTTGATCCCTTTTTTGATCTGCGCGGCATAGCCGGAAAATTCCTGCCCTAGTGTAATTGGAGTGGCATCTTGCAGATGGGTCCGGCCGATTTTGATGATGCTTTTAAATTCCGCCGCTTTTTTATCAAGCGAGGTTCCTAAAACCTTGAGCGCGGGAAGGAGGCGATTTTGCAAACCCAATGCTGTTGCCACATGAATCGCCGTGGGGATCACATCGTTACTGGATTGCCCCATGTTGACATGGTCATTGGGGTGGACCGGTTTTTTCGCTCCCAACTTACCGCCCAGTTTTACATTGGCGAGGTTGGCGATCACCTCGTTGGCGTTCATGTTGGTGGAGGTGCCGGAACCGGTCTGAAAAACATCGACCACAAAATGTTCGTCGTATTTGCCTTGAGCCGCCTCTTGTGCGGCTTCGGCAATCGCTTTGGCCAATTTTGCATCGAGTTTTCCCAAGTCCTGATTCGTCAAAGCCGCCGCCCATTTTACCCAGCCCAGCGCTTCAATCATCGTGCGGCTGAAACGCCGGTCCGAAATTGGAAAATTATTGACTGCCCTTTGCGTGGAGGCGCCATAGACCATCTCTTCGGGGATTTCGACGGTGCCCATCGAATCAGTTTCAGTACGCATTTTCATGCGCGGACTTTTATCGCCAGTTGGAGTGCAGTGCAATGATAAAGGTCATATGTTGACAAGCGGGCTCTGGGTCTTTTAAAAAGCCAACATGTCTTTAACCCCTTCCACCATGCTGCCGATTGGGACCGCGGCTCCTGATTTTTCTTTGCCGAATAGTGAGGGCAAAACGGTCTCTTCGAAAGATTTCAAAAATGCCAAAGGATTGGTGGTTGTCTTCATGTGCAACCATTGCCCCTATGTAGTCCATATTCAAAAAGATCTGGCCCGTTTTGGAAAAGAGATGGGGACAAAAGGGGTGGCCATGGTGGGGATTAATTCCAATGATGCCAAAAATTATCCCGAAGATTCCCCCAAGATGATGGCGAAAGTTGCCAAAGAGATGGGCTACACATTTCCCTATCTTTTCGATGCAACGCAAGAGGTGGCCAAGGCCTATCAGGCCGCCTGCACCCCCGATTTTTTTCTGTTCGATAAAGATTTAAGGTTGGTTTACCGGGGCCAGTTTGATGAAAGCCGCCCGGGGAATAATAAGCCGGTCACCGGCAATGATTTGAGGAAAGCCGTCGATCATCTTTTGGCCGGCTCTCCCGTCTCGCCAGACCAAAGACCGAGTGTCGGGTGCAATATCAAATGGAAGCGGGGGAATGAACCGGTTTGCTTTTAAAGCAGTCATAGAAAAGCTGATCCAATAATCGAAAGAAGTTTCTAAAGTGGGTGGGGGCTGATCCCAGTCGTCCGCCGTCGGTCAAAAAATAGAGGGCGACCGATTCGGCAAAATATTCGCCCATATTTGTTGCGGCATAATGGCTTGGGCTTTTGGCATCTTTCATCATCGCACGAATCAAATGGGCCTGTTCGGCCAAAAAAACAGAACACAAGATTCGCATGGCAAACCAGTGGGCTAGTTCATGGAAAAGAGTCGCATGCAGATGTAGGTCACGGCTTCCGCGATAAAGACGCAAAATTCCCTTGGGATCCATTTCGCCGTAAAAATCATTTTTGTGTTGTTTGTCGATCAGTTCTACCGCTTGGAGCCCCCCCATCAATAACGGCGGCATCCGGCAAAGTGCTGCAACGGTTTCTTCAATCGACGGCAATTCTTTGCCCTGCCCATGTGGCGCACGAACCGGAACTGTTATTTCATGAGACGGCAAAAGGGGAAGCCCTTTGTATTCAAACAAGACCGCTTCTGTTCCGTCGCCGGTATTGTCGACATAAGCCGGCTGTGTCGGCACGCTTTGGGATTCTGCCATCCATTCTCCGTTTTTTTTGAAAACAATCAGGCGATCCTCGCCAAGGCCGGACCATTTGGGCATTCCGACTCTTCGAAAAAGCAGTTCCTGCGCGGGGCTGACCGCTTCCAAAATAAAGGATATCCCCTGATATTCAATGAGGTGGCTTTTTATTTTTTCCAATCTCGGGTGTGATTGTACCAACAAAAATTTCGGAAGTGCGCGTGCGGAAAACCGCTCTCCATATCTTCTCCCTTTTAAATGCGGTGCGAGATCGCCATTCTGATCTCCAATATAAAGAGATTCGCCGCGATGTGGTTGGAAGAGATGTGTTTCGTCATAAACCAGCCACCCCTCCCGTGTTCCGTTATGATAGTGCGGCTCGTCAAGAAGTCCGTCGAGAGGAAGGGTCCGCGGTTTTGCCCCAAATACGGGAGTTTCAAGAAGAGAAAGCGTAAAAGAGGCCGCAGGTATGCCATATACCGCCACTTGCGGGGCCATTAGAGGTGCTATGAACGTTTCAAATCCCATACATATGATTTATCGGCGATTTTCAGAAAAAGTTGCCTACGATAACTTTTATTTCCTTAATCTCCCTCTCCCCCTGTGGGAGGCCGTTCGCAGAGCTCACGGCATCTGGGGCGCCAGTGGCGCTGTTCCAAGGGAAATCCACCGAAGGTGGATGGGGTGAGGGGAAATAGGTCATTGTCTTCCGGCTAAAAGATGGTCCACAACCGCCGGGTCGGCCAAGGTTGTGGTGTCGCCCAAGTCTTCCATATGGCCGGCGGCGATTTTGCGCAAAATGCGGCGCATGATTTTGCCGGAGCGGGTTTTGGGGAGTGCCGGTGAAAACTGGATTTTGTCAGGGGTGGCGATAGGGCCGATCACTTTGCGGACATGGTCTTTTAAAATCTGCTTCAGTGCGTCTGTGGTGGGCTGCCCATCCTTTAGAGTGACATAGGCGTAAATTCCTTCACCCTTGATGTCATGCGGAAAACCGACCACCGCCGCTTCGGCAACACTTGGATAAGAGACAAGCGCCGATTCTACTTCTGCCGTGCCGATCCGGTGGGCCGAAACATTCAAGACATCGTCCAAGCGGCCCATCAGCCAATAATAGCTCTCTTCATCTTTTTTTGCTCCATCGCCGGTGTAGTAGCTTCCCGGGAATTTTGAAAAATAGGTTTCTTTGAATCTTTCATGATGTCCATAGACCGTTCGCATGATTCCGGGCCACGGTTCGGTGATGATCAGATAGCCCCCTTCATTGGGGCCGCAGGGGGAGCCGTCTTCTTTTACAATTTTGGGATTCACGCCGAAAAAAGGAATTGTGGCGGAGCCCGGTTTCAAGTCGGTACAACCGGGAAGGGGTGAAATCAGGATACCGCCGGTCTCGGTCTGCCACCAGGTATCGACAATAGGGCAACGTTTCTCACCGACAATATCGTAATACCACATCCATGCTTCGGGATTGATCGGCTCGCCGACGGTGCCGAGAAGCCGCAGTGAAGAACGATCATGTTTTTTCACCCAATCATCCCCTTCGCGCATCAACGCGCGTATGGCGGTCGGTGCGGTGTATAAAATATTAACTTTGTGGCGCTCGACAATATCCCAAAAGCGGTCGGGGTGGGGATAGGTCGGGATTCCCTCAAACATCAAAGTGGTCGCGGCATTCGCCAAGGGACCGTAAACCATATAGCTATGCCCTGTCACCCAGCCGATATCGGCCGTGCACCAATAAATATCTTCAGGGCGATAATCAAAAATAGTTTTGAAAGTGACGGCCGCATAGACCATGTAACCGGCGGTGGTGTGCAAAACCCCTTTCGGTTTGCCGGTTGAGCCGGAGGTGTACAAAATGAACAACGGGTCTTCGGCATCCATTTTTTCCGGCTCGCAAAGGGGTGTGACTTGGGCGTTTAGCTCATGCCACCAATGGTCACGGGTTTTGTCCCACGGAATTTTTTCTCCCGTATGTTGATAGACAACACAGGTTTTAACGGCGTGGTTTTGTTTGCCGCACAATTGAATGGCCTCATCAACTGTTTCTTTGAGCGGAATTTTTTTGGTGCCGCGCAGGCCCCAATCGGCCGTGATAATAATGTCGGATTTGGCATCGATCATCCGGTCGGCGATCGACTCGGCTGAAAATCCGCCAAAAATGATGGAATGAACAGCACCGATCCGGGCACAAGCGAGCATGGCAACCGCCAGCTCCGGCACCATTGGCATATAAAGGGTGACACGGTCCCCCTTTTTCACACCGAGGTTTTTTAAAACATTGGCGAAGGAATTAACCCCCATCAACAATGTGCGGTAGGTGATGCGGCGTTGTTGGTCGGGTTCATTCCCTTCCCAAATAATGGCGACTCTATCGCCCAATCCATTTTGAACATGCCGGTCGAGACAGTTAACCGTGATGTTGGTTTTGGCCCCTTCAAACCATTTGATGTCGATTTTATCTTTAAAATCATATTCACGAACCGTATTCCATTTTTGATACCAGAAAAAATCAGAGGCGATCTCCCCCCAAAAACCTTCCGGGTCTTTGATGGAACGTTCCCATTTTGCTTGATAATCTGCAAAATTGCGGATGAAGGCTTTTTTTCGGAAAGATTCAGAAGGGGAGAATTTTCGCCCCTCTTTTAAAATCGACTCAATTGCTTTTGCCATGATTTTGGCCCCTTTACGGGAGGTATGCGATACCTTCTGATATCTTGTCAAACAAATATCCTTGCCCATCCGGTGCCGTTTTGATAAACACCCTGCGTCAATAAACCGGGGATAAACCCCCAAGGAGGAGTGATATGAAGAAAACAGTCTTATTGGCCGCCGCCGCAGCCCTCGTGATGAGTGGTGCCGCCATGGCCGAAGAAGCAACAACCCGGGCGCCGGCGCCGACGGCGAAAGCCACGACGCCACAGCCGGAAACGACCACCACCACAACGGTGACGGACAC
>JAUYJH010000139.1 GCA_030688705.1 Deltaproteobacteria bacterium
CCCCGTGAAAAAATTAGTCAAAGGGCTTTTGCTTCTTGTTTTTCTTCAGTTTTCATCATCTGCCCATGCCATTAATGATGTCTATGTCATTCATTTCGTTCTCGATGGGGCCCGTTATGATGTTTTGAATGAAGAGGCGCAAAATGGGGAACTCCCTTTCATCCAAAAGACTTTTTTTGAAAACGGCGCCGTGTTTGAAAACGCCCTGACTGTTTTTCCGACCGTCAGCACCCCCGGTTATGTCGCCTTTGCCACGGGGTTGGGGACCGGCAATTCCGGCATCTTTTTTTTGGAATGGTTCGACCGGACAAAACGGAAAGTGGTCGGTTACCTCACCTTGGGCGGTTACAACAGGCCCAACATCGACATGTTGAACCGTCTGGCTCTTTTAAACCCAGACGTGCAAACGCTCTACCCGCCGACAACCCTTTTCGAAAAGCTGGCCCCTGTCCCAACCGCCGCCATCTACACCCATTTTCGCCAGGGAGCCACGATCGCCACCCCCAAAAAACTTCCTCTGGCGGCCGTTTGGAACAGCGTCATCACCAAGAACGGTCTGGCTTTGGATCAGCTGGCCATGAAATCGGTTGAAAAAGTTTTTTCAAAACCGGTCGAACGCCTGCCGCGCTACAGTCTGGTTGCCCTCTACGGCGCCGATTATTTCGGCCACAAAACGGGGGCCACATCGGACGAAATCCGATGGACGTTGAAACAATTCGACTATTTGCTTGAAAATTTTGCGGGCCGACTTGAAAAACGGGGCCTTTTGGATAAAACCTATTTTATCGTTTCCAGCGACCACGGCATGCACGATGCCGGCAGGCTTTTCAAACTTCAGCGCATCATCTGGAAGGCGATCGAAAGCAAAAAAATCGCGTATGTGGGGAACCGGGGCGTCAGCTCCACCTTTCTTTATCTCCCCGGTGCAAAAGGGTGGGAAGAGATTCCCACGCTGGAAAGGCTCCGCAATTTTCCGGGAAAACACAGGTCCGTCGATATGATCGAGCTGATCCGCAAACAAGACGCGGTCGAATGGCTTGCCGTGCGGGATGAAGTCGATCGAGTTCGCATTTATAGTAAAGAGGGGGAGGCTTTGATCACCCGCATTCCCAATGGAGAGAGGCCCCTCTTTTCCTATACTTTCAGCGGCAAAGATCCATTGGAATATGAAAAAAATTTCAAACCGGCCGATGCCAGAGAGTGGCTTGAGGCAACCGTTCATGATAAACGCCCCAACGCTGTTGTCGATTTGGGCAATCTGTTTGCCGACCCCCGCGTGGGCGATATTCTTGTGACACTCGAAGACCCATGGGGTTTTCGCAGAATGAAGGCGGGCACCCACGGTTCCTTGTCACAAAGTGACATGCACATTCCCTTATTGATGGCCGGCCCCGGCATTTCCAAAGAAACCCGCACCTTGGCGAAAGGGGTCGATGTTTTTCCCACAGTCTTGGAATGGCTGGGCCTCCCGAAAGAAGAGGCCAAAAATCAGGAGGGAACCCCGCTTTTTTCCAAACAGGTTAGAAGCAGGGATTTATCACATCATGAAAAGGTTAAGAGACACCTTGCAACTATCCAAAAATTAAGGAACTTTCAAAATCAGGTGCATGCATCCGGCAATCCATTAAAAATCCCGAAAAAACTCAAAAAATATATGGGTTGGCATTTGGATCAGGAGTTGAAAAATGAAGAGGTGCGTCTGGCAAGAGTGCAAGGAGAGATGAAAAACTAATGCTTAAATTCTTTTTCGACCGCTTTAGTAAAATAGTCTATTTGATGGAAGTTCTCGGTTTGGCCTTCACTTTGGGCTGGATTTGGAAACTGGTCCATACCAGAGGGGCGTTTCTCACCAAAATTCTTTTCGCGATCTATATCGCGGAATATCTTTTTTTGCGCTTTTGCGACACCAAACGCTGGCACCCCGCCGCCAAGCGTTATGAAGGGCTCGAACTTCATTTCCGTAAAATCATGATCCCCGTTTCTTACATACTGGCTATCACCTCCGGAGTCGGGTTTTTTACCGGTTCCGGCCTCCTGCTTTGGCTTGCCATCCCGTTTATGGGCGTGATGTTCTATGCCAATGCCACGCTTCTTTATCTGCACGGCAAAGATAAAAATAAGACGCCAATCAATTATTTCAGCGGAAAGAAAAAGTAACGCGCTATGTTAATCTGACATCTGGACAAGCATTTTATGACGCGCTAAGGAGTGCGTCATATGCCGACATGGAATGAATTTTTGCAGGGCTTCGGGCTGAAAGAGCTGCTCTGGACTCTGTTCATCGGCTGTTTCATCTTCGCGGCCAGGGAAAATTTTTTCAGGAAAGGAAAAAAACAATGAACCCGCAAGACAAGAACACGGTCAAGGTGATCAAACGCTACCAAAACCGCAAACTCTACGACACGCAGGACAGCTGTTACGTCACGCTGGAAGATATCCGCGACATGATCAAACAGGGGGGTGAAATACAGGTGATCGACAACGCCAGTAAGGAAGACCTCACCTCGGTTACCTTCGCCCAAATCATTTTCGAGGAAGAAAAAAAAACAAGGGGGATTTTGCCGCTGAACACTTTTAAGCAGATCATTGCCACCGGGGGGGAGGCCCTTAAAGAATTGGTCCAAAAATCGATCGTGACCGCCGGCCGGGAAATCCAGCAGGTCAAGACTTTCGTCGACAAACAGATCAAGCCGACCGTCGAAAGCGTCCAAAGCATCCCGGCCGTGGCGCAAGAAATCCGCCAGCTTCGCTCCAAAATAGAAACCCTCGAATCCAAATTGAAGCAATACGAGAAGAGAGGAAAACCCTAAACTCTAAGCACAAAATTCTAAACAAATTCTAAATTTCAATTTTATAAATTCCAAACTGTCTGGGATTTGTTACTTGGAGTTTGTGAT
>JAUYJH010000077.1 GCA_030688705.1 Deltaproteobacteria bacterium
CACGCCTGTCCAACTGTTTGAGGTTTAAGGTTTAGCAACTGGTTAAAATTGCAGTGGTTTCAGCAGAAAATCTTTATAAACGATTTGAATTGAAAAACGTCAAAATGAGTCATTCTCCTGCGCAATGTTCACAAGGAGGAATGACTCATGAATACAGGCCAAATTGTTTTTTCCCAGATTACGGATCATCTTCCGTTGTACCAATTCCATCAGTGCGTCCAAAAATATCAGGGACATTACAAAGTGCAGACATTTTCCTGCCTTGATCAATTTTTGACCATGACCTTTGCTCAACTCACCTATAGGGAAAGTCTTCGGGATATCGAGGCCTGTCTCAATGCCCAGAAAAATAAACTTTATCACATGGGCATTCGGGCAAACGTTTCAAAAAGCACTTTGGCCTACGCCAATGAAACGCGCGATTGGAAAATCTACGCCGACTTCGCTCAAATCCTCATTGGCATCGCCCGTCCTTTGTATGCCGAAGATAACTTCGGGATCGATCTGAAAGAAACTGTTTATGCTTTCGATTCCTCTACCATCGATCTTTGCCTCTCGCTTTTTTCTTGGGCTCATTTCCGCAAGCGAAAAGGAGCGGTCAAACTTCACACTCTCTTGGACCTTCGTGGCTCTATCCCAACATTCATCCACATTACAGACGGTAAGGTCCACGATGTCAACGTGATGGATGATCTCATTTTAGAGGCTGGTTCTTTCTACATCATGGATCGAGGCTATCTGGATTTTCTGCGCCTCTATCGGATTACCCAAGCTCTAGCCTTTTTTGTCACCCGGGCAAAATCCAATACAAGTTATCGAAGAATTGAAGCTAGAGAAGTCGACAAAACAACCGGACTGCTCTGCGATCAAACGATTCTTCTGAAAAACTTCTACGCGGCCAAGGATTACCCCGCCAGACTTCGTCGGGTCAAATATCACGACGCCGAAACGGACAAGATTCTGACTTTCCTGACCAACAACTTTTTTCTCCCACCATTGATCATTGCCAAACTCTACAAATGTCGCTGGCGAGTGGAATTATTCTTCCGGTGGATCAAACAAAATCTTCGAATCAAAAACTTTTACGGCACCGGTGACAACGCGGTCAAAACTCAAATATGGATTGCCGTTTGCGTTTATGTGTTAGTGGCCATCCTAAAAAAGAGATTGCACTTGGAGGCGAGTCTCTACAAAATTCTACAAGTTTTGAGTGTGACCCTTTTCGAGAAAATGCCCATAGACCAAGTGTTTGCGGAGAATTATGAAAATGTTTCAAAAGTGGAAGTCTGTAACCAACTGAATTTATTTAGCTAATAGTTGGACAGGCGTGATCTGGCTAAAGAGTTTGCCGACAGCATTATTGAAACAATTCGGGAGCCTCTTCTGATTCTCGATCGAGACATGAAGGTAGTGAGGGCGAATGAAATTTTTTATAAATCCTTCAATCTGACCGCCGAGGAGACTGAAAAAAAACATCTTTATAGTCTTGCAAAGGGTCAGTGGAATATCCCTCGTCTGCGGATGCTCTTGGAGAAAGTCATTCCCCTAAAGAAAGAAATTTCCAACTTTGAAATCGAATATCCGTTTCCCGTTATCGGTCACAGGACGCTGCTGCTCAACGCCAGACAAATCTCAAGGCGAGAGAAAACAACACCGATGATCCTCGTCGCCATTGACCTTTTGACCATGGAAAATAGGATTATAAAAAAGATTGCAGAGTTTTCAGAAAAAGAAAAACAAAAAGTCGGAAAAAATCTTCATGATGGCTTGGGGCAGAGCATGACCGGCATTGCCCTTTTGAGCAAGAGTTTGGAGAAGAAGCTCGCCGACAAAGGAAAACAGGAATTTAAGGAGGCGGTCAATATTACCAAACTGGTCAAACAGGGCATCTTTGAAATCAGCCGCATGGCCAGAGGGCTGACTCCGGTCGCTTTGGAGGGGGTCGGGATCGTTCCGGCACTCGCGGAAGCGGCGGAGCATGTCAAGAGTTTATTCGAAATTGATTGCATTTTTGAATGTAAGGAAGAGATGATTACCTTGGACCATCAATGCAAAATCAACCTCTATTACATTGTACAAGAGGCGATCAATAATGCCATTCGGCACGGCAAGGCAAAAAAAATCACGATACGGCTCGGACGGCATCGCAAAGAAATTCTTCTTTCAATCATTGACAATGGCCTCGGGTTTCCAAAAAATATTGAAAAAAAGGGGGGAATGGGGTTGCGCATCATGAAATATCGCCTCTCTGAAATAGGAGCAAAAATGATGATTCATCGAGGATACAAGAAAGGGACAGTGATTACGATACGTTGTCCTTTGGTTTAAGTTGCTTTTATTTTTTTTTCAGTTCCTGAATAAACCCAACCGTGTAATGCACGCCCGACATAATCGAAAAAAACAAGGCGGGCCAGATGAAAACCCAGGCCATCATCCGCCAGTTGATGCCAAACAGAGGATAATGGATCAAGAGTCCGACCGTTGTCGTTGAAACCAGCGCTGATTTATATTTTCCCCACGTGCTTGCGGCAATGACGACCCCCTCGTCAATCGCCACACTGCGGAGCGTGGTTACAATCACTTCCCTTCCCAAAAAAATGCAGACGATCCACGCCGGCATGCGCCCCAACTGGACCATAAAAATCATGGCGACCAAAAAGAGGAGTTTGTCGGCCAGCGGATCAAAAAATTGTCCAAAGGTGGAGATGATATTGAATTTGCGGGCGTAATAGCCGTCGATCATATCGGACACCATCGCCAAAATAAAAATGGCGGCGGCGGTGTAACTCATGGCGGGCCCCCTCATGAACATCATGACGGCCATCAATACGGGGACCGCCATGACGCGCCCCATGGTGATGTAGTTGGGAACATTTAGAAAACGTTGACGCAAGGTCAGCGGCATACTATAAACCCTCAAATTCTAAATACTAAATTCTAAACAAATTACAAATTCTAATTTTCCAAATCTTAAACAGGACAGTTTGAAAGATTGGAATTTGTGGTTTAGGATTTGTTTAGGGTTTAGTGTTTGGGATTTAGGATTTTCAATATGATCAAATCCGATTATCTCGTTTTAGGCAGTGGATTGGCGGGGCTTTATTATGCCCTGAAAGTGGCGCCGCACGGCTCCGTCACCGTTGTCACCAAACTCTCACGCTCGGAGGGGGCAACGGCCAAAGCACAAGGGGGGATCGCCGCCGTTTTGGACCCGAAGGATTCTTTTGAAAATCATATTCAAGATACCCTGAACACCGGCTGTGGGCTTTGCAATGAAGAAGTGGTCCGTAAAATTGTGAGCGACGGCCCCCGCCAAATTGAAGAACTTTTGAAAATAGGGGTCCCCTTTTCGCGCGGCCAAACCGGCGCTCTCGATCTCACACGAGAAGGAGGCCACAGCGCGCGCCGTGTGGCCCATGCCGCCGATGCCACCGGGTTCGCCATCGAGAAGGCGCTGGTGGAGGCGTGCGAAAAGCATCCCAATATCGCGTTTTATGAAAATCATATGGCAGTCGATTTGATCACCGACAAAAATCTCCCCAAAGAAAAACGGGGAAAGCAGCAATGTCATGGCGCCTATGTCCTGAATGCCAAAACAGGCGAGGTTCTTGTTTTTGCCGCGAAGATCACCCTTCTGGCAACCGGCGGCGCGGGAAAAGTCTATCGCTACACCAGCAACCCCGATGCCGCGTCGGGTGACGGCATGGCCCTGGCGTGGCGGGCCGGGTGCCGGCTGGCCAACATGGAATTTGTCCAGTTTCATCCGACCTGTCTCTACCACCCGCGGGCCAAGAATTTTCTCATTTCAGAGGCGGTGCGCGGCGAGGGGGGGGTCTTGAAACTGATGAACGGCGAGCCGTTCATGAAAAAATACGACCCGCGCGCGGAGCTGGCCACACGCGATATTGTAGCCAGGGCCATCGACTTTGAACTCAAAAAAACGGGCGATCCGTATGTTCTTCTCGATATTTCACATAAACCCGCTTCATTTGTTAAAGAACATTTTCCCAATATTTACCAAACTTGTTTGCAATACGGAATCGACATCACCCGGGAGCCGATTCCGGTAGTGCCGGCGGCCCATTATTTTTGCGGCGGCGTGGTCACCGATTTACAAGGCCGCACCACCCTCCCCCGTCTTTACGCCTGCGGCGAGGTGGCCTACACCGGTCTTCACGGAGCCAACCGCCTTGCGAGCAACTCTCTTTTGGAGGCGGCCTATTTTGCCTTTCACGCGGCGGAAGAGGCCGTCCGTCAGGCGCATGAACTCGCGCAGCCGAAAGACATTCGTCCGTGGGACCCTAAGGGGGCAACCGATATTCATGAAGAGGTGGTCATCGCCCAAAACTGGGACGAGATACGGACCTTTATGTGGAATTATGTCGGCATTGTCCGCTCGGACAAACGGCTGAAAAGGGCTGAAAAGCGGATTAAACTTTTACTTGAAGAGATCAATGAATATTACTGGGATTTCAAGCTGACCCAAAGTCTTCTGGAATTGAGGAATTTATGTCTCGTGGCCGACTTGATCATTCAGAGCGCTTTAAGCCGCAAGGAGAGCCGCGGATTGCATTATAATGTGGACTATCCCAAAACAGACCCCGCTTTTGCCCAGGACACCCTTCTTTGTCATTCTGAGACCCGAAGGGGCGAAGAATCCCGGGATCCTTCGTCCTTCGGTAAACTCAGGACTCAGGATGACATCATAAATAAACCGTGAAGGTCCAGCTCATGCGGACAACCCCATCTTTGTCGAGGAGTTTTTGCGGAGGAGCGGAAAAAGGGGAAGAGGCTTTGATGGTACGCAACGTTTCCCGGTCGTAACTTTCAATGCCGGAGGATCTAAAAACAAAAAGTTCCGCAAGATTCCCCTGCGCGTCCACCGATACTCCCAAAACCGTTTCAATGTTTCCGCGGCTGATTTGGTTGGCGTAATAGGCCTCGCGAAGGGGCGAATAGGGATCAAATGTCAGTTTGAAGGCTCTTTTCAGACGAACGAAATAGGCCACCTCTGGAAAACGAAGCACGTTCAAATAAGTTCTGTTCCCCCTTTTAAAGTCGGGATAAAAATCATCGGGGGGCGCTTCGCCCGGACTCCCTTCGTCAAAAGAGCGTTGCGGCTTTTTCTTTGGCTCCCGCATCGCAACAATTCCGCTGTCACTTTTTTCCAATTTTTCAAATTCTTTTTCTGTTTTCTGTTTTCTGTCCTCTGTCTTCTGTCTTCTGTCTTCTGTCTTCTCTCCCGTATTTTCTTTTCTCCCCTGCCTCTCTGCCACCTGTTGTTCCTTTACCTTGCTGTCATACACGCCTAAAAACCGCGGGTCATCTGGCCTTTCTTCCACCTTTGGCTTGGCGATATCGGCAATGTCATATTTGTTGTTTTTCAAATCGATCCAGATGGGGCTTTCGGCCTGCAATTCTTTGGAGGGGTCAAACTCCGGCGACTTGAAGAAAATAACCGCCAAAACGTGCAAAAGAAGAGATAAAAGGATGTAGGGGAGAAATTGCCTTAATTTGCTCTTAAAGTGGTGCATGGGTAGCCATACTATAACAAAAAGGCCTCTTGGAGCAACTGTCGCGTCGCAAGGGGTTTGGAGAGAATATGCCCCCAATAATGGTCAAAGCGGCCCTGAATTTGTAAAGGTTCCTCGGTCGGATTGAAAGAAAAGCCGCAGACCTCGCACTTTTCCAGCTTCGGTTCCCACCCAGAGAGGCTAAGCCAATGAAATTGAAAATCGAAAAAAAGTTCTTTCATATTAGAGGGTTGTAACTGGCCAAGAAAAGCCGATAGCAATTCAAATTTGGGGAGAGAAGCGTGCCTCTCCGGCAATGTTTTGTGAGCCAATTCCAGAATAAAACCGACGGCGGCCATCCCTTCCAAAAATGTGCGCCATTTTACCAATGGAACCAGCAGGGTCCCCTCTTTCAAAAAAATAAGGTCTTTTCCCGGTTTTTCTTCAAAGGAAAAGTCGATGAGGCTCCCCGCCTCTAAAACGCCGCCGAAACGTTTGCGCGATTTGACAGCCCCTTTTGCCATGCCGGAGAGACGGCCGCTATTTTTGGTAAAAAGAGTCGCAATAATATCGGCATCGCCGTATTTGACGGTGCGAAGAACAATGGCTTGGTCTCGTGAGGTCATATTTATTGTCATTTTGAGTCCTTCACATCTGTCATTCTGAGGGCATAGCCCGAAGAATCCCGGGATCCTTCGCGGAGTTTACACTGAGCGAAGCGAACGTGCTCAGGATGACAAGCGTAAAGGGCTCAGGATGACAAGCGTAAAGGACTCAGGATGACAAACCGACGAGCGGCCGGCCGATAAAATAAATGGCCAGGGCGAAGTAGGCCCACATGCAAAAAATGTTGACCAACGTCCCCACAAAGGGGCCGGTGGCCACGGCCGGATCGATCCCCACTTTTTGAAACAAAACGGGGATGAGCGTCCCCACCGCCACCGCGATAATCATCGAAAGGGCCAGCGCCGTACCAATGGCAACCGGTAAGAAAGGCCCGGCGCCGTAGCGCAAGCCGATAAAAACGGCGAGCAGCAGTCCGTAGGAGAGCCCCAAAATAATCGCCAAGCGAAATTCACGGAACATCGCCCCCCAAACCTCTCTCATGCTCAAACGCCCGCCCAACAAGGAACTGACGACAATCGTCATCGATTGGGTGCCGATATTCCCCCCCATCGCCAAAACCAATGGAATGAAACCGGCCAAAAGCCCGATCTTGGTGATAAATGGGGTGTAGCGGACAATCACCTCCGAGGCGATCAGCCCCCCGATGAGGGTCACAAAAAACCACGGCATCCGTTTTTTAAGATTTTCAAAAAGGGTCACCTTCCCCGCCGCCTCTTTACCGGCACCGGTCATGAGCAGCAAATCTTCGGTCGCCTCTTCCTTGATCACATCGATCACGTCGTCCACGGTAACCACCCCCACCAGCTTGTTGGAGGCATCGACCACCGGCAAAGAGAGATAGTTATAACGCGAAACGGTGCGAGCCACCTCTTCTTGGTCTTCATCCACGCGGACACGGTGCGGGTCTTTATCCATAATGTCTTGCAAAGCGGCTTGGGGCCCGGCCAAAATCAGTTTTTTAAGCGAAAGGACGCCGACCAGCTGGCCTTGCGGATTGACCACATAAACATAGAAAACAGATTCGACGGGACGCGATTTTTGCAGTTGGGCGATGGCTTCCGCCACCGTTATTTCTTCCGGAAGGGAAAAAACTTCGGGAGACATGATGCCGCCCGCGGTATCGGGCCGATGACGGATCAGCTCTTCCACCTCTTCCGCTTCCTCTTTTTTCAAACGGAGAAGTATCGCGCTGGAAAGCTCTTCAGGAAGATGCTCCAGAATGTCGGCGGCATCATCCGGGGAAACGTGATTCAGAATATCAGCCGATCTTTCGGCCCCCAGCGCCTCAAGAAGGGCTTCCGCCTTTTCCAGCGGCAGTTCCGACAAAACGGTCCCCATCTGCTCGCTTTGAAGCAAAGAAAAAACCTCCGTCTGCTCGGACACATTCATTCCGCTCAACACATAGGCAATATCGGCATGGTGCGTTTTATTCAGAATATTTTTCAGATTTTCGTCGGCATGAATGTGCAGAAGTTTTTTGACCGTCTCGGAAAGAACTTGTACTTTTTTAGTGATCATGTCGTGTCATCCTGAGCACGTTCGCTTCGCTCAGTGTAAACTCCGCGAAGGATCCCGGGATTCTTCCCCTTCGCTGCACTCAGGGTCAGAATGACATCCGCTATCGGGATGTCAGATAGGCGACGAGAACAATCATCACCATCAAGACGACAAAAAAGACCCACGGCTTGAGCTGCAACCCTCCGGGGCGGAGCCATTTCACGCGGGCGTTTTTGCCGGCCTGGTCGGCGTGGATCGTCTTTAAATATTCCTCAAACTGCAACAGGGCCTCGTCCGCGTTAAGCCCGATCGCCTTGGAGTACGATTTGACAAAACCTTTCGCGAAAATGCTCCCGGGGAGCGCTTCCAAATCATCGGCCTCCAGGCTTTTAAGGCAATGCAGGCTGATTTTTGTCGTCTGTGAAACCTCTTCCAGACTGATTTTGCGCATTTCGCGCTGGCGCTTCAGATAGGTTCCGATGGTTTCCATTATATCGGGGGGATCGCTGCCCCACCGCCTTTCAGGCGGTGCGGGCCCCATCCCCCCGTCCCCCTCTCCTTCGGACCGGCAAAGCCGGATCCTCAGTCGCTACAAATATTTCCCCGCAACGGCTTCAAGACGTTTTTTGACTTCGGGTGTGATTTTTTTCTTGTCGGTCATGATGGCGTTTTCCAGCGCCTTGCAACACAAACAATTTCTGCTTTGCGGAAGGTTTTTTATCGCTTCACGGATGATCTCTTTGGCCGTTGCGACATTTTTTTGTATGATGGCAATGACCATGGCGACATCGACCGCCTCTTCGCTTTCGTGCCAGCAATCATAATCGGTCGAAAGAGCGATGGTGGCATAACAAATTTCGGCCTCTCTCGCAAGTTTGGCCTCCTGCAGATTGGTCATGCCGATCACATCGACACCCCAGGAGCGGAACAGTTTTGATTCGGCGCGGGAGGAAAACATCGGCCCCTCGATGCAGACATAGGTACCCCCCTTATGGGTTTTGGCGCCGACTTTTTTGGAGGCCGCAAAAGCGGTGTTAAAAAGATCGGGACAGACCGGATCAGCAAAACTGACATGGGCGACAATCCCTTTTTCAAAAAAGGTATAGGGTCTGGAGCGGGTTCGGTCGATAAATTGGTCGACAATGACCATATCCCCCGGGGCAATCTCTTCTTTCATGGAACCGACCGCGCTGACCGAAAAAATGCGCTCCACACCCAAAAGTTTTAAGGCGTAAATGTTGGCGCGGAAATTAATTTCACTGGGGCTGATGACGTGGCCGCGGCCGTGGCGGGGTAAAAAAGCGATTTTTTGATTGTTCAGTTCGCCAATAACAATTGCATCAGATGGTTTGCCAAAAGGGGTATCGACCGTTTTTTCCTCAAGAACTTTGAGCCCTTCCATTTCATAAAGCCCCGACCCGCCGATCACGCCGATTTTCGTTTGCACCATAAAAAAACCCCCGAATTTCCGGAGGGTCTAACATTTATGATAAGGGCTGGCAATAAGGAACCACTACTCAATTGATCCCTTTAGGCTGACACCAGCTGCGCTGAAAAGTCTGATTTTGTACTTCACCCGATTCGGGTGAGACAAGGGTTAATGTAACAAAGGTGTTTTGCGGGCCACGGATTCTGTTAGCGACAATATTCGTGGGAAGAGTCGATACATCACCTCCATCGACTGCCAAAACAATCGCTCCCGATTCAATCAAACCATTAGCAGGGCCACCTGACAGAACAAAATCGACTTTAAAAGGAATCGTCGTGTCGTAACTTATGCCAACACCACACAATTTGGACTGATCCCATTTTAAATTATCCAAAACATATTTGGAAGCCCCTTCAATCCAATAGTTCATCTCATCGAAATAGTTGGTGGTTCTTGGAACAACCGTTTGAGCCACTTTTTCAATATTCTCCTTAAGTTTTAATTGCAATAAAGTGACCCGATAAGCACGAGAACCCTTTTGGTCATCGGTTAAATGCTCGTTTCTCTTTTTTTCCGGTTTCACAACCATCTCTTCAAATTGCCGGCGATACATATCGGCACGAAAATAGGGGCAAAGGGCTGAAGAAGGAAAGGAAGGAATATCGACTTGAGATGGATGCCCTGCTTCCCGCATGTAAAGACTACGCCATCTTTCTAAATCGGCATCATCGATCTGTCCGTTAGGACCTGCCTTCCAATTTTGCCCAAATTGATCGAACGGTTTCACCCATGGATTTTCTTTGCCAACGGCCATGCACGGTTTTTCAACGTTTGCCATAGTAACCTCCCTGACGAGTGAGATAATGTATCTTCTACCGGGCGTCAAATTCATTTTTGCTACTGTAAAATGTACTTAAATAATAAAGG
>JAUYJH010000153.1 GCA_030688705.1 Deltaproteobacteria bacterium
GGCATGAAAAAATTAGTGCAAGTAGCAGGCTATCGCATCCATAAAGGGGATTACCGGATTCTCTATACAATCGATGATAAAGAAAAATTGGTTCGCATCTACCGTATCGGCCACCGACGGGAGATTTATCGTTGATTTATATCTCCAAAAAAGTTGATAAAAAACAAACCCATTGAAATTGACAAAGTCCCTTTTCGTCATCCCGACGAAAGTCGGGATCCAGTAATTCATCTCTGGATTCCGGCTTTCGCCGGAATGGCGTTTGTCAACAGCCTCCTAGATCTCTCGCCATTTTGGCAGAAATGCCTGTGACGATGTCTCAGAATGCAACACCCTTAACCTGTGTTGCCGTGCAGGTATAAGATTTCTTATCGCCCCATCGCCAAAAATGTTGCTAAAAGTTTTTAATCTTGTATACCGACTTGAAATTATTGGCAATTTATCAACAACTTGTTAGTTTTTGGTCTATGGTCTTCGGTCCATGGTCCTTGGTCTTTTTTTATGTTCACAGGCATCATTGAAGGGACCGGAAAGGTCAAAACAATCCATCCGAAAGAAGATGGACTCCAGCTGGAAATCGCCGTCGATTTCAATTTGGAGCAGACGAATGTCGGCGAATCGATTGCGGTCAACGGCTGTTGCCTCACCATTACCTCGCGGCTTGGCGATACTTTCTGGGCCGATGTCAGTCTGGAAACCGTGGCGCGCACCACACTCGGCGATCTAAAAGAAAATTCCGCTGTCAATCTGGAGCGTCCTCTAAAATTGGGGGAACGGATCGGCGGTCATCTGGTTCAAGGTCATGTTGATGGGACTGCTTTGGTGGAAGAGGTGGTCGATTTGGGGGAAACCAAAAGAATTACTTTCAAATGCCCCTCCGATTTAACCCGTTATTTGGTGGAAAAAGGGTCCATTGCCATTGATGGGGTGAGTCTCACGATAAACCATGTTGCAGGGGACCATTTTTCAGTGATGATCATCCCCCATACGCAGGCCAAAACCACCTTTCAGGGGCTAAATCGAGGGATTCGGGTCAACTTGGAGGTTGACATCATAGGTAAATATGTGGACAAACTCTCCCACCTTGACAGCGAGGAATATCAAAAAGGGACCCAAATTACGCGGGAGTTTTTGAAAAAACACGGATTTTAAAAAGACAAATTCTAAATACTAAATGCTAAACTCTAAACAAATTCCAATGTTTCAAATTCCAAAATTCAAACAACATGTTTGGAACATTGGATTTTAGAATTTGGGATTTGTTTAGGATTTAGATATTAGAATTTAGGATTTTTCTTTTATGACGATATTAAATTTACAAAGTGAGAGGGAGTCGAGTGTGGCGCCGGTTGCACAGGCGATTCAGGATTACAAAGACGGCAAAATGGTGATCCTGATCGATGACGCCGACCGTGAAAACGAGGGCGATTTGGCCATCGCCGCCGAGTCTGTCACTCCGGAAATTGTAAACTTCATGGCTAAGCATGCGCGGGGTCTCATTTGCTTGTCCTTGGCGCCTGAAATGGCCGACAAGTTGGAACTCCCCTTCATGGTTCGCGATAACACCTCCCGCTTTGAAACCGGTTTCACCGTTTCCATTGATGCCAAAGAGGGGACCACCACCGGCATTTCCGCCGCCGATCGCGCACTCACCATTCAAAAAGCGGTTGCCGAGCATGCCAAACCGGCCGATTTTGTCCGTCCCGGTCATATTTTTCCGTTGCGGGCCAAAAAAGGGGGGGTGTTGGTTCGGACGGGGCAAACCGAGGGGTCGGTTGATCTGGCCAAGATGGCCGGCTTTAAAGAAGCGGCCGTCATCTGCGAGATTATGAATGACGATGGGAGCATGGCCCGTCTTCCCGACCTAGAAAAATTCGCCAGGGAGCATCATCTTCATATTGTTTCGGTGGCCGATCTGGTTCGCTATCGGCTCAAGAATGAATCGCTCATCGAAAAAGATTCCGAAGCCAAATTGCCGTCGGAGTATGGTGGCGATTTTCAGCTTCTCTCTTTCAAAAGCTTGGTCGATGGCAAATATCATGTCGCCATGGTCAAAGGGGATATCAGACCCGACAAACCGGTTTTGGTTCGGGTCCATTCGGAATGTTTAACCGGCGATGTTTTTGGTTCGGAGCGCTGTGACTGCGGTGAACAATTAAGGGCCTCGATGAAAATGATGGAGGAGGCAGGGGCGGGGGTGCTTCTCTACATCCGCCAAGAGGGCCGAGGGATCGGCTTACACAATAAAGTCAAAGCCTATGCGCTTCAAGATCAAGGCCTCGATACGGTAGAGGCCAATCAGAAACTTGGGTTTAAGGCAGACTTAAGGGAATACGGCATCGGGGCGCAGATTCTTTCCGCGTTGGGAGTTCAAAAAATGCGTTTGTTGACCAACAACCCCAAAAAAATTGTCGGCCTGACCGGTTATGGGCTTGAAGTCGTCGAACGGGTTGCGATCGAAATGGAGCCCAAGCTGCACAACCGCCGTTATTTGCAGACCAAACGGGATAAACTGGGACACTTTTTGAATAAAATTTAGATCGTCATTCCGGCGGAAGCCGGAATCCAGTCTGGATGCCGGCTTCCGCCGGCAAGACGATAACAAGAGAAGAATATGCGATTCGCCATTAATTTGAGCCGTTTTAACGAAAATAACGGTTCCAAACTGTTTGAAGGGGCCAAGGAAACATTTCATAAAAACGGCAATGCAGAT
>JAUYJH010000164.1 GCA_030688705.1 Deltaproteobacteria bacterium
TTCCGGCAATGGAAGATAGAGATGGGGCGGAATCGGCAGATCGCGAAGCGTCGTAAAAAAAAGATTCCCCGTTCTTGAAACCCCATTCGGGAGTTTTCTCGCAAAGGGATAATAATAAATCGCGCCCTCCAAAACCGCCGCCAGCGTGACTTTCCCAACATAGTCCGGAATATCCTCAAAGGCTTTTTTGACCAGCACCTCTGCCGTCGCGTCGATTTGATGGGGGTCCCTGTCCGTGCCCATAATCAACACCACTTCTTTTAAGTCTTTGCGGCGCGCCACTGTTTGCAGAGCCTGATTGAAAATTTCAAAAAGAGGCCGGCGGGTGTGCGGGGGGAGATGCGGATCGACGTAAATTTCCACCGTACCGGCCGCGTGGGGGCGTTCGTGGACCAAAACGCCGAACGGTTTTTCATCAAATTGGAGTTCCAGAATTTCCCATTTTTCATAGGCCGCATCGTAATAATATTTTCTTAAATCCCTCCCCCCCCTAAAAAACCCGTAGATTACTTTCACGTCAGGAGAAAGCCGAAGCGTAACCCGCATTTCATCCCCTTGAGACAAAATATCCGGGGGGAGCCCCTCCACCAGCCCCCAGGTATCATGCAAGGGGTAATCCAGCGTTACTCCGTTTAACGGAAACACAATGGAGAGATCCTCCATGTCGGGAAAATGGCTCCTGGCCTCTTTGATAACGGTGGCCAGCCACGAGACGGTTGTCCGGCTTTCCAAGACCGCGGGAGGCAGTGTACACGAGACATGCTTCTCACCGCCACGGCGCGACACATCCAGCGTTACGGTCATATCCTCCGGCGCGCCCCCCTCTTCCCCCAGAGTCTTTCGGACGTACGCCAGCATTTCTTCAACCGATCCGAAACGGACCCCGCTTAACGTTTGCGGATTCACCGCGTAAATCCCCAGACTCCACTGTAAGGGATCCACCTCTTGAACCAGACGGCAGAGCCAGTCTTGCCGCAAGGGAATCGTCCGGTTTGCACCGACGTATTTTATGGCTTCCCGAAGATCGGGAGACGCAATTTTTTCACAACGAAATCCCTCAAGAACAGTCTGAAGAGTGGCGGCAATGCTGGCCTCTTCCCCCCGTTCAAAGGCGGCCTCTATTTCCGCGGCCGCGGTAACCGGATCGACCCAGCCCATGGGGGAAAAAAGAAATGTAACAGGCAGAGTATTCATTTGGCGTCTGCTTTATCTATCGGATATCCCTCAAAAAAGTTGCCTATAAAAATCATCTAGTTAACAAAAGGTCCCCCCTCTAGGGGTCCGACACCTACAAAAGGGTCCCCCACGTAGGGGTCCGACACCTCATAGGGGGAGGTGGTAGTTTATTATTTCTTCACAAAATGACTCAAAATGGATATACAGCCGCCATCTCAATGACATTGGATATATCACAAACCACCGTTGACCAAGTAGGTATCGAAGAGCGGGCCGCCTCTTTGGCCAAACGTTCCATCAAAAAAGAGACTAAAATCAATGGGATAAAGCTGGCGATGAGCATGATCGATCTGACCACCCTTGAGGGGAAAGATTCGGCCGGCAAGGTAGAGGCGATGTGCCAGAAAGCAATACATCCGCTGGACCCTTCGACGGAGCTCAGGGTGAACGGACATGTCCCCAGTGTGGCGGCGGTCTGCGTTTATCCTAATATGGTGGCGGTCGCCAAAAAAGCGCTGGCCGGCACCCATGTTAAGGTAGCCTCCGTTGCCACCGGTTTTCCAAGCGGACTCACCCCTCTCCCCATCAAAATTGAAGAGACCAAACGGGTGGTCGACATGGGGGCCGATGAAGTCGATATGGTGATCGACCGTGGCGCCTTTTTAAGCGGCGAATTTAAAAAAGTGGCCAATGAAATTGCCAAAGTCAAAGAGGCTTGCGGTTTAGCCCATCTCAAGGTGATTTTAGAGACAGGCGAGCTGGAAACTTATGATAACGTCCGCAAGGCCAGCTGGCTCGCGATGCAAGCGGGTGCCGATTTTATAAAAACATCCACCGGCAAAGCGGCGGTCAGCGCCACGCCGGGGGTCACCCTCGTCATGCTCGAGGCGATCCGCGATTTCTGGTATAAGACCGGCAAAAGGATCGGGATGAAACCGGCCGGCGGCATTCGGACCAGCAAACAGGCGATGCATTACTTGGTTTTGGTCAAAGAAACTTTGGGCGATGCTTGGCTCTCTCCCGATTGGTTCCGGTTTGGCGCCAGCACATTGACGAATGATTTGCTCATGCAATTGGTGAAAGAATCGACCGGAAGATATCAATCGCTCGATTATTTCACGGTGGATTAAGTTGTCATTCTGAGCGAAGCGAAGAATCCCGGGATTGCCACGGCCCCGGAGCCTGTCCTGAGCAGAGTCGAAGGGGGGCCTCGCAATGACAAAGTGAGGGGTAAATTTATGCCAACACTTGAAAAAAAAGTAACCCGTTTGGAAGTCGTCGAGCCGAAACAATTGAATTTCGGCAAAAAGTGGGATTATGCACCGGCACCCGAATCGACCGACCTTGTAAAAATTGCCCCGCGTTATGAATTATTTATCGGCGGCAAATTTGTAAAACCAAAATCGGGAAATTATTTTAAATCGATCAACCCGGCCACCGAAGAGGTTTTGACCGAAGTCGCCGAGGCCAATGATGCCGATGTCGATGCCGCGGTCCGCGCCGCCAGAAACGCCTACGAAAAATATTGGTCGAAACTCCCCGCTGCCGAGCGAGCCAAATATATTTTCCGCATCGCCAGACAGCTTCAGGAAAAAGCAAGAGAGTTTGCCATTGTCGAAACGATGGATGGGGGAAAACCGATCCGCGAGGCGAGGGATGTTGATATCCCGCTGGCCTGCGCCCACTTTTTTTATTACGCCGGCTGGGCCGACAAATTGGAGTATGCCTTTCCGGGGCGCAAAACCAGGCCGCTCGGCGTGGCCGGCCAGATCATCCCCTGGAACTTTCCGTTGCTCATGGCCGCGTGGAAAATCGCACCGGCCTTGGCTTGCGGCAATACGGTTGTTTTAAAACCGGCGGAGACGACTCCCCTCACCTCTTTGCTTTTGGCTCAAATTATTCAAGAGGCCGATCTGCCGCCGGGGGTGGTCAATATTGTCACAGGGGCGGGAAAAACAGGGGCCGCACTGGTGAAACATCCCGATATCAATAAAGTGGCCTTCACCGGCTCCACGGATGTCGGCAAAATGATCATGCGGGCTGTCGCCGGAAGCGGGAAAAAACTGACATTAGAACTGGGGGGCAAGGCAGCCAACATTATTTTTGAAGATGCCCCGATCGACCAAGCAGTGGAGGGGATCATCAACGGAATTTATTTCAATCAGGGCCATGTCTGCTGCGCCGGCTCCCGTCTCTTTGTGCAGGAAGGGATTAAAGACATTGTCATCCGCAAATTGCAGGACCGTCTTCAAACCCTGCGGGTCGGCAATCCGCTCGATAAAAATACCGATGTCGGCGCCATTAATTCCCGCGAGCAACTGAATAAAATTAAAGAGCTGGTGGAAAGCGGCGTGCAAGAGGGATGTGCGCTGCACCAGAGTGAGTGCACATTACCAAAAAAAGGGTTTTGGTTTGCGCCGACATTTTTTACCGGCGTTGCGCAATCGAACCGGATTGCACAAGAAGAAATTTTTGGACCGGTTCTTTCCGTTTTGACTTTTCGCACGGTGGAAGAGGCGATCGAGAAGGCGAACAATACCGCTTACGGTCTGTCGGCCGGCGTTTGGACCGACAAAGGCTCCAAGATTTTTAAAGTTTCTTCCAAATTGAAAGCGGGCGTCATTTGGGCGAACACTTATAATAAATTCGATCCCACTTCTCCGTTTGGCGGATTCAAAGAATCGGGCTTTGGCAGAGAAGGTGGATTGCACGGATTGATGCCGTATGTGGAGTTAGTCGGATGACAAATTCTAAATTCGAAATACTAAATTCTAAACAAAATCCAATTTTCCAAATTACAAATTTTAAACTGTTTGAAATTTGAAACATTGGAATTTAGAATTTGTTTAGGATTTAGAAATTGGGATTTTAAGGAGTGGATATGCAAAAAAGATCAGAAATTCTCAAAACCTATAAACTCTTCATCAACGGGCAATTCCCCCGTTCTGAATCGGGTCACTATTTTCAACTGCTCTCTCCCAAAACGAAAAAACCGATTGCGAATGTTGCCAGAGGTTCGCGAAAAGATTTGCGCGATGCGGTCGGCGCCGCGCGCAAAGCATTGCCGGGGTGGAGTTCCAAGACCGCCTATAACCGGGGACAGATTTTATACCGGATGGCTGAAGTCTTGGAGGGGCGTAAGGAAGAATTGATTGCGGAAATGGTAAAGATGACCGGGGCTACCCCGAAAAAAGCGGAACAAGAGGTGACCAGCTGTATCGACCGTCTCGTTTGGTATGCCGGCTGGTCGGACAAATACCAACAGATTTTTGGCACCGTCAATCCGGTGGCCGCTCCCTATTTCAATTTTACATTGCCGGAACCAGTCGGTGTGGTGGGGATTATCGTCTCCGATGAATTACCGCTTGTGCCGCTTGTTTCCAAACTGGCCCCCGCGATTTTAGCCGGCAATACCGTTGTCATGCTCGCCAGCGAAAAATATCCGTTGTCGGCGATTACTTTCGCCGAAATGATTGCAACCTCCGATGTGCCGGCCGGCGTTGTCAACATTTTGACCGGCATCAAAAAAGAATTGATCGCTCATTTGGCAAAACATATGGATGTCAACTCGGTCAATTATACCGGTTCGGATCCTGAAATTTTAAAAATGCTGCAAGAAGAAGGAGCCGCCAACGTCAAAAGAATCATCGCCCACGATTATCCCAAAGGTGATGAATGGTTGAACAATGAAAGGGCCCAATCTCCCTATTGGATCCACTCTTTCGTCGAAATGAAAACCACCTGGCACCCCATTGGCATTTAAAAACAAAATGTATCCAATATTCTTTCGTTGAATCAAAGTGTTAGCGATTATTGTCCGAGAATGCTCTACAACTTCCAGTTTTTGCTGCATTTTTGGCCACTTTGTCCTTGTCAGATTACGCATAATGTCATAGTCAAAACCCATTCGTTTCGTTCTGTAAAAACAAAATCCTGACAAGTGAAGAGGTGGGTGGAGTACGACTGTACGCAGTATAGGAATAACCCTATTCATATGATAGCCGGGAAGATGGAAACGACGAGACGTCCCTCCTGGAGGCAAACCGAGAAGCAGTATTTCTTGGAAGACCCCTCCAAACTCTGTTTTATTGAAGAAAATCCCGATATTTCCGGTTCTCCCCTCTGGCCTTCTGATTCTTCTTTCGATGCCGAAAGAATCACCACCAACTTGAATGCGGCTCAAGAAACTTTAAAAAAGATCGGCGGTTTTGTTTTCGCCCGGCATCTTGTTTTGAACGGGGAAAGAGAGTTGGATTCTGAAAATCTTTGCTGGCAAGAGAATCCTTCAAAGCTCTCCACCACTTTTGTTTCCGGCTTTCTGCTCCCCCGTTCCAGAATCAGCGCATCGCGGATCGGCTTTTATCCAAAAGAGGGCGAGATTCCTTCTTTAAAAGAAAGTGTCAAAAATCTAAAAGGGACATGGCTCGCCTCAAACCTCGGCTATTTCATCACCTCTAAATTAATTCGTCAGCTAAACAGCAGGCACCCAAAAGAAGAACATCTTCAAGAATCCGACAACAGCTATTTGGGGGGTTATTTTGTCCGGCAAAAAGATGGGATGATCGCCTATCCCCCCCACTTTGGCACCTGCGGCGTCGGCATTACCAAAAATGGGGAACCGGTCTTGGTGAACGATGTCCGTTTAGGCGGCGGAACAATCGAAATCGGCGATCAAAAATTTAAATGGAGTGAAGTGGATGTGAATCCGAAAAGTGCCGACGGAAAACAACTGGTGGTTTACACACCTTCTCACAATTTGGAAACAATCGGCAAAAACAGAATCAATGTCGTTGTTGTCAATGAAGGACAAGGGACTTATCCGGCACCAAAAATTGCTTATATTAAAGACGGGGAGCTCCGACAACCGGCGGGGGCGGTGGTGTTTTCGTTTCCGTCATCCCGACGAAAGTCGGGATCCAGTCGTGACTGGATTCCGGCTTCCGCCGGAATGACGGTTAAATTCGAGTTTGAACCGTGGTTCGATGAAAAACTCTGGAACAGTCTCGATTGTTTTTACGAAGGGCTCATGGAGCTCTCTTTAGACGGCCATCACAATTTCAAAGACTGGCTCCACCCCAATGCCGTCTTGACGCAAGAGACCTTCATTCCCAATCCGCTTCGGAGAGAACCGCGGAATATCTTGATCGAAACGGAAAAATATTTCGGCTCCTTTGCTTTCAGCGGGCGCTATGAACATTCGCTCGGCATTTCTTTCGATGAAATCATTCCGGCGCTCAAAAATATTCTGAACCAATTGGCGCCAAAACAAAATTTGAAAAAAGTTTTCAGTTTGGACGGCGGTTCCGGCGCCAAACTCTGCCTTGTGAAAAACGGCGAGGTGGGCGCCTTAAACTGGGTCGCCCCCGGCATGCGCAACCGGCTGGGGGATCCGAACGGCAATACCTATTCGTGTCTGCTGTTGAACATTGGTGATCAATAGGGGGAACTCATGACAGGATTTTCAAACTTATGCGCAGGAATCAGTTTCGCCGGACAGGCCATCAGTCTTGCACAACAGATGGCGGCAACAGAAGATATAGCAGCCATTCAAACCCATTTTCAAACGCTCGATTCCCATCTTGCCAGCTCAATGTTTCAGGTCAACTGGCAGGATCCGGTATCCGCAGCATTGGTCCCTCTCATTCAGAGATTGGAAGAGACACAAACGGCTCTCCAGAGGCGCAACCCGGATCAAATCCGCACGGCCCGTGATAATTTGGCCACTCTTTTACAAGGCGGTTTGGAATGGACAGGTGTCGAGGAGGGGGTGAAAAATCGCCCTCTGTCGCCCCTCATGGATCCGGTTTATGCGAGGGCGCGGGTCCGAAGGATTTTCTTACAAAACAGCGCTTCCTCCTACCGCGCCGCCTCTCTCCATCGTTCCGACGGCGGTGTACTGCCGATATTGGAAGGAATCAGCCATGTTCGATCTCTCGGAAGATGCCGAGGGCCAAAAGTCCTGTTTGTTTCGCTGTTTCCTTTGGGAAGCAATGGGTCCGGGACCTACACCAAGGCCATGGCACAACATATTATTAATCGGGGCGGAGAGGCCAGCGTCATCTTCCTGGGACACCAACTGGAAAAAGACATGGGCCGTGTATCCCAATATCTGGTCCCTTTTACTCCCCAGCAGGGAGAACCGCTGGAAGGAGCCGCTACCGGTTACTTGCCGGTTTTCGATTCCAACCCTGCCAGTCCATATGGAACGCGTTTTAGAGACATGACGCCAGAGGAACTGGATACCTATACGGAGGCGGTTGCCGACGCGGTCAAAGTGGCTGTGGAGGACATGAAACCGGATGCATTGATTGTTAATCACGCCTTTGTCGGCGCCGAGGCCGCCAGAAGGACCGGCCTTCCATTTGTTGTTGTTTGCCACGGCACCTGCAGCACCAACATGGGACAAGCCCTCCAGCCCGAAAACACGTATCCTAAAAACTTTGTTCCTATTGTCCGCAAGGGAGTTCAGGCCGCCGGACACATTGTCGCCATTACAGATGATGTGGGGGAAGAGATACGGAATTTTTATGGAATGGCCCCGGAATCGATCACCACCATCCCCAACGGTTTTCACAGCGATATTTTCACTCCCGACGCCGCCTTCGACAGGGCCGAGGTTCTTCGCCGCCTGGGGCTCGACCTGCCGAATGTCCGCCGTGTCGTCTCTTTTGCGGGACGGATGGTTCACTACAAAGGGGTTGTGACTCTCCTAAAAGCGGCAAAATCGCTCAAAGCAAAAATACCGGGGCTTCATTTCATCTTGGCGGGCCACGGCAAAAAAATGGAGGAGTATCTGCAGTTGGTCAAAGCCTGGGACATCGGCGACGTGGTCCACTTTGTCGGACAACGGAGTCTGCATGAATTGGCCGACCTCTATCGCATTTCGGATGTCGGGGCCGTCCCCTCATGGAGAGAGCCGTTCGGAATTGTCCCGCTGGAAATCGCCGGCACCGGCACCCCTGTTATTGCCAGCAATGTCGGAGGCTTGAGACAGACCGTAACCCCAACAGTGGGACGACTTGTGGATGCCGGCCATGCACCAGCCTTGGCCGAGGCTTTGGAGACAGCATTAAAAGAAAATTTGAAAGCGCAGATCGGCGCACAAGCCAGTGCCTATGTACATGCCACTTATCCTTGGGAGGTCGGTGGAGAGAGACTGTTGGCTCTTTTAAAAGAGACCTCTGAAAGAGACGGCCAGCAAAGGCGAGCCGGCGCCTCCGGATAAACACAATCAGAATAATAGTGATCCCAAAATTTGCAGACCTTCCTCTTGGCGGCTGTCCGGTTTGCCTTGCTTCGCTTGTAAAAGGCGGTTTTGATAGATTCTCTTGAGGGCCTCCAATTCATTTTCATCCAATTTGGAAACCTCATCGTCAAACGTCGCCAGATAGTCGGGATTAAATTCGTAATAACCATTTCCCAAACGCAGTTGTGTCCAGGAGAGATCGGTCATCTGGCGGCAGAAAATATCATCAAACACGTGTTCGGCAATTGCATCTCGCGAAACGGCATTGGGGGCGGCATGAAACGCCGCCAACGACTGATGTAAATCTTTGGCCCAATGTTTTTTCTTGTACCGGGCATTGTAAAATTGGGAGACGCCGTAATCAATGCCTAGGCCGACTGCAAAACCGGCATATTGAGCCGTTGCCGTGTCGCCGCCGAAGACGTCTTGCATGGGGCGGCCGACCAAGGGAAAGAAGGTGAATTTCAGCAAGCGATTGGGTCCCCACTCTCCCGAAGACATCCCAACCGCCGGCGCAAAAAACATCCAATAGGGGACATTGGATGCCCAAGTGTAACCAATGGTCAGAGTCCTCCCCGCCAATCCATAGAGCGGTTTCATGATATCGTCATTTTTGAATCCCTTGATGATGGTCAGACGATCGGCCAAATTGGGAAAACGGCTTGCCAGCCATTGCGGCGGACCCTGTTCATAAGTAACACGCGGACGGATGACATTTTTGTACCAGAAAAGATTGGGACTGCCGCGGTAAAGCCTTCCCAGCGTTTCGTCAATCACCCATGCTGCCGGTGCCACATGTTGTGTCCCGGTCTCTTTGCTGGCTGTCAACCCCCTTTGCTCCGCTAATCCGGCCCTTAAATCGGGTCTCAAATAAAGGCGCCCGTAGGTGGCGATATTGCCGACGACGTTACCCCCCTCCGCCACATAGCGCCACGCCAATAATTCATTGTAACTATAACCTTCAAAATCGGTGAGGCCTTCGCCGGCTAGCCACCGAAACAACTTATAGCTGGCCAGACTCATGGGAACGGCAGCATCCAGCCCGTAAAGATTGGCACCAAATGAGGCGCTGTAGAGGCCGTTGCCGGCATACAACGCCGCGACAAAACCGGAAAAGGTGTCGATGCTGGGATGTTTCGGATCAAACCGTCCCTCTTTATTGACAGCTAAATCATAAGTGGCATAGGCACCGGCCAAAGAACGAAGGACCACTTGGGAAGAACGTTTTTTATAAACTTCCTTGGCTGTGGTCAGAAACCGAGAGGCCTCTTGCACACCGGTTTTTAAAACCTGAAATGCCGGCCGGGAAGCCATCACATCCGCCAAGACAGTCCCGGAAAAACGGGCCAAAAGTCCTTTCGATCCTGCCAATAAAAGATTGCTTCCGGCACCCACCAGACCAAATGCCGCGCCAAAAAAAAGCTGCGTGCCGCCGGTCCAGATCATCTCCGCCGCCAAAGAGGGATTTTTCTTGTCAAATTGGGAATCTTCAAGACCCGCCAAATAGCGGCGGAAGGGAACGGCGCCCGTTGCCAAAACAGTGCCGCCGATCACGGCCCCAAGCAGACCGCCGGTGGCAATGGTACCGGCAACGGTTCCTGCGACAGCAGCCGTCACCACGACCCAATGATATTCGGAGGGGGTCTCTTTTTTTTCACTCTTCCGCAAAGACAAGCCGTAATCGGGAATGGCCGAAGGAAGATGGGAACGCAACCCTGCCGGTTTTATGGATTGAAGAGTCATGGCCCTTATTCATCGGATAGCCGCCGAAAAAGTTGCGCGCAGATTGTCATCCCGGCGAAAGCCGGGATCCAGTTATTTTTTCGTCAGCGATTGGAGCGGACTCCCCCACTTTTCAAGAATCTGGACGGCATTGTTGAAAACAGCGTCGGTTGCTTCTTTGCAGGGGGTATCGACCAGCAAACGGACAATATTGCGTTCTGTCCTCGATTCGCGAAACCAAACGGTCCCCGACTCTTTTAATTTAAATTTCGTACCGCCATGATCCCCCATTACTTGCATTTCGGCGTCGGAGAGATTTTTTTTGAGCTCCTTGCGAATGATATCCATCTTGGAAAGATCCAGCGACATGTTGGCCTGCCGCGTGTAATATTTCGGGTAGCCCTTCAACAATTGCAAAAGCCCCTTTTTCTTCTCCACCATCATTTCGAGAATTTTTAACAGCGTCATCATCCCGTCGCGACAGCGGCTCGGCGGGATAATACCGCCGCCGTTCGCCCCCTCCCCCCCGACCGCGGCATTGGCAATTTTCATTTGGCGAACCACATTGGCCTCGCCGACATCGGTCTCAACCACACGGGCATCATACTTTGAAGCCACCGCGGCCACGACACCCGAGGTTGCCGCATTGATCACCACCGTCTGCTTGGGGGGCAGTTTGCCCAAAATCTGATCGACCAACAATGCGAGAATAGTGTGACCCGATAAAAGCTCCCCGTTGGGGAGCATGATCTCCAGCCGGTCGCCGTCGCAGTCCCACGCCACGCCGAAATCGGCTTTGTGCTCTTTGACCAATGGCGCCAGATGTTTCAGAGATTGAAAGGTCGGCTCGATGGTGTGGGCAAATTTTCCGGCCTGAACATTCAATGCGATTGTTTCAATGCCCAGCAAATCAAAAAGTTTTTTCATCACCACAACAATCGCCCCGCCGTTGGGATCGACCACCGCCTTGAGATTGGCATCCCGAATCGCGGTGACTGTTTTTTCGCCGATCCATTGGGAAAGATATTTCAGGTAATGCTCCACATAAGGGCGTTCCGGTTCTTTTGTTTCGGCATGGTAGCTGTTGATAACTTCCTGCATCTGTTCTGGTGCCAGAGCAGATCCGTCGCCCCACAAAAACTTGAAACCGTTCCACTCCGGCTCGTTGTGGCTGGCGGTAACAATGATTCCCCCTTCGCATTTCCGATTGCGGACTTCAAACTGGGCCATCGGCGTGGTGGCAATGCCGACATCAAAAATATGGCAGTGGGCCCGGTTCAAACCTTCAATCAGCGCCCGTTTGAGTTGTGGGCCGGAAGTGCGGGTGTCCATTGCGACGATGACTTTTGGATTTACATCGAGAGTCGTTTTAAGCCAACTGCCGTAAGCATAGCCATAATCTCTGGCGACTTCCGGTGTCAGTCCTTTTCTAAAAACACCGCGGATGCCGGATACCGTTTCTATCAACTTTGCCCGGCTCCCCACATGAATCACACTGAACAATTCGACATACGGATCGAGAAGAACCGCCTCGCCTCCGTAACCGGCAAGGTCTTGTTCCCCGACAATCGCCGCGCGCATCTGTCCCAAAGAAGAGGCGATGGTATCGTAACGGGTGCGGGCATTTTGCGATTTGTGGGCGCGGATTGCTTTCATTTTCTGCGCGAAAACGGACTCGTCCAGCGAAACAATCACATTGAATTCCTCGCGTCCAAAAAGAGACCAGGGGCTTTCATAATGCCAAAGTTCGACCGTTGTCGCGTGCATCGCGGTAAAGGATTGAGCCTGTCGCAAAACCAGATCGCGGCAAAGGGCATGGGTTGGGTGGGGATCCTGCATATTGGGGAGCAAAACAATTTCCGGACGGTATTTTTCCAAAACCGACATCACAATTTTGGAATCGTTCGCAGTGATTGTTCCCGCATTGTAGAGCTCGAGATCCAAAAATTCGAAATCAACATTTAGTATTTTTGCCTCTTCCGCCGCCTCTTTTTTTCGGAGCTCTATTCTCTCCTGCTTTGACAATTTTTCTATTTTGGCCCGATGCCCGACGGTCATCACTACGGAGATAACCTTATTATGGTGCGCTAAAAGCGCGGCGGTGCCGCCAGCGCAAATCGAGGTGTCATCGGGGTGCGGGGCAAACACCAACACCGTCTTCTCCCGCGGGAGATCTTTGATGTGTAGAACATGTATGGGGTTATAATGCATATTTTGTTGTCATCGCGAGGAGCCCGCAGGGCGACGTGGCGATCTCTCGGTTTTACCGGGAGATTGCTTCACCCCTAAAGGGGTTCGCAATGACATCCACTTCCAACCCGTTTACCGCGTCTTGGTCGGCGATGACTGTCAAATTCTTATGGCCTTTCAAAAAAGAGGCGGGATAGGCCGGGCTTTCTTTTTCTTCCAAAAACCGCCTTAAGCTTTCCGTTTTGTTTTTTCCCGAGACCAACAGCAAAATTGTTTTGGCATCCAGAATATCGGCAATCCCCATTGTCAAAGCCTGTGTCGGCATCAAACCGCCTTGAAGATCTTTCGCGTTATGCTGTAAAGTTTCCTCTGTTAATTTTACGACACGACAGCGACTCTCTTTTAAAGAACCGGGCTCATTAAAACCGATGTGCCCATTGATACCCAAGCCCAAAATCTGGCAGTCGATTCCTCCGTGGCGGCGGATATCTTCTTGGTAACGACGGCATTCCTCCGGCCGGTTGGGCGCCTCCCCCCTCCAAAAAGTGACCTGCTCTTTTTTGAGCCCCAAAGAATCCACCACATCATTATATAGACAAAACACAAAGCTTCTGGGGTCTTTCGAGGAAAGACCGACATATTCATCGAGATGAAAACAGTGCAATTTTGACAGGTTAAGACCTCTTTCTTTAACCAATTTGGCAAGGGCGGCGTAGGTCTTTTTGGGTGTGGAACCAGAGGCTAGGCCAAGGTTAAAAATTTTGGACACGTCATTCCGGCCTGCCTCGTCATTCCGGCGAAAGCCGGAATCCAGTATATATTTCAAAGCCCTTTCGGCTAATGCATCACCATTTTTGGCAATATAAAATCGCATAACTCACGAGGAGTCAGGCTCCTCATGAGGTGCCTGAC
>JAUYJH010000172.1 GCA_030688705.1 Deltaproteobacteria bacterium
GTCCCAACGTTGAATGACCGATCATGGGCAAATACCACAACGACGTCATCCTGAGCGGAGCGAAGGATCTAATCGATTTCAACGAGACCCTTCACTTCGTTCAGGGTGACATGGCCCTTAGGCCATGTTTTATTGATTTTATTTTCAACGTTGGGACACTACTGATCCGGGATCCATAACCAAAATCGCCGACATAGGAGCGAATTTTTTGGGTGGCAAGGTTTGGCTTTGCCAAGCCGCGCAGCAAATTCGAAGAATTTGCGGAGTAAGACACCCCAAAAAATGTCGCGTCTTTTCGAAAACTGCGAGCGGAAGCGATCGGATATTTTTCAGGCCCATGAGCAATGACAAATTCATTGGCTGCAAGATTCGGCTTGAAGGCATTTGGGACAGTCGTCTTTGAGATTTTTTTCGACAATTTTGGCGTAACCCACCACATCTTTTTGCGGCACCACCGCTTCAGGGGCTTCGACCCGGATCTCCACCGCGATATTGCCGAAATAAAACAGAACATGGTAGCGGTCAAAATCGCCGGTTTTTGGATCCACGTAACGCTCGACAAAAAGAACGCTTTGCTGTCCGAAAGAGGGGGCATTTTCCAGAATGTTGCCGTCTCTCTCTTGCGCCAGGCCCCGTTTGGCCGCCTCAAAACCGCAGGCGGCCTGATTGGCGTCGTTATAAAGAGAGAGGGCCGAATAAATGCTCTGTCTCTCCTCGAACGCCTCGTAATAGACCATATCGACCGCGATTTTTACGTGATTCTCATAGCCCGATTTCCCTTTTTTAAGTTGATAGACGTTAGAAAGATCTTTTATTTTGAGGTTCAATCCCGAAAGTTCCGGAAGAGAAATCACCGTTTTTTCAGGATCCGCGGACAGCGCCTCCCCGGCCTGCAAAAACCCGAAACAGATTAAAAAAAGGATTCCCGTTTTCATAGTCCCTCCTCGTCTCGCGGCACTTCATAATAAGCCGGCTGTTCCAGCTCGTTTTGTTCTTCTTGCATCGGTTGAGGGGGCGGCATATTGGGGCCAGGGCCGTATTCAATAACAGGGGCTTCCTGCCGCGGCTTTTTTGTCTTGGGCTCTTTTTGATTGGATGGCGAAGGATCGCCTGAAACCGAAGCAAGGCCCAGCACCAGCGAAAGCAGCATGACTCTCTTCATGACCACGCCCTCCTGCCGCTTCCTTCCTTATTTTCCGGTTTACCAAATTGGGTGTTACTGTACAGGGTAACACTCCGATTTTCAGGATACAAGGTCGGAAATTTCATGGCCGGATAAAATTGAAACGGCATGATGCGCCCAACCAAAAAAATTTCAAAAAAGAAGGATAGACAATTCCGGCTTCTGGTGGAGCACTCTCCCAATGCCATCATCATGGCCGACAAATCGGGAACCCTTGTTTTGGCCAATCCGCAGGCAAGGCCATTGCAGCCCTCCACGGGGGCAGGACGTGGGTGCAGCCCCGCAACGGGGGCGGCTCGGAATTTATCGTGACCTTTGGGTGAAAATGGATGGACAAATGGATGGCCATATTGTACTTTAAACGGATGGAATTGGGTGGATAAATGGCTGTCACAATAAATATATCGACACTCCAAATTACAGATGAAATCTTAAAACTTATCGCCGAAATCGACGAGTTTAAGGGGGCATGGAAGGCCATCGGCCGAATAGCGCCGGACAGACTTGTCAATTTGCGACGTGTGGCAACAATTGAAAGCATCGGCTCATCGACACGTATTGAAGGCGCTATGTTGTCTGATCGTGAGGTTGAGCGCCTTCTTGCAAATCTCGAAATCAAAAAATTTTCTACGCGGGATGAACAAGAAGTCGCCGGCTACGCTGGGGTCATGGACATGATCTTTGAGAATTTCGATGCAATTCCGCCAACGGAAAACCATATCAGGCAACTCCACAGAGATTTACTTAAATATTCGGACAAAGATGAGCGTCACCGGGGAGAATACAAAACTCTTCCCAATCATGTTGAGGCATTCGGGCCGGATGGTAAAAGCCTTGGGATTGTGTTCGAAACTGCAACGCCATTTGATACGCCTGGACTGATGAAAGAATTGGTTGGGTGGACACTGACAAATCTGGACAAAGAGAAAACACACGCACTTTTAATCATCGCGGTTTTTATCGTTACATTCCTTGCCATTCATCCCTTTCAGGATGGCAATGGACGACTTTCCAGAATATTAACCACACTTCTTCTCCTGCGGAGCGGATATGTTTATGTGCCATATAGTTCTCTCGAAAGCGTGGTGGAACAGACTAAAAAATCTTATTATCTTGCCTTAAGAAAAACGCAGACGACCGCCGGAACCCATTCACCAGATTGGCAACCATGGGTCACCTATTTTTTGACCACACTCAAAGAACAAAAAAATCGACTGAAAGAAAAGATTGAACAGGAACAAATCCTCGCGGGTTCTTTGCCGGAGCTTTCAATCAAGATTATCGAAATTGCACGTAAACATGGAAGAGTCGCAGTCAGTGATGCAGTCAAAACAACGGGCGGCAGTCGGAACACAATCAAGGATCACATCAAAAATCTGGTAAAAAAAGAATATTTGGAAAAGCATGGCGCCGGTCGTGGCGCGTGGTATTCGTTAAAGTAATCGGCATTCATCATTACATTCGGATAATTTTTATGGTACGAGAGGAACACCACGATGATACAGTCGATCGACATTTTATTGGCCGAAGACGTTGTCAGGGCCTATGCCGCGGGGGCCTGTTCTTACGTTCAAAAACCATCCAATTTTATGGAGGTGGATCAGATTGTCATTCCCGCCCCCGATGTCATTCCCGCGAAAGCGGGAATCTCGAAGGCAGGCTCCAGCGGAAATCTCGGGATCCCCGTTTCCACGGGGATGACAATGGAAAAAAATCGTCCAACAAAAAACGCTGGACGATTTTTGTGCGCCCATATTGCAGGATGTCGAACCTTTGTATAGAGCGTTTGTGATCAAAATAGAGCACTGGTGACGTAAGACGGTCATAATTATACCTCGCCCAGCAACAATGCTGTTTTGTTACTTGGGGAGCACCAAATCGTTCCATTCGTAAAATTCTTATGAAGAATATTGGTGATTTCATCTAAGCTATATCGATAAGAAATAGCCGTGACAACCATGTCCCCTTTTAGAATTGGCACACCAGGCATTTCTTCCTCAATAGTAAACCTGTGTTCAACTCTATGATTCTCATAAATTGGTTCAAACGTGGACCGATCGTAATTAAACCCAAGATGTCGGAGAGGACCAAAGGTAAATTCCCCCATTGTTTCTCCTCGATATGCGTTTAAAATCCCATCTATCTGATTCTGAGGTGTAATAAGTTCTGTGGCAAAAATG
Organism: Deltaproteobacteria bacterium; assembly: GCA_030688705.1. GTDB lineage: Bacteria > UBA10199 > UBA10199 > SPLOWO2-01-44-7 > SPLOWO2-01-44-7 > JAHFSU01. The sequence goes on from JAUYJH010000172.1 coordinate 3,364, forward strand.
GCCCATCCGCCACCCTGCCTTCTGGCTAATTGTTTTAACAATTGTAAAATAGATGAACCGGGGAAATTCATGAATGTCAAACCTATCATCACAAAGACAGGCCGTTCGTATGCATCTTTTGGCATTTGTTCATAGGCCGATTCAAAAAGGGCGTTAATTGGAAAGACCCCTTTACAGAAAGGGGCCATCTCTTCTTTGGCAAGATCCAAATATTTCAGACTCACATCAACAGGATAGTAATATATTTCAGTATTTTTGTTTCGAAGAAACTTCGCCATTGGCAATGCCTTGTCCGGATAACCGGGCCCCAAATCAATAAGACTGATGGAGCGTTCTCCAGAGGGAAACAAGTCATTTAGATGGTTTTCAATAAGCTGAACTGTTTCATTGTGGAAACTTTTTGAATAACTTTGATCCTGCATGAGCTTGAGATAGCCAACTGCCTGCTCATCATCTAAATAAAGCAAATGTGGCTCGGTAAGCTCCCAGAGATTAGGACCAACTTTTCGAAGACATCGTTTGATTTCATCAAAAAATGGTAAATGGGTTGTCATTTTTTCGCCGACCTCAACTCCTCCACCGACTTCACCAAATTAGTGAGCATTTTGGCGATGATGTCGAGTTGCTCGTAATATCCTGCATACTGTTGTTCATTGATGAGATTCTTTCGGTGTAAGACCTGCATGATCGGCACGCACTCAAATACCGAACCGCGTGCAATCCAGAAGAATTGGCGTTTTTCGCCCTTGTGCCAACGACCGTTGCCTTCGGCGATATTTAAAGGAATTGAAAGCGCGGCGCGGGAAAGTTGATCAATCATTGAGTAAGAAATTTTCCCTTTGAGGGCTTCACATAGGGATTCAGCGGCCTCGACCCAATCGAGAGCTTTTTGATAGACTTCAAGTTTTTCAAATTGGAATGCCATGTTTTAAAAACCTCTATTTTCTATTCTCCATTTTCTCGATTTTCCGCCGCTGTCAAAGGCACAAACCCCCAGAAAATAGAGAATTGAAAATGGAAAATGGAGGACGATTTTCCTCGCGGAAAATCGTTGTGCGCCCGGCAGGACTCGAACCTGCGGCCCTCTGCTTAGCTTACTACTCTTGGTTACCCAAGCTCCGCCTAAGGCGAATTGTAGTCTGGACTATGTCTTCACCGTTTCAGGTGTGTGGCGTATAGTCTCTGAGGACTCTCTCGGAAAATCCAGATAAGTATTAGCCCATCGAACACGTTTATTTTGATTGTTGGCAGTTTTATCAAAACGAATAAAATTGGGAGTGTCAGGTGTGTTGGGAATATAAACAACTATATCTTTTTCAAGACAGTAGACCGCATAGTAGTCGAAATCACTTTGAGTATAATGACGACCATGCGAGCCATTTTTATCTGCCCAGCTAGT
>JAUYJH010000003.1 GCA_030688705.1 Deltaproteobacteria bacterium
TGAAGGCGATGATAGATGTGATCATAATGTGAGTACCTAGTACCTGGTACCTAGTACCTAGTTTTTTCATGTTTACCCCCCCAATTGATTGAGTTGCAGAATCGGCAATAGGATGGACATTACTATAAAAGACACGACCCCGGCCATTACTAAAATCATGATCGGCTCCAAAAGGGTTGTCAGTGTGGAGACCGTATTGTCAACCTGCGTATCATAGGCATCCGCCACTCGTTCGAGCATTTTTTCCAGCTCGCCTGTTTTCTCGCCAATGGTCACCATATGGGTGACGATCGGCGGAAACTCGCCGCTTTTTTTCAAGACATCGGAAACCGAAGATCCCTCCTGCACGCTGACCCTCGTCTCTTCAATGACGCCGCGAATGACCGTATTGGAAACAATATTTTTCACGATATCCAGAGCCCCCAACAGCGGAACCCCGCTGCTCAAAAGGGTGGCAAGGGTGCGCGAAAAACGGGAAATGGAAATCATCCGTGTCAGTTTTCCATAGACCGGCATTTTAAGCATCTTGCGGTCGAGATACGATTTCCCTTTGGGAGTTTTCAGCCATTTTCGGATGCCAAAAATCATCAAGGGAATGGCCACTAAAAGCAAAACAACCACCCAGCCGGTGGTCAGGGCCTCGCTTAAAGCAATTAAAACACGCGTCGGCAGCGGCAAAGTTGCCGCCACATCCTCAAAAATGCTGGTGATCTTGGGGATGACAAAAATGATCAGCATGACAATCAACACAACCCCCACCACCGACATAATGATCGGATAAATCATCGCCCCGATGATTTTGCTTCTAAGCTTGGCCTGCCCCTCCAAAAAGTCGGCCAGCCGCACCAAGACGACATCCAAGGCGCCGCTGTTTTCGCCGGCGTTGATCATATTGATGTAGAGATCGCTGAAAATTTTGGGAAACCCCCGCATGGCATCGGAGAGTTTTGTCCCTTCGGTCACTTTTTCCCTCACCTGCGAGAGCATCTTTTTCAATTTTTCGTTTTCAGTTTGATCGACCAGCGCGGTCAACGAGTCCACCAACGGAATATTCGCGTTGACCAGAGTCGCCAGCTGACGGGTCATCTGGGCTATGTCGGTCACCTTGATCCGCTGGGTGAATTTTGAAAAATCGATCCGGCTTCCCAAAGAGATTTTGGCCTTTTTTCCCCCCTCAAGGGTCAAAAACTCCGGGTAGATCCCCATTTTACGCAGTTTAAGGCGCGCCGCCTTTTCATTTTCGGCCTCGACAATGCCGGCGGCCTTTTTGCGCTGTTGATTGATGCCGCTGTATTCAAAGACTGGCATATCCACCTCAAATTCTAAATACTATTAAGGAGTACAAAAGCCACTATACATCACTCGGCGAAAGCTTCCGCTCGCCGGTTTCGAAAACACGCGACATTTTTTGGGTCGACCCAAAAAATTCGCTCCTATGTCGGCGATTTTATTTGTGGATCCCGGATGTGAAAATCGCCTTACGCAGGCTTTTCTTAACCGACTCGCTCGCGCTTTCTCCGTATCGTGTATCGTGGCTTTTGTACTCATTAGTAAATCCGAAATTCTAAACAAACCCCAAATTTCAATTTTCCAAATTTCAAACACGTTGGAAAATTGTGGTTTGAAAAATTGGTATTTGTTTAGAATTTAGTGTTTCGAATTTAGAATTTATCATTAGTCCGAATCTTCCTGTGTCGCAAATATAATTTCCTCGACCGTGGTCCACCCCATCAACACTTTTTGGGCCCCGTCTTCACGGAGGGTTTTCATTCCGCGGGCCTGCGCCGCTTTTTTGATGGTGGAGGCATCCGAGCCTTTCATGATTTCGGCGCGAATGCCGTCGTCCATCATCAAGACTTCATGAATGCCGGTCCGCCCCGAGTAGCCGGTCTCCAGACAATTGGGACAGCCGACGGGGCGGTAGAGCTGTTTTCCCTTGAGCACTTCCGCGGTCAGCCCGATTTTTTTCAATTCGATCGCCTCGGGGGTGTATTTGCGGGCGCAATCTTTGCAAACGGTGCGGATCAAACGCTGGGCAATAATGCAGATCACCGAAGAAGAGACGAGAAACGGCTCCACCCCCATATCCAAAAGCCTGGTGATCGAAGAGGAGGCGTCATTGGTGTGGAGGGTCGACATGACCAAGTGACCGGTTAATGACGCCTGAATGGCGACCTCGGCGGTCTCGCGGTCGCGGACCTCGCCGACCATGATCACATCGGGGTCTTGGCGCAAAAAGGCGCGCAGACCCGTGGCAAACGTCAAATCGATTTTCGGGTTCACCTGCATCTGGTTGATGCCGGGGAGCTGGTATTCCACCGGGTCTTCCACCGTGATGATTTTGAGTTCCGGGGAATTGATCTTGGAAAGACAGGAATAAAGGGTGGTCGATTTTCCGGAACCGGTCGGCCCCGTCACCAGAATAATCCCGTTCGGGCGGCGAATCACATCGGCGATGTATTCCAGATTTTTGCCGATAAACCCCAGCGTCTCGATGGAAAGCAGGACCGCCGATTTGTCCAAAAGACGCATGACAATGCTCTCGCCGAAGGCGGTGGGGATGGTCGATACGCGGATGTCAATATCTTTGCCGGCGATTTTGATTCGTATTCTCCCGTCTTGCGGGATTCTTTTTTCAGCGATGTTCAAGCCCGCCATGATTTTCACACGCGATATAATCGAATTTTGCGCCCGTTTCGGCGGGTGCATCACATCGTACAAAACGCCGTCGATCCGAAAACGGATGACCAGATCTTTTTCAAACGGTTCGATGTGAATATCGCTCGCCTTCTGTTTGACGGCGCGAAACATGAGTGAATTGACCAGCCGGATGATGGGGGCTTCATCCGAGGCATCGAGCAAATCGACCGGCTCGTCAAAATCCTGCGCGATCTCTTCCATTTTTTCATCCAGATCGCTCATCGCCTGTTCGCCCTTGTCGGTGGTTTTGTTATAGACCGCGTTGATCGCGTTGACGATTTCATAAGCGCCGGCGATGACCGGCTTCACATCCGAATTGAAAAGAAGCCTTAAATCATCCAGCGCGTAAAAATTGGTCGGGTCGGCCATCGCGATAATAATCGACCCGTTCTCTTTTTTAAGGGGGAGCACTTCGTTGTCTTTGGCGTAGTTGATCGGGAGCTTTTCAATCAAACCGGTATCGATCGATTCCACATCGATGCGGCTTTCGTAGGGAAACCCCAGCTGGAAAGAGAGGGCCTTTAAAATATCCTCGGTTCTCAAAAATTTGAGTTGAACCAAGGCCTCCCCCAGCTTGATCCCCTTTTCTCTTTGGACCACCAGACCCTGCTGGAGTTGATCTTCCGTCAGGCCGGTCTGTTCCAAAAGAATAGCCCCTAAACTCTTTTCTTCCATATATCACCTAACATTATGAAATATAAGTTATTTTTCTAACTTTTGGAGTATAGCATCGATTCGGAAAAACGTCCATTACTCCACCAAATCCGGGGTCGACCCTTGCGGCAAGATAATGACCGGGGCCCGCTTGGTTGTGGAGGTGGTGGTCGTTGTTGTGGTTGCGGGCGGGGGGACCGGTTTGGCAGAGGCTTCCGGTTTGGGCGTTTTTGGGGGAATCACTTCTATAGGGGTCGGGGTTGTGGACTTCGCGGGAGCGGTTGTG
>JAUYJH010000024.1 GCA_030688705.1 Deltaproteobacteria bacterium
ATGGCACATGCCTGCCGCCACGGCTTCTTTTAAACCGGGAGGATATTGATTGTTGTTGGCGTAATAATAATTGCAGACTTTTGTTGTGAGGGTGAAACCGGGGGGGACCGGTAACCCTAAGCGGCACATCTCGGCCAAGCCGGCCCCTTTGCCCCCCAAAAGTTCTTTCAAGGAGGCATCGCCTTCCGCTTTTCCGTCACCGAAGGTGTAGATGTATTTGGCCATAAATTCTAAATTCTAAGCACTAAATCCTAAACAAATCACAAATTTCAATTCTTTAAATTCTAAACAAGTGGGTTTGAAGCATTACAATTTGGAGAATTGGAATTTGTTTAGAATTTAGAAATTAGTGTTTAGCATTTCTCCTTATTAACCAACAAACTTATCACTTAAGTACCGCACTAATTGATCCACTGCCACGCGGTCTTGCTGCATGGTATCGCGGTTACGAACGGTTACCGCGTGATCTTCCTCGGATTGAAAATCATACGTGATGCAATACGGGGTCCCTATTTCATCGTGGCGGCGATAGCGCTTGCCGATGGAACCGGCTTCATCGTAATCGGCCGTAAAATATTTGCGCAATTCTTTTTCCAGTTTGACGGCCGGTTCGCGCAGTTTGCCGGACAACGGAAAAACCGCCGCCTGATACGGCGCAATGCTCGGGTGAAAACGCATCACCACCCGTTTTTCCCCCTTCACCTCTTCTTCATGATAGGCATCGATCATCAAGGCAAGGCAGGTTCGATCGACGCCGACGGAGGTCTCCACCACCGCGGGGATAAAACGCTCTTTCGTCTCCTCATTATAATAATCGAGGTCTTTTCCCGAAAATTTGGCGTGTTGGGAGAGATCAAAATTGCCGCGGTCGGCAATCCCTTCCAACTCCGACCAGCCAAAGGGCATCTGAAACTCGACATCGGTGCAACCGCTGGCGTAATGGGCCAGTTCATCTTTTGCATGGGGGCGCAGGCGCAAATTTTCTTTGCGGACGCCGATCGACAAAAACCAATCGTAACGGCTTTGCACCCAATATTCGTACCATTTTTTCGATTCCTTCGGATGGCAGAAAAATTCAAGTTCCATCTGTTCAAATTCGCGCGACCGAAAAATAAAATTGCGCGGGGTAATTTCATTGCGAAAGGCTTTTCCAATTTGCGCAATCCCGAATGGAATTTTTAAGCGCGAGACAGTTTGAACATTCTTAAATTCGGTAAAAATGGATTGGCAGGTTTCGGGTCTCAAATAGGCTATCGATTCGGCATCTTGCGTGGCCCCAACATGGGTCTGAAACATCAGATTGAATTTTTTGGGGTCGGTCAACTCCCCGCCGCACTCGGGACAGACTTTGGTGGTAATTTCATCCAAACGAAATCGCTTTTTACACTTTTTACAATCAACCATCGGATCGGAAAACGCTTCCACATGGCCGCTGGCCACCCACGTTTGCGGATGGGCGATGATGCTCGTATCCAGCCCCACCACATCTTCGCGCCACTGGACCATGGTGCGCCACCAGTTGTCTTTCACACGGCGCTTGAGTTCACAGCCGACCGGACCAAAATCCCAAAAGCCGTTGATGCCGCCGTAAATTTCGCTCGATTGAAAAACAAACCCGCGCCGCTTGCAAAGCGAAACCAATGTTTCCATGTCGACCATAGGCCGACTTGGCTAGCATGCGTATTTTGGGGCGTCAATTGTGGAGTAACCCAATGTGGTAGCCCAAAAAAAGGGGCGAAAATTCCTGATTGAGCTTCTTGGGCGCTTGCATATAATGCCCCTTGGTTGTCATCCTGAGCGTTAGCGAAGGCCCCCTAGATTCTTCGCTTCGCTCAGAATGACATTCCGGCAATTTCAGTGTCTGATTCTTCTATTTACTTGCGCCTGCTCCCGCGGCGGGCCGGGGGGGTTTTTCGGCGACGGCAAAGCCTCTGTTTCGGTCGAAAAAGTTCTGACAGAGGAAAAACAGCCGACGATCACACTGCCGGCGGTCTTGGAACCTTCTGAAAAAGTCGAAATCCAGTTTCCATTTGACGCCAAAATCGAGCGGGTGTTGGTCAATCTGGGCGACACCGTCCGCCAGGGAGACCTGTTGTTCACACTCAATGATCAAGATTTCAATCTGAAGATGGCACAGCTCAAAGCCCAAAAACTGGAGCAAGAGGCCCTTCTTGATAAAAATAATTATTTTTTAAGAACCAGGGATCGACTGCTGGAAGAGGGGAAAATCGACAAATCGCTCTATGATTCTCTGGAAGCCGAGGTCCGTTCTCTGGAGACGCAATTAAACCGGATTAAAACCGATATTTCGGTGATCGAAAATCAGGCACATGGCCTCAATGTTACAAGCCCCATTTCCGGGATGGTGACGGTCAAAAACATCGTTCCGGGGGCCGGCGCGTCCGCCAGGCAGGTTCTCATGACCCTTGTCAAAAACGACCCGATCCTGGTCTCTTTCAACATGCCCGCCTCTGACGCGCAAGCCGTCAACAAGGGGGTCAACCTTTCCGTCCGTGTGGAAGACTTCCCAGAAAAAAATCTCAACGCCACGGTTGTCTTTGTTGCGCCGGAGCTGGACGGCGCCTCCCATAATTTTAACGTCAAGGCGGCCATGGCCAACCCCCAGCTCGTCTTCAAGGGGGGAATGAGCGCGCAGACGGCGTTTGTGAGCCCCAACAAAACAAAAATACTCGCGATACCGTCCAAGTCGGTTCTTTCGGATATGGGCAAAGAATATGTCTATGTGGTCCGTCAAAGCCGCGCGTGGCGCGTGCGGGTCTATACGCGAAAAAGCCCCGATAACCCCGCCGTGTCCGAGATCATGGAGGGGTTGGAACCCGATGACATGGTGGTCACCGAGGGACAAGAAAAGTTGAAAGAAGGGGCAGAGGTAAACCTATGGAGATGAAAAAGCGCTGGATTGCTTCGTCGCTATTGCTCCTCGCAATGACAATCGCGAGTAAGGCAAAAGCCTATGAATGGAGAGAAGTGGATAGGGGCCTCTTTTATACCTACACCGACAACATCCATGCCTTTAAAGTAGACCCTGGTTTGTTTCAGCTTTCTGTTTTTACCGCGAAGGATTTGAACGAGACCGACGCGACAGCCTCCATGCTCGCCAAAAAATCGGGGGCCATTTTGGCCGTCAACGGCGGATTTTTCAGCCCCTCCCACAAATCGCTGGGGCTTTTAATGCGCGAAGGAAAGGTGTTAAACCCGACGCACAAGACAAAATGGTGGGCTGTTTTTTTTATGAAGGACCGCAAACCCCATATCGTGCCGCCGGATGCTTTTATTTTTCAGCCGCGTATTGAGGCGGCCCTGCAGGCGGGGCCGCGGCTGGTGGTGGACGGGAAAATGCCGAAGCTCAAAGAGGCCGTCGCCCGCCGCTCCGGAATCGGCATCCGCAAAAACGGCGATATTGTCATTGCGGTGACCGATGAAACGCCAAAAACCATGGAAGAATTCGCGGGGGTGTTTCAGCGCTCTGAAGAAAAAGAGGGATTTGACTGCGTGAATGCCTTGAATCTCGACGGCGGCCGGTCGAGCCAGATTTATTTTAATGACAGCGGTTTCAAACTGGAAGTGCCGGGCCTCTCACGCATCGCCAATGCCATCACGGTATTCCCCCGTTAGGAATTCATCGAATCCAAAAATTCCTTGTTTGTTTTGGTCGGACGGACTTTGTCGAGCAAAAATTCCATGGCATCAACGGTGCTCATCGGCGTCAGCAATTTTCTCAAAATCCAGGCTCTTTGCAGGACATTTTCCGGAAGCAACAACTCTTCTTTCCGGGTTCCCGATTTGGCGACATCCATGCAGGGGAAGATTCTCTTCTCCATCAGCTTGCGATCGAGATGGATCTCCATGTTGCCGGTTCCCTTGAACTCTTCAAAAATGACTTCGTCCATGCGGCTGCCGGTATCGACCAGCGCCGTTCCCATGATCGTCAAAGAACCCCCCTCTTCGATATTCCGAGCGGCACCAAAAAACCGTTTCGGTTTGTGGAGGGCGTTGGAATCAACACCGCCGGAAAGAATTTTTCCAGACGGCGGCACCACCGCGTTGTAGGCGCGGGCCAAACGGGTAATGCTGTCGAGCAAAATGACCACATCTTTTTTGTTTTCCACAAGGCGCTTTGCCTTTTCCAAAACCATCTCGGCCACCTGAACGTGGCGCTGGGCCGGCTCATCAAAGGTGGAAGAGACCACCTCGGCATTCACATTGCGCTGCACATCGGTCACCTCTTCCGGACGTTCATCGATCAAAAGAACAATCAAAACAATTTCGGGATGATTTTTGGTGACGGCATTCGCAATATTTTGCAAAAGAATCGTTTTGCCGGCGCGCGGCGGCGATACGATCAGCCCGCGCTGGCCTTTGCCGATGGGGCAGAGCAGATCCATGATGCGGGTCGAATAATTGCTTTTGTCAAATTCGAGATTGATTCTTTCCTCGGGATAAAGCGGCGTTAAATTATCGAAAAGGATCTTTTCCCGTTTTTCATCGGCCGGTTCGATATTGATCTGCTCCACCTTAAGAAGGGCAAAATAACGTTCCGTGTCTTTGGGTGGGCGAATCTGGCCCGAAACGGTGTCGCCCGTTCTCAAATTAAAGCGGCGAATCTGGGAGGGAGAGACATAAATATCATCGGGCCCCGGCAGATAGTTATAATCGGGAGAGCGCAAAAACCCAAACCCGTCGGGCAGGCATTCCAAAACTCCCTCGCCATAGATGGCGCCGCTCTGCGCGGCATGCGCCTGAAGCAGGGCAAAAATCAGCTCTTGTCTGCGCAGGTTACTGGCCCCCTCGATTTTCATTTGATGGGCCAGCTCCACCAGATCACCGATCTTTTTGGCCTTCAGCTCGTTTAAATGCATATAAAACCCTCCTTGGGATTATTTTTGAATTTCATGAATGGAATAAACAAAGTGGCGGCACAGGTTTTTTGGGATGCTGTTTAGGAGTCTGTTCTTTTTGGATTTCCTTAAAAGTTATACCGGAATTGGGGCGAGTATGTCGTGGCGGCCCAAAAATGTCAAGAATTTAAGCTCTATAGCCATATTAACCGACATAAAACTTGACATAAAATGGGGGGCCTGCTAGGATGCGCCACTGTTTTTACTTAAGGATTTCAAGGGGTTAACCAAAGGATTGAAAGTGGCTGGAAAACAAAAAACGCTCCATTTTGTCAAAATGCAGGGGGCCGGCAACGACTGCATCATTATCGATTTAATGAAGTCGAAGCCTTTAAACCCCCAGCGCCTCGCCCGCAAAATCTGTAACCGCCGTTTGGGCGTGGGGGCCGACCAGCTTTTGCTTTTGGCCAAATCCCGCAAAGCCGATTTTAAAATGCAGATTTTCAATGCCGACGGTTCCGAGGCCGAAATGTGCGGCAATGGCATCCGTTGCCTCGCCCGCTACATCCGCGAGGCCGGTTACACCTCCAAAAAAGAGATGACCATTGAGACATTGGCCGGCATCCGTAAAGTCAAAGTCGCTTCCAAGGCGGTCGAAGTCAATCTGGGTGAACCCAAACTAAAAGGAAAAGAGATTCCGGTCCATTTGAGCGGCCGCATCATCAATCGCCCCTTGAAAATAGATGCCAAAGATTTTCGCATTACCTGTCTCTCTTTGGGAAATCCGCATTGTGTTATTTATCAGGAAAATCTCGATACGTTCCCGGTCGAAAAATACGGCCCGCTGCTGGAGCATTATCATCTGTTTCCCCACCGGACCAATATCAGTTTTGTGAACGTCCTCTCCACGGGGGAATTGAAAGCCAGAGTCTGGGAGCGGGGTGTCGGCGAAACACTCGCTTGCGGCACCGCCGCGGCGGCCTCATTGGTGGCCAGCGTCTTGAACGGCTTTACCGAACGCAAAGTCAAAATTGAACTTCCCGGCGGCAAGCTGGAAGTGGAATGGAACCGCGACGACAACACGGTATGGCTCTCCGGCCCCGCGGAAAAAGTATGCGAAGGGGAATTCCCTCTCTATTGAGTGAATAATCAATGAAACCCTTGTTTCAGGGATCGATGGTCGCCTTGGTCACCCCCTTTTCAAGCGGAAAGGTGGATGAAAAAACCCTGCGCTCTCTTGTCGATTGGCACATTCAAAATGGCACCGATGTTTTAGTCCCCTGCGGCACCACGGGAGAAGCCCCCACTTTAAGCTACGAAGAACACGAAAGGGTCATCTCGATTGTTGTGGAGCAGGCTTCGGGGCGCGTGCCGGTTTTGGCGGGGTGCGGTTCCAATGCCACCGACAACGCCATCAAACTGGCAAGGCAGGCAAAAAAAGCCAAGGCCCTGGGAACGCTTCAAGTCACCCCCTACTACAACAAGCCGACGCAGGAAGGGCTCTATCGCCATTTTTCAGCCATAGCCAAAGCCGTCGATTTGCCGATGGTCCTTTATAATGTTCCCGGCCGTACCGCGGTCAACATGGAGGCGAAAACCACTCTGCGGCTTTCCGCCATCGACACCATTGTCGGCATCAAAGAGGCCTCGGGCAAACTGGAACAGATCGATCAGATTATCCGCGCGTCCCCCGAAAATTTCTCTCTCTACTCCGGAGACGATCCTCTCAACGCGCAAATCTATATGCTGGGGGGAAAGGGGACCATTTCGGTCACGGCCAATATTGTGCCGCAAAAAGTGGCTTCCATTTGGAAGCACTTTGCGGAAGGCGATAAAAGAGAAGCACTGTCGGCGCATGAAGGTTTGCAGGTTTTGAACAAGATCCTTTTCATTGAAACCAACCCCCTTCCCGTAAAAACGGCTTTGAGCCTGATGGGAAAATGCGCGGAAGAATTCCGCCTGCCGCTTTGTCCCATGGGAGAGGGGAATAAGGAAAAATTGAGGGGGACATTAATGGATTACCAATTGTTGTCATCCTGACCCTGAGCTTGTCGAAGGGGAAGGATCCCGGTAGCATCGGGATTCTTCGCTACGCTCAGAATGACAAACGCGAAGGACTTCAGAATGACAATGAAACTTTTCATATCCGGCGCCACCGGCAGAATGGGGAAACTCATTTGCAAACTGGCTCAAGAGAGCAACGCTTGGCAATTGACCGACGACTTTGAGACATGCCAAATCATCATCGATTTCAGCGCACCCGAAGGGACCGAAAAGGCTTTGACCCTCGCGCGCGAACGCAAAATCCCCATCGTAATCGGCACAACGGGCCTGAACGAAACCCAAAAAGCCCAAGTGACCGCGGCGGCGAAAGAAATCCCCGTTGTCTTTTCACCGAATATGTCGGTCGGGGTGAATCTTCTTTTTAAGCTCATCGAAACAGCGGCCAAAACGTTGGAAAAAGATTATAAAATCAAAATATCAGAAACCCATCATATCCATAAAAAAGACAAGCCGTCCGGCACCGCCAAAAGAATGGGAGAGATCGTCGAAAAAATCAGAAAAGAAAAACCGCCCATTGAATCAATCCGGGAGGGAGAAGTGATCGGCGACCATACCATTATTTTTGGGAACGATGCCGAACATCTGGCGATCCTTCATCGGGCCGTTGACAGACAAGTCTTCGCCGCCGGAGCATTGAAGGCGGCCCAATGGATCATCGGCAAAAGCCCTGGACTCTATACGATGCAGGATGTATTGGGATTGGAGCGTGCGCTCGTACGCTAGTATGCTTGTACGATCGGAAAACCCGAGCGTACGAGAGTCCGAGCGTACCATCGTACGAACAACAATGATTTATTCAAAGCGGATCCAAAATTTACCCCCCTACCCCTTTGCGGAACTCGACCGGAAAAAACAGGAGTTCAAGGCGAAGGGTAAAAATCTGATCGACTTGAGCATCGGCGATCCCGACCTTCCCACGCCCGAACCGATTGTCCAATGCCTGCAAGAAGCGGCGGCCAAGGGAGCAAATCACCGCTACCCCCCTTATGCCGGAACCACCAAACTGCGGGAGGCGGTCACCCGCTGGTATCTGCGCCGCTTCGGCGTTCGGCTCGATCCTTTCAGCGAGGTGCTGATATTGATCGGCTCCAAAGAGGGCATCGCGAACATCCATTATGCCTTTGTCGATCCGGGGGATATTGTTCTGGTGCCGACGCCCGGCTACCCCGTCTATCCCGTCGCGACAAAATTCGCGGGGGGGATCCCCTATCTGATGCCGCTCCACAAGACAAACGATTTTCTCCCCGATTTGGGGATCCTTCCCGACAACATCGCCCAAAAGGCAAAGATCATGCACCTGAATTACCCCAACAACCCGACCGCCACGGCGGCCCCGCAAACTTTTTTTGACGGCATTGTCCAATATGCCAAGCAGCATTCCATCATCGTCTGCCACGATGCCCCTTACACCGAAATTTATTACGATGGCCACAGGCCGCATAGTTTTCTGGAATCCAAGGGGGCCAAAGAGGTGGGAATTGAATTTCATTCCCTTTCCAAAACTTTCAACATGACCGGCTGGCGCTTGGGATTTGCGGTTGGAAACGCCGATATTATCAAGGGGCTCTCGCAAATCAAAATGAACGTCGATTCGGGCCAGTTCGGCGCCGTTCAGGAGGCGGGCATTTTGGCCCTCGACCATGAAGAAAAGCTGACCCCCGCCATCCGCCATGTCTATCAGGAGCGCCGCGATGTTTTTATCGAGGCCATGAAAAAAACGGGCTTTAAAATCACCCCGCCCAAGGCGACTTTTTATCTTTGGGCTGAAGTGCCGCCGGGACAAACCTCGGCAAGCTGTGCCAATCATCTTTTGGAAGAGGCGGGGGTGGTCGTCACTCCCGGAACGGCATTCGGCGAAGCCGGTGAAGGGTTTATCCGCATCGCCCTGACGGCGCCGAAAGAAAAACTGGAAGAAGCGGCGGAGCGTTTAGTGTCATTGCTATGATTACCGTTTTCATCGGCCTCGGGTCCAATCTGGAAGACAAGATCAAGAATTGCGAACGGGCTGTCTATTTTCTGGAGGAACATCCCGATATTACCATCGTCAAGATTTCCAAATGGTACAAATCCCGGGCCATGACACTCTCGGGAGAAACCCACCCCGATTTCATCAACGGGGCCCTACAGGCAGAAACACCCCTCTCCCCGCTGGAGCTGGTCCATTATTGCAAAAGCGTTGAATACGAGCTGGGGCGGAAGCCTGCCGCCAAAAAATGGCAGCCGCGCATTATCGATATCGATCTTCTATTTTACGGCGACACAGTCATCAAGACAAACACCGTCACCATCCCCCACCCTTCTCTTCATGAGCGGATTTTTGTTTTAAAACCCTTGCACGAGCTGATGCCGCAATGGGTCCATCCCGTTTTGAACAAAACGGTGGAACAATTATTTCAAACTGTGCTAGGAGCGTAGGGTGCTTATCGCATTAATCGTCATTCTGGTTTTGGTGCTGGTTCTTCCGTTCGCTTTCAAAAAAGTGGAACATAATCTGGAGATATTCCTGTTTATCATGGGAATGGCCGCCGCCTTTTTTGCCAGCCGGATCAGCGGACATCTGGTGGCGGAGGCCTTAAGAGAACCGCTCCCCATCACGGGGGCCGTTTTGGGTTTTGGGCTCCTCTTCAAATGGACAAGATCCGCAATGGACCGGATCATCCGAGCCGTTCTCAAACGGATACCCGTTCCACTTTTTATTTTTCTCCTCATCCTTTGGCTGGGGCTGACCGCCAGCATTGTCACGGCAATCATAGCCGCGCTGGTTCTGGTGGAGGTCATCAGCATGCTCAATCTCGACAAAGAGCACGAGCTGGAATTGGTCGTATTGGCCTGTTACGCCATCGGTATCGGCGCCGTGCTGACCCCTTTGGGGGAACCATTGTCGACCATCGCCATTGCCAAACTGAAAAGCTGGCCCGATGTCGATTTTTGGTATCTTTTGAGGCTGCTCGGCTGGGAAGTTCTCGGTTCCGTTATGGTATTGGCCCTGCTCTCGTTTTTGATCCACGGCAGACACTCCACCAAAGGATTGGGGGTCCACAAAAAAAAGAGGGACGAGCCGTATCGTGAAATTTTTTTGAGGACCGGCAAGGTTTATCTGTTCGTCATGGCGCTGGTTTTTTTGGGGGAGGGCTTCAAACCCCTGATAGACACCTATGTCATCCATCTTTCCGCGGATATTCTCTACTGGATTAACATTTCCTCGGCTGTCTTGGACAATGCCACACTGACGGCGGCCGAGATCAGCCCCTCCATGACCCCTCTGCAGGTTAAAAAACTGCTGATGGGGCTGTTGCTCTCGGGTGGCATGCTGATCCCCGGTAACATTCCCAACATCATCTCCGCGTCCAAACTGAAAATCACCATGAAAGAATGGGCCCGCTTCGGACTGCCGCTTGGGCTGATCTTCATGGTCGCCTTCTTTTTTATTTTGAAGATGGAGTAAGAAAACTTTCACCCAACTCCTGAATCAGCTCATCGACCACGGGGGCAAAAGAGCGGCTTTCCGCGTAGGTCTTTCTTTGACGGGCGGCGCTGTTTCCCTTCTTCAGGATATCGAAAACGAATGAGAGCTCTTTTTCGCATCGCAGGGATTGCGCCACCGGCCTCAATATTTCCACCAGCTTTTCAATTTCTTCCCGGATCGGACGTTTTTCGCTCCCTTCCTGAACGAAAATTTGCCCCTCCAGGCCGTAACGGGCCGCCTGCCATTTATTTTCAGGGGCCAGCCAATAACGTTGCATATGCACCTGGCGGGGACGGGTCCCTTTTTCATATTGGCTGTCGAGCCAAACCACAAGACACTGGATGAGCGCCACAAGCCCCAAGGTTTCTTGCAACGTGGGCAGTCCGTCGCACACGCGGACTTCGATGGTGCCAAAATCAAAATGGGGCCGGATATCCCAATAGATATCCTTGATCGATTCGATGCCCCCACCCGCCTTCAACGTTTCAAAACATTTTTGAAATTCGTTCCAGTCGACAAAAAAGTAGGGAAGCCCCCCCGTGGGCAAAGATTCCAAAACAGCCACCCGTGAAGAAGCGAGCCCCGTATCGCGCCCGCTCCAAAAAGGGGAGCTGGCGGACAAGGCCAGCAGATGGGGAATATAGCGGATCAACCCGTTGATGACATGAATGGCCCTTTCCCCGTTGGGCATGCCGACATGGACATGCAGACCAAAAATCGTCAGGCGCCGGGCCAGCCACTGGAATTTGTCGAGTATTTTCTGGTAGCGTTCCGTCGGAAAAATCGCTTTTTCCCACCATGCCTGAAAGGGATGACTTCCGGAAACGGCCAATGCCACGTCATTCTCCGACGCAATCGCATGCAGAATCTGAATCTGCTTTTTCAGGCTTTCCCGAACATCCGAGACCGTTTCGCAAATGTCGGTGTTCACCTCCACCATCACCTGCGTCAGCTCCGCCTTGATGTGCGCCCCCGAATGCCGCCGATCGGCCTCCCGCAAAATTTCTATGGCCTTCGGCTGCAGATCCCTCGACGTCTTGTCGATGAGCTGCACCTCCACTTCCACGCCCAGCGTCGGTTTCGGATTGGATTTGAACAAAAGCGCCATGACAAAAAGGCTGTCACAGACAAAAGGCAAGATCAAGAAGAGACTGGCAAAGACCCAAGCTGATTGAGAATCGATATCACCTCGGTATGGTCCTTTAAATTATATTTCGCGTGAGAGTCGACCATGCCGACGCGCACGGTGTAAACCGATTCGGGCAAAGCGCGAAAAAGATCTTCGTCGGTCGTGTCATCGCCGATGGCCAGGGAAAAATCGGGCGAAAACCGCGAGTAAAAATGAATGCCCGCGGTCCCTTTATTGACGCCGCCGCTCCGGATTTCAACAACCCGGTTCCCCTGAAAAATATTCAGATCGATATTGGCGGTATAGGCGGTCAGATCATCCACCAACTCCTTGGCGCGCAGAGAACTCAATTCCGGATCGGCCCCCCGATAATGCCATGTGACCGAAAAATCTTTTTCTTCCACAAGGGAACCGGGGACCCTGTCGCAATAGACATCCAGCAGAGGGAGCAGCTTTTCTTTCCAATCGTTGAGCAGGGGTTTGATGAGAGCCCAACCCTCCCCCTTTTCCCGCATCCAGATGCCGTGTTCGGCAACCAGATGGATCGGCAAATCTCCAAACCAACCGTGCAAAGTTGTTTTGTCCCTTCCGCTGATCAAGACGACATGATTTTGCGGCAACGCGCAAAGCGTTTTCAGCGTCTCCAAAAGATTTTTCGGGGGGACGGCCGCGCGGGGATCTTTTGAAAACGGGACCAGCGTGCCGTCATAATCGAGAAAAATAAGCCGATTGCCGCTTTGCCCGAAATCACGCATCATTTTTTCCAAAGCCGACGACGACAGCAAACGGGCCCCCATCTTTTTCTGTTTCGTTTTCATTCCCGCCGTATCGTTTAAAAAATGCCCGGCCCAGCGCGCCACGGTGCATCGCTGCAGGCGTTTTTGCATCACGCTATTTCTCCTTTTTTGTTCTTCCGGCGGCATGGCAAGCGCCTCCGACAGCGCGTCGGCGATTTCTTCGCGGTCATTCGGGTTGATGAGAACGGCCTCGCCCAGCTCTTTGGCGGCCCCCGCCATTTCGCTTAAAACCAGCACCCCGCCGTTGTCCGCGCGCGAGGCAAGATATTCCTTGGCGATCAGGTTCATGCCGTCGCGCAACGGGGTCACCAGGCAGACATCGCTGATATTGTACAGGGCGGCAAGGGACCCAAAAGACAAATGCCGGTACTGATACACCACGGGGCTCCAGCCGACCTTCCCCCATTTTCCGTTGATGCGGCCGACCGCCTCGTCAATCTGGCGTTTCATCTGCTGGTATTGATCCACACCGATGCGGGAGGAAACCACCACCAAAAGCAAAACGGCTTTGCCCGCCCACTCGGGATATTTTTCGAGAAAAATCTCGTAGCCTCGCAGGCGGTTCAAGACCCCTTTGGTGTAATCCAGGCGGTCCACCGAAAGAATCACTTTCAGATTATTCAGGTTTTTTTTAAGTTTGCCGGTCTCGGCCCGAACCGCCGCGTCTTTCGCGGCGCCGGAAAACAGATCATAGTCGATCCCCATCGGGTAGGCGTCGGCCTTGACCAGCCTCCCGCCGGAGACGATTTCCCCCATGTTGTGGTCCTGCCCCAAAATGCGATGGACGCAGGTCAGAAAATAACGGGTGTAGTCGTGCGTGTGAAAGCCGATCAAATCGGCCCCCAGCATCCCCTCCAAAATATCGGAACGCCATTTCATCGGCATCATGCGAAAAATTTCGAACGACGGAAAAGGGATATGGAGAAAAAAACCGATCGGATTTGAAATGCCCTTTTCACGGAGCAGTCTGGGCAGAAGCATCAAATGATAATCATGCACCCAGACGACATCATCCGGCTGGAGGACCTCCATCACCGCATCGCAAAAAATGCGGTTCACATTCTGATATTGGGCCCAATAATCCTTCTCATAGGCGGCGTAAGTGGAAAAATAATGAAAAAGGGGCCAAATCGTCTTGTTGCAAAAACCGTGATAGAACTTGTCCATCTCTTTTTCCGAAAGAAAAACCGGAAAAGCCCGGCATTCCGCCAGAAGCCTTGATTTCAGTCCCGCCTTTTTTTTCTCCGCCACGGAAATTCCGGGCCAGCCGATCCACAAGCACTCCGTAAAGGAGCCTTCTTTTTTTCCAAGCGTTTCCAGCCACGATTGCAGGCCGGAAACCAGCCCCCCCATGCTTTGCTGGAAACGAATGCCCTCTTCTTTTTCCACGACGGTGACCGGAAGCCGGTTGGAGACGATCAATAAACGCATGAAAAAGGTTAAAATACACTTCCCTGAATTTGACAACCCCCTATTTTTTAGGCACACCTCTAGGATGCGCTACGGCATCATCGGCAATTGCAAAACAGCCGCCCTCGTTCATGAGTCGGGTTCGATCGACTGGCTCTGTTTTCCCAAATTCGACAGCCCGTCCGTTTTCGCGGCTTTGCTCGACCCCGATGGAGGGCATTTTGCGATACATCCGACAACGCCCGGATCCATCCACCAGACCTATCTCCCCGGCACGAATATTCTGCAGACCGAATTTGACGACGGTCAAAACGCCTTTTGCCTGATCGATTTCATGCCCCGCTATCGTGAGGGCGACGCCTACAAAAAGCCGCTCGAAATTGTCCGCCTGCTGAAGCCCCTGCGCGGGAATCCCTCCGTCCGCGTCTCCTTTGAACCACGCATGAACTATGCACGGGGAGAAACCGCAATCAAACTCCGCAAAGGCCTGATTACCGCCTCTTCAGAGTTGGAAAGCCTTTATCTTTATTCGTGTCTCGACATGAATAAAATTGTCTCCAAAGAACCGATCCCCCTTCAAAAAGAGGTTTTTTTGCTCCTTTCCTATCATGAAAAGCTCTCCGATCCGACATGGAGCTATGCCAATGATCTGTTCCAAAAAACAAAATCGTATTGGGAAACATGGGCCTCCCACTGCCACCTCCCCCCGCTCTATCCGGAAGCGGTGTTGCGATCGGCTCTTGCCCTTAAACTGCTCACCTATGAAGACTCGGGGGCCATTTTGGCCGCCGCGACCACCTCACTGCCGGAAATCATCGGGGAACAACGCAATTGGGACTATCGTTATTGCTGGCTCCGGGATGCCTCGCTGATGCTCGAAGCCTTAAAAAGCATCGGCCATTTTGAAGAAGCCAGGGGCTTTATCCATTTTTTGCTCAAAATTTTTGAAAACAGACGGACCAAGATTCAAATTGTTTACGGCATCGGCGGCAGAACCAGCCTTGAAGAGACCCTTTTGCCGCACCTGAAAGGTTATAAAAACTCGGGGCCCGTCCGCATCGGCAACGCGGCCTGCCAGATGCAGCAAAATGACATATTTGGGGAGGTGTTGAACACCATTTATCTTTATTATTTTCACTATCAGATCGAACCGATGCCCGAAGAGGTCTGGTCGATGGTCAAATTTCTCGTGAACACCTCCGCAAAAGAGTGGAGAACGCCGGACGCGGGCATCTGGGAATTCCGGCACCGCAAGGAACATTTCACCTTTTCAAAGGTGCTGGCGTGGGTGGCCCTGGACCGCGGCATCCAGATCGCGAAAAAAACAGGCAAACACTACGCCGTGGAAAACTGGACGCCGATTGCCAGAGAGATTCACGCGGATATTGTTGCAAAGGGGTGGGTGAAAAGCATTCATGCCTATTCACAAATTTACGGTTCCAAAAATCTCGATGCCAGCCTTTTGATGATGCACCGTTACGGATTTATCAAAGCAACCGACCCGCGTTGGATCGCCACGGTCAACCGGTGCCAGGAGATGCTGGTCCAAAACGGATTTGTTTTTCGCTACACCAACCCCGATGATTTCGGCAAACCGAAGAGCGCCTTCATTGTGGCCGGTTTGTGGCTGGCCAAGGCGCTGCTTTCCATCGGCAAAAGGGAAGAGGCAAGAGAACTCTTTGACAAAACTCTTTCTCACGCGAACCATCTGGGGCTTTTTTCCGAAGATTTTGACGTGGACACCGGGGAACTTCTGGGAAATTTTCCGCAGGCCTACTCCCACATGGCGATCATCAACACGGCCATGGCACTGAATCAGGAGGTTCCTCCCTCGCCCCCTCCTTTTAAATAAACCGTGCGAATGGGGAAAGGGATGTTGATCCCCTCTTTGGCATATCGCGCCTGCAATGCTTTGACGAATTCGTGTTTGATAATATATTGGTCGACAAATTCGGCGGCGCGCAAAATCACCGTAAAATGGATGCTGGAATCGCCGAAGGTATGGTAGCGGATGAAAGGTTCAAAACCGGAAACCCCCTTCGCGTATTCTTTTAAAACCTCTTTGGCCGTTTCAACCGTAACCTGTTCGACTTTTTTCAGGTCGCTGTCATAGGCCACTCCGACTTGCATCAAGACGGCCATTTCCCGCTGGGGCTTGCAGTAATTTGTGATAATGGAAGCGGCCAATTTGGTGTTGGGAATCACGATCATGTTGTTGGCCAAAGCCCGGACGGTCGTATTGCGCCAGGTGATGTCGTGTACGTATCCGGCCATGCCGTTGTCGAGCTGGATATAGTCCCCCACCCGAAGCTGTCTGGAAAGCAAAACCTGAAGCCCGGAGAAAAAATCGGTCAGCGTCGGCTGCAAACCCAAAGCCACCGCCAAACCGCCGACCCCCATGGCGGTCAAAATGGGAGCGATGGAGATACCGAGCGCCTGCAGAATCATCAGGAGGCCGATCAATAAGACAACCAGCTTGAGAAGATTGGAAAAAAGGGAGGTGGGCGGGAGAACATCGCGCCGCTTTTCGGTATAAATTTTCAGAAAACGGAGCGAAACTTTCAAAACAATGAAAGTAACGGCCAGAATCAGGCCGATCTGCAACAGGGTATCGACAGGGATGTTGTTAAATTTGGACAGCATAGTATCCAATTTTCACAGTGACAAGACAGAGTCAAGCATACTAAATAGAGGCATGTTCACAAAAGTTGCCATTGTCGCCGCGGGCGGGGCCTTGGGGAGTCTCTTTCGTTTTTTTCTCGAAAAAATCAGCATCCACAAATTGGGGATCGCCTTTCCTTATGGAACCGTGATGGTCAATCTGCTCGGTTGTTTTCTCGCCGGTTTTTTGGCCGCATCGATAAAAGATTCCATTTTATTTCATCCGCTCTTCAAACTCTTTTTATTCATCGGCATTTTGGGGGGCTTTACCACCTATTCCGGTTTTGCTCTGGAGAGCTGGACGCTGGTCAGAGACGGTGAATTATTGAAGGCCCTTCTGCTTGTGGCGGTCCATATTTTTGGTTGCTTTGCGGCCCTGTTTGGGGGTATCTGGCTCTCGCGTTTGACTTAAAAATTCCGTCATCCCTGCGAAAGCAGGGATCCAGTCGGTTTAAACAAACTGGATTCCGGCTTCCGCCGGAATGACGAAGGGAGATAATGTGAATGAGCGTCCGGCTTTGCCGGCGCGAATGAAAGGGGTGCGGGGGGAAGGAGTCCGCCAAAGGCGGGCGAGTCGTTCCCCCCGATATTATGAAAATTTTCATCGATTCCGGGGATATTAACGAAATTAAAGAGGCCAACAGCATGGGGGTTTTGGATGGGGTAACCACCAACCCTTCGCTTATTGCCAAAACGGGGCGCGATTTTAAAACCGTTGCCAAAGAAATTTTGCACGAGGTCAAAGGGCCGGTGAGTTTGGAAACGGTGAGCCTCAACGCCAAAGGGATGATCGACGAAGGCCATTTTTTGGCCGATTTGGGCCCCAATGTTGTGGTCAAAATTCCATCGACCACAGAAGGCTTGAAAGCGATCAAGCAACTTCGTTCTGAAGGAATCCAAACCAACTGCACACTCTGCTTTTCATCGAATCAAGCGCTGCTCATCGCCAAAGCCGGCTCCACCATTGTAAGCCCGTTTGTAGGAAGATTAGATGACATCAGCGAAACGGGCATGGATTTGATCCGCGACTGCGTACAGATTTATAAAAATTATGGCTACAAAACCGAAGTCTTGGTAGCCAGCATTCGCACCCCCATTCATGTCAAAGAGGCGGCCCTCTGCGGCGCCCATATCTGCACCATCCCCTTTGCCGTCATCAAACAGCTGATGCAGCATCCGTTAACCGATGCCGGCATCGACAAGTTTTTAAAGGATTGGGAAAAGGTGCCGTCTAAACCGTTTTAGGTAAAAAGAAAAAGTCTTGCCGCAGAGGGCATTTTTAACTTATTATAAGGCCATGGCCAGAAACAATTATCATTTCACCGTTATCATCGAGCCCTGCGAAGAGGGGGGGTACTATGCAGAATGCCCTTCTTTGGGTGGTTGTCATGTTCAAGGCGAAAATTATGAAGAAACTTTGAATGAACTGCGCCACGCCATTGCCGGTATTGTGGAAGATATGCAAAAAAACGGAGAAGAAATTCCAAAAGATGCGGTCACCGTTACCTCGTTACATATCGCGGCCTAAAACATGTCAACACGCTTTCCAGTCGTCACCTCAAAAGAGATTGTCCGAGTACTCGAAAAAATTGGTTTTGTCTTTGTTCGCCAAACGGGCTCCAGCCACGCCATCTACAAACACCCTGCGAAAAATAAAAGAACCGTTGTGCCCATGCATTCCGGCGTTTCCCTAAAACGAAGAACCCTCAAGGCGATTCTTGAGGATGCGGAATTGGAAGTGGAAGATTTAAGAAAATTACTTTAACGGATTGGAAAAAATAAAAACCCCGCCGATAGCGCTCATTCCACATTCTTTTAAATGCAGAATTACGAGCAACCCCAGCCAGAGGCTGGTCCGCCTATGGCGGAGGCGGGGCAC
Organism: Deltaproteobacteria bacterium; assembly: GCA_030688705.1. Lineage (GTDB taxonomy): Bacteria > UBA10199 > UBA10199 > SPLOWO2-01-44-7 > SPLOWO2-01-44-7 > JAHFSU01. Next base: position 18,266 of record JAUYJH010000024.1, read on the forward strand.
TGCGATCTTCGGCGATTCCCTCCCCTTTGTAAGGGGAGGGTTAGGGTGGGGTAGAGACTCTACCTCCCCTTGATCCCCTCCTTACAAAGGAGGGGAAACGTATTCTGCCAAGGGAGTGCTCGGGCGACAACGCGCAACGCGCCCCGACATTATTGTTGCGTTCGGCCGGAGCGTTGTTGTTGCGATTGGCCGCGCGCAGGTTGTTGTCGTTGTTGTTCCAGCCCCCGCCGCGCAAAACGCCCATCTTTCGATCAGTCCCCCTTCTGCCGCCGGAAAACAGCCTCCGGCAACAAATTGTTTCTTAAACGTGCCGTATCGGCATGGGCCGCGTAACCGATCCAAGATATTCTCCCCTCCGGCGCAAGGTCCCCTCCTTTGTAAGGCCTGTCCTGAGCTTGTCGAAGGGGAGGAAATTCTTCAAACCAGATAGAGCAAGAAATCGTAAACCTTTGTGATGATGATCGGGACGTTGTTCATTCTGGAGGAAACATGCCATATTTTTTAACAAAGGGCAAAAAAATGCCCCGCCGGCAGGCGGGGCAAGGGTACGTCAAGGCCCAGCTTTGCTGAGCCGCGAAGCAAACTCGTAGAGTTTGCGGAGTATAATAGCGTAAAAGAATAAAGGGTTACTGATTTAGGTCCCTGGGCGACAACGCGCAACGCGCGCCGATATCGAAGTCGCGCCCGGCCGGAGCGTAGTAGCGGCGATTGGCCGCGCGCAGGTCGGAGTCGCTGAGGAGGTAGTACCAGCCCCCGCCGCGCAAAACGCCCCACCCAGTTTCTTTTAAATTAACCGGGTTTTCTGCAGATAAATAAGTATAAGCCGAGGCATCATAGTTATCCTTTACCCATTCCCAGACGTTACCGGCCATGTCATGCAAACCAAACGGATTGGCGGCATAAGAACCGACCACCACCGTTTTACCAAAGAACCAGCTATAGTTGGCCTGCCCCTTGGAAATTTTTCCATCAGCGGTCGCATACTCCAAGTCTTTTCCACCTTTTGCCGCCTTTTCCCATTGCGCTTCCGTCATCAAATCACCACCCAGCCATTGGCAATACCCTCTTGCTTCTTGACGGCTGATGTTTACTCTTGGCTGATTAGGAGCATCGAAACCCTCTGGAGAGGGGCGTTCATCCTCATCCTGAATAGGAGGCAAAACCTCTCTTGAACGAACACCGCAAACATTCTTATGATCGGCAAGAACATTGGCCGGTGAAACGGCCAACTCTTCCCGTGTGGCTCTCGTATCAACCACTTTTTCGTTGCTTTGGGAGGAGCAATCAATATGGACCAACTCAAACTTGCGTTGAGATGAAGAAGAAGTAGCGGCTTTGTAGCGCGCCCAATCGTCATTCGAAATTTCATATTTTGCAGGGCAATAGGCATCCAGCGTTACCTGACGAACAGGGCGCTCATCCGACCCGCCATCTTCGGAACCCATCTTGAAAGGGCCAGCGGGAATGAAAGACCAAGCCTCTTCTCCACGCCCCAACCGATCGATACAAACTTTGTCTGACATAATTAGCTCCTTTGATTTGTCTATTTGTTATCCTGTAAGCATTATCGTCTGCCATAAAATAAAGTTGCCTCCAAAACGAAGTTTTTTTCATTTTTTTCTCGTTTAAAATCAGATGGTTATGAGGCATTTAATTAGTTTTAAAGTTTAGCCTTTGGCGGCCCCAATGGGACGTATACGAATTTGGCCTTCACTGATGGTGGTAAAGTGGCAAGCTAGTTTGGTTTTGTGAAACTTGAATCGGTATCGTTGGTTATTAAGATCCTCTTCTCTTCAAAAGAAAAATTGAGGATTTCATCGTCATCTGAACTCCTCAAAACTTCTCTAGCAGAAACAACATCATGGCCCCACTGACGCATTTGAACGACGATTGGCCATTCCACATTTTCATCGGCCAAAAATTTCATAACCGGTTTTGCTTTAACGGAAAGATTTCTTCATTTTGGAGTGTGGAAGCTGCGTAGTCGACAGCGGCCTTGATGTCATCTGTGGTTAATTGGGGGTAATCGTTCAATATGTCTTGGGGAGACAAGTTTTGAGCGAGTTTTCGAAGTAAAATCTCCACTGTAATGCGCGTGCCTTTAATGACCGGCTTGCCCATCATTATTTTAGGATTTATTTCAATGTGCCCAGCCATAATGCCTCCTGATTCTTTTTTCAATTCGTTTTAAGGCTTTTTAACACTTGGGTGCCGATTGATTTGAGGGATTCAAAGACGCCGCGGCCTTCGGTGGCGATGGTTTCAAAATCGGGGACTTTTCTGGGGTTCAAAAGTTTTCTTAATTCCTCTACTGGTATAGCGTTGGAGAGATCTCTCTTGTTATATTGAATCACCATTGGGAGCTCTTCAAAATTGCTTCCCTGATCTTCGATCATTTCTTTTAATTCCACCATGCTCGACATGTCTGATTCCAGCTGTTCCAACTGGGAATCGGCCAGAAAAACGACCCCATCGACCCCTTTGGAGATAATTTTGCGGGCGGCCTCATAGGCGACATCGCCGGGAACGGTGTATAAATGCAGGCGGACCTGAAATTTTTTGAAGGTGCCAAGGGTTAACGGGACAAAGTCAAAGTAAAGTGTGCGATCTGTGCTGGTTGACAAAGAAATCAGCTCTCCCCGTTTTTCATCTTTCACATTCTTGAAAATATAGCGAAGGCTGGTCGATTTGCCGCACATCGGCGGGCCAAAATAGACCACCTTGCAGTTGATTTCTTTGGTTTGTTCGTTGATGAATGCCATAAATCCGCGTGATTGTATGGAACTTCTTCCGATATTGTCAACTGCCAAAAAGGCTTCCACTCGCCGACCTGAAAAATATCCGATCGCTTCCGCTCACAGTTTTCGAAAAGACGTGGGTTATTTTGGGGCGATTCCCCAAAATACCCACTCGACCCTCGGCGGCTTTAGTTATTATGGCCCCCACTGTGAAAGCCGCCTCCGGGACGCTTTTCTCAAACAGCTCGCTCGCGCGATCGGACATTTTTTTTCATGGCCGGCTCGTTCGCGCCTTCTGTTGCGTCGGCTGTTCAAAAATGTCCAGATGCGAGGCAGACCGAGGAGGCCGGCCGAGTCGTACCTAGATGGTACGTCGCAGGCCGTGCCGACGAGGGCAACGAAGCAGATGGGCGTTTTTCAACAGCCGACTAAATTTCCCTTCGATCTTGGAGGGCGCGGGAAAGGGTGGAGACGTCGAGATATTCCAGTTCGCCGCCGGCGGGAATGCCGGAAGCCAATCGGGTGATTTTGACACCCAGCGGTTTCAGCAGGCGATGCAGATATAAAGAGGTGGCATCCCCTTCCACGTTGGCATCGGTCGCCAGAATAATTTCCCGCGGGGCGCCGTCATGAAGCCGTTTCAAAAGCTCGGGAATTTTCAAATCGTCCGGACTGATCCCCTCCAGAGGCGACAGGGCCCCGTGCAGAACATGATAGCCCCCCTTAAAACTCCCCGTTTTTTCGATAGCCGTTACGTCGGATGGGTCTTCCACAACGCAGATCAGATGCTTTTCCCGTCTCTCATCAACACAGACGCGGCAGGGATCGTGATCGGTCAAGTTACAGCAGACAGAGCAAAGTTTGATTTTGTCGTGCAGATCGCGCAGGGCGGTGCTCAAATCGTGGCTCACCTGTTTGGGGGCCCGCAACAAAAAGAAGGCAAGGCGCATCGCCGTTCTTTCGCCGATCCCCGGCAATTTTCCCAACGCATGCACCAGTTTTTCGATGGGAGAACTCATTCAGGCAGCCCACCCGGCGGCATCATATTCGCAAACAGGCCTTCCCCCTCTTTTTTGGCCTTGGCCAAGGCGGCGTTTACGGCGGCGGCCACCAAATCTTGCAGCATGGCAAGATCGTTCATCGTCATAAGTGACGGATCAATCTTCACGGAGATCACCTCTTGGCGCCCGTTCACCTTTGCCGTCACCACGCCGCCGCCCGATTCTCCCTCGAAAATTTTTTTACCCAGTTCTTCCTGCTGTTTCGAAAGAGTCTCTTTAAGCTGTTGGGCTTTTTTGAAAAGATCGATGAAATCCATAAATTATTCGTCAAACTCCGTTCGGACTTCTTCCACCACGGCACCCAGAATGTTGGCCGCCTCTTTCACCGACTCCTGGCGCAGAGCGGCGTCTCGAATCTGTTTTTTTTGTTCCTGAAGCGCCGCTGTTTCAGGGGCTGTCCCCGACTTGGCAAACTCGAGTTTCAATTCGAACGGTCTTTTGAAAAAAGTCTCCAAAACACTTTTCAACTGCCGTTTGCGGTCTTCTTCCTGAAGCATTTCACCGTAAACGGAACCGGTTTCAAACTGAAGCACCACCGATTTTTCATCTGTCTTAAGGAGTTTTCCCTGTTCCAGAATGGAAAAAAGGCGGGGATTATTTTTTTGGAGCCAAGAGGCAAAGGAGGGCCAGTCGAATAGACGAGCACCCTCTCCCACAAGGGGAGAGGGAGAAGGCATTGTATGCCCCATTTTTTCAAGCCTCTCCAATATTTCCGCCACCGGCACAATGGCCGATACCTGTGTCATGCGAACCAGCAACACCTCAAAAATCATTTTGGGATAAGGGCTTCTGGCCGTCTCTTCCACCCCACGATAAGCCAATTGGAACAACTGATCGAGCTGTTCGGCGGAAACCATCGCCGCAAATGTTTTGAGCGTGTTCCCCTCCTCCACCGACAAATCGAGCCAGTCCGGCGCTTCTCCAACGGTTTTGACCAGATAGAGGTTGCGAAGGGCGGTCAGCAAATCCTGCGAAAGGCGGTTCAAATCGGAGCCGCTCTGGTAAAATTGCTGAAAGGCGCAAAGCACCCCTTTTTGATCTTTGCTTAAAATCATCCGGATCAACCCTTTCAGTTGTTCGCGATCCAAAAACCCGAACATCTCTTTCAAATGCTCAAAACGGATCTCATTGCCCGCAAAGGCAATCGCCTGATCCAAAAGACTCTGCGCGTCCCGCAGAGAGCCCTGCGATTCATGGGCCAAAAGATGCAAGGCGTCTTCACGGACGGCCACCCCCTCTTTTTTGGCGACTTCCGCCAAAGAGGCCGCCAATTCCTTCGCCGGAATCCGCCGAAAATCAAACCGTTGGCACCGGGAAAGAATGGTCGACGGAATTTTGTGGACCTCCGTCGTCGCAAAAATAAAAATCACGTGCGGCGGCGGTTCTTCCAGGGTTTTCAAAAGGGCATTAAACGCCGAGGTCGAAAGCATGTGGACTTCATCAATAATATAAATCTTGTAATGCCCCGTGGCGGAGAGATATTTCACCTGTTCCCGGATTTGACGGACATCCTCCACGCTGGTGTTGGAAGCGCCGTCGATTTCCTGAACATCCAGCGATTTTCCCTCGATGATATCGCGGCAGTTTCCGCATTGATTGCAAGGCTCCCTGGAAATTCCTTTCTCACAATTCAGCGCCTTGGCCAAAACTCTCGCGACGGTTGTTTTGCCGATCCCCCGAGCCCCGGTGAAAAGATAGGCATGATGGATTCTTTTTAGGGACAGCGCATTCTGCAATGTTTGGGTCACATGAACCTGCCCCAAAACATCCGCAAAAGTTTGCGGCCGATATTTGCGCGCGAGTACTTGATAGGACATACGTTAGCCGTAACTGAATTAAAACAAGGATGCAAGACTGGAAAATGCCAATGAAAATCTAAATTCTAAATCCTAAATTCTAAATTCTAAACAAATCCCAATTTTCTAAATCACAATGTTTCAAACAAACCGTGTGTTTAAGATTTGGAAATTGGAATTTGGATTTTGTTTAGGATTTAGGTATTCGAATTTAGAATTTACATTTGGAGACGCTTTGGTCTACGTACTCCCCATGAAGGAAAGAGTACTCTGTCTGGATGTCGGCGATAAGCGGATCGGCGTAGCGGTGAGCGATCCTCTGGGAATGACCGCCCAGAGCCTTGTCACAATCGCACGCCGTCACTTTAAGGAAGACTGCGCCCGTTTATTAAAGCTGGCGGAGGAATATGAGGTTCAAAAAATCGTGATCGGCCTGCCCCTCAACAGCGAAGGGAATGAGGGGCCGCAGGCAAAAAAGGTCCGGTTTTTTGGCGAGGGACTGACAAAATTTTTGAAAGAAAAAGAGGCCTCGATTACCATTGAATGGTGGGATGAAAGTCTTACGTCGCAAGAGGCGGAAGCAATATTGTTGGAAGCCGATTTAAGCCGCAAAAAGAGGCGAAAAGTGGTTGACAAGCTGGCGGCAAGCCTGATTTTGCAAAGATATCTCGATCATCACGCATGAAAAAAAGGCTTTTTAAAATCGGCGTCGCCCTCGGAATGCCGCTTCTGGCCGCCCTGTTTTTTTTCATCGCTTATATCTACACGCCGGTCACGCCCAAAGAGCCCAAAATCACAATCGAAAAGGGAATGCCTCTCAAAGAGATCGGCCGTGCATTGGGAGCAAACGGCATCATCCGCTTTCCCTGGGCTTTTATCGCCTACGCGCAAATGGCCGGAAAGGGGGGGGCGCTCCAGGCGGGGGTTTATCTTTTCGATAAACCGATAACCCCCCGCGAGGTTTTAAACCGCCTCTCCAGAGGCTTGATTTACGCGCTGAAAGTGCGGCTTGTGGAGGGGTGGACGGCGAAACAGATCGCCGATTATCTTGGGGAGCTTTCTTTCAACACCCATCCCGATTTCCGGCAGATATTCCTGAAATTGGTGAAAGACCCGATGCTGATTCAAACGCTGGGTCTTAATGTAAAAACCCTCGAGGGTTATCTTTTTCCGAACACCTATTTTGTTGAAACGACCGCGGCGCCTGCCGATTATTTGACGGCGTTCGTGAAACTGTTTGATAAAAATTATCAAAAGGCTTTGGAGGGCCTGCCTTCGCTTCCCGCTTATTCCCAACACCAGATTGTTACCTTGGCCTCGATCATTGAAAAAGAGACCGGCATCGATGCCGAGCGCCCGATCATTGCTTCTGTTTTCTACAACCGCATGGCAAAGGGTATGGCGCTTCAAAGCGACCCCACCATCATCTACGGCCTTAAAAATTTTACGGGGGACATCAAGAAGACCGACATCCGCAACCCGCACCCCTACAACACCTATGTCCATGCCGGTTTGCCGCCTGGGCCCATTTGCAATCCGGGCCTTGCATCCATCAAGGCCGCGTTGCATCCGGCAAAAACGGATTATTTTTATTTTGTATCGAAGGGAGACGGCACCCACCATTTTTCAGCAACTGCCAAAGAACACATCGAGGCGGTAAAATTTTATCAGCTGCCATAATGTTTTGCCTTGACCAATAAGTAGCCGCTACTTATTGGTCATTTATGTCCATTACCAGCATCCATCAGGAACTCGAATTTTTAAAAACAATCCCGATCCACTGGCTGGACAAAATCGGCATGTCGGTATTATGCGGCGCCATTTTCGGGTTGGAGCGCGAGCTCAACAGAAAAGCGGCGGGACTCCGAAC
>JAUYJH010000026.1 GCA_030688705.1 Deltaproteobacteria bacterium
GACAAAAGAAGTATCAAAATCATTCAGCATCCCTCAATTTCGACAGGGCCGAGGTGTCGATATGATCGAATGTCTTGTTGATGTGATAAATCATGATCCCCATCACAAAAACACCGACCAAGAGATCGAGCAAGACTCCCATCTCAACGGTCAGAGGAAAATCAGACATCAGTGTCATGCCGAAGAGAAAAACCCCATTTTCCAAAATTAAAAAACCGATCACCTGTGTAATCGCCTTAGTCCGGGAGATCAGAAGAAAAAAGCCGATCAAAACAGTGGCCATGGCGGCGGGAATGATCAGCGGCGGAAAAGGAGCGGTCGGAAGCCCAAACGCCCGAAAGCTGGAAAAAGCCATCACCAAAATGGCCCCTCCCCCAATCAGGGAAAGATGGAGGCTGACAATCGGCTCCACCTCTTTCCGGATTTTCGCCTGTTTTAAAGAACGGAAAAGGAAAACGGGAATGACCACTGCCTTGATCGCGAAGGCCCCGATAAAAAGGAGAAGGCTGTGCGGATCGGCAAAAGAACTCCGCGCCATTGTTGGAAGGATAGAGAGCAAGGCCCCTTGCAGGGCCACCATGCGGATGGAGCTCACCAGCTGGGAAGACCCCAAAATGACAAACGAGGTTAAAATAATTCCGGTAATCAGCCACTCCATTAGGTCCCCCTCCCGAACACCGCGACCAGCAGGGCAAAAACGGTGACGACAAAGTTGGCAATCAGAAACTGCGGGATTTTGAGAAGCCTCAATCGGGCATTAGCCGCCTCTACAACACCGATGGCTACCGCCATCCCCCCGATTTTGACTAAAAACGAGGCGAACGCAGTCCAGTCCCAGCTTCGGGTCTCCGGCCAAAGCAGGGAAACGGCAAAGGTCATAAAAATAAAAAGTTTTATGGATGCGCCATAGAGGATCAGTCCCAGATCGGGGCCGCTGGTATCGAGGATCATCACCTCGTGGATCATCGTCAATTCCAGATGGGTCGCCGGGTCGTCAATCGGCATTCTGGAATTTTCGGTCAAAAGGATCAGAAAAAACGAAAATAAGAGAAGAAGAAAAACCGGCTGGAACGTCGAATGAAACGATTCCCATTGAAAAATCCCGTTCAGCGAAAGCGTCCGGGTCATGACCGCCAAAACCACCAGAATCAAAAAAAAGGCCAACTCCGAAAGGGCGCCGAATGCCGCTTCCCGGCTGGCCCCCATTCCTTCGAAACTGGAGCCGGTATCCATCGCCGAGAGGATCATAAGGAACCGGGCCATTCCCAAAAGATAGGCGAACAAAATAATATCCCCTTGAAAATGGATCGGGGCCGCCCCGCCGATCGGAATCAACAGACCGGCCGCCACGAGAAGGATGAAAATGACCGCAGGGGCCGCACGGAAAACAAAAGTGGCGGTTTTACTGGTGACCGTTCCCCTTTGAAAAAGTTTGTACAAATCATAATAGAGTTGAAACAACGGGGGACCTTTGCGGCCGGCAAACCATGCTTTGGTCTTGGCGATCACACCAAGAAAAAAAGGGGGTGCCGCCAAAAGAAGCGCCACATGCACAACCCACAAAATGGGATCAGATTCCAAACCACACCTCCCACAAGAGAAGAAAAATCAGGGTGGCAAACATGAACATCAGATAATCCTGCGTACGGCTTTTTTGCAACCGACGTAAAAAGGCAAAAAAGCGGGAAACTCTTTCAAAAACAGGGGAAAAAAACCGCTCCTCACCCAAATCGTTGTAATGTTCAATAAAACGGGCCGGTGCCGGAAACAGACCGGTTAATGGTTTGAAAAGAACCAAAGGCCTAAGCAGCGTCTTGAAAAAAGCCGAAATCGGTTCGGCGAAGGAAGAACTGCTGTACTGCATCCGCGGCGTGGGGTACGCGTAACCACAGCCCCATGTTGCCGCCAAGCAAACCTGTTTTTTTCGCATCCATAAATGGCGCGCCAAGAGCAGCAACAGAAATAAAACCAAAAGTCCTCCGCCGACAAGGCTGATCGCCCCCAGGGATATGGTGATGCTCGCCGCCCCCGCCGCCACGTCTGAAGAGGGGGCAAAAAGGCCGCCCGCGGCGTACAAAACGGTTCCCCAAAATGCCTGCGGATACAAACCGATCGTCAGACAGAAAAACGCCAGCACCAGCATCGGCAGACCCATCAGCAAAGAGACATCGCCGGTAACAACGGCCTCCCGGCTTCTCGGGTTCCCCAGAAAAACAACGCCGAATGCCTTTGCAAACGTGGCCAAGGCCAAACCTCCGGAAAAAGCAATGGCAACGACCCCCGCCACGGACAAAAAAAGCGGGAAATGGGAAAAATTTTGCCCCCCTTGGAATAGCCCCATGTAGATCAACCATTCGCTGATGAACCCGTTGAAAATGGGGAATCCACAGGCCCCCATGGCGGCAACCAAAAATACGCGGCCCGTGACTGGCATCGGCTTTAACAATCCGCCGAGAAGATTCATCGACCGCGTATGAGAGGCATGGATAACGCCGCCAGCACTTAAAAATAAAAGGCCCTTGAACAACGAATGGTTTAAGACATGAAAAAGGGCACCGACAAACCCGAGCCCCGCAATCCATGGGCTGGAACTGGCGATACCCATGATCCCCAAACCGATCGCCGCCATGATAATCCCCATATTTTCAACACTGGAGTAGGCCAGCAATCGTTTGATGTCATCCTGCACAAAGGCATACAAAATTCCCAAAAGAACGGACAAAATGCCCAAAAGCATGAGAAGCTCTCCCCACCACAATTGGGGTGCGCCTAAAAAAAGGAGGGACCTCAAGATTCCGTAAACACCCATCTTGATCATCACCCCCGACATGAGGGCCGAGATGGGGCTTGCCGCCGCTGGATGAGCGTGTGGAAGCCAGATGTGAAACGGAAAAAGGCCTGCCTTGGTCCCAAAACCGATCAGGGCGAATACGAATAACAGCCCGGCCAGCGAGGGGGATAAAGAAAGATGCCGAAAATCGACAAACAAAAATGTCCCGGCATTTTTGAAAAGGAGAACAAAAAATACCATCAG
>JAUYJH010000027.1 GCA_030688705.1 Deltaproteobacteria bacterium
TCCCCTATACCCACCGGAGCAAGGAAAACCTCGTGCGCGAGGGAATCCCCCGCGAAAGAATTTTAGTGATCGGCAATCCTATCAATGAGGTGTTGAACCATTATATGGAGCAGATTGACACCAGCCCTGCCCTCAAAAAATACGGGCTCAAAAAGAATAATTACTTTCTGGTCACAATCCATCGGGCCGAAACCGTTGACGTGGAAAACAACCTTAAGAATCTGATCCTTGCCATGGAAAAACTCCATGAAACATTCGGCCTGCCAATCCTTTGCAGCACGCACCCGCGCACTCGCAATAAGATGGAACTATTCCGGCTCGACACGAAAAAGCCGGCTGTCACATTCGTAAGTCCCCTTTCCTTCTTCAATTTCGTCCATCTCGAAAAAAACGCTTTTTGCGTGGCCACCGACAGCGGCACCGTTCAGGAAGAGTGCTGCATTCTACAAATCCCAAGCGTTACTCTGCGCGAAGTTACCGAAAGGCCCGAGACCATAGAATGCGGCAGTAATGTCTTGACGGGTCTGAACCCCGAATCCATCATTAAAACCGTACAGACAACGAAACAGGAAGAATGGCGGTGGACGCCGCCGAAGGAATACCTGGAGACGAACGTCTCCAACAAGGTGGTCAAACTTTTGCTAGGGTACAATACTCTTTAAGCCCGCGCACAGATTTCTGAAAACCATGCCCGCTTTTTTGGCCTTTGCGTTGCTACAAATGATATTTTCGTTGGGAAACGGGAATTCATCGACACGGTGAGCCAGGCCGTCTGTGTCCGGATTAAACTGAAGGTGGGGCCGGACTCCCGCAATCGCCGATATCTTTTGAACCCAATCCTTTAGTGTCACCACTTCATCGCCGCAGGCATTAAAGCACCCCCTTATTTTTCCCTCCGCCAGAAGGACCGCCAGCCTGGCCACCTCGTCGACAAAAACAAATTGGACCAAAGCTTCCCCGTTTCCCGGTAAAATAATGGGAAGTCCTTTAACCAATCGCTCATAAACAAACATCTCCCTTGGAATATGATTGTTTGACCCCAAAATGTTTGTCGGACGAACGGACGCATACGCTTTACCGCTTTGGGCTAGAAATTTTTCGCACGCCACTTTGCCACGGTTGTATTCTCCCCAAAGAGGCCATTCTCCAATTGGAGAGACATCCTCTATCAGAGGAAAACAGTCTGTTTTTTTGTAAACGGCAACGGTGCTGACAAAAAGATAAAATCCAAAGGAGACCCTTTCAAAAAGACTCTGAATATCCTCCGCCCGATAAGCACAGGTATCAATGACGACGTCAAAACTTCCAAGCCAAGGTAACGGCTCATGACGATCGGCCCTGATATGCCGTACAGGACCTGCGTAGTTCACCGGGTGTCTTCCCCGATTCAAAACGGTAATGCCGTGACCCCGCCGCAACAGTTGGTCAATCACAACGGGCCCCAAAAATCGCCCCCCGCCCAGACAAAGAATGTTCATAGCCTTTCCACCGTTTCAATGCGCCGCAAAAAAATATTTTTTAAACCCTGACAGTCACCAAAAAAAGAAGAGAAATCGAGACGAACAAAATCTCTTATACAATATCCCAACACGCACCAAAAGAAAGCCAACCTGGATATATCGTTTTTCCGAGTCAAGTAGTAAAAGTTCTGAATCCATGCGCTCCGAAAAGCGCGCAAAGAATCTTTTTTCAGTCTGTCATCCAACGGCTGGGATTGCAAAAAACAACGGGCCTTGGGCTGATAAAAATTTTTGTACTGTCTGGAAATCCGATAGGAGACGTCCACATCTTCCCCGTGGCCGTAGCCGATCAGGCGTTCATCAAAGCGATATCGGGAGATAATACTCCGCCGCCAGAAAGTCTCCCCGCCCGACAAAAATTCCGTTTCACAAAAGGTCTCCATCCGATGCGGATACGTCGGCATGCCGCTGGGCAAAAACCGGCCGTCTCCATCATGCGGCAGCAGAAAAAGTTTATGAAAAAAGCTCCTTTGGCTCCTGCAATTCATGATGCGCCCAACTCCCCCGGCGTAGCGCACTGCCGTGTCTTTTTCAAAAATCTCCAAAATCGCATGGGCAAATTCGGGGTTTACAGAGGCATCGTCATCCAAAAACCAAACAAAATCAGCGGTGGCAGCGTCAATGCCAGCATTTCTTGCTTTTACCAGCGATTTCACGGGAAGATGAATGTATTTTTTTTTCAGACTCGGCACGGAGAGATTCCAAAGACTGAAAATCTCCTCCGTATCCTTACCATCGCTTTGATCAATAACGATGACTTCGCTTGGCGGCACTGTTTGTTCTGCCACTGCCCGTAGGCAATTCGAAAGAATGGACGATCGATTCAACGTGGGAATCAAAACGCTATAAGACATTTTTAGCATTCTCCGCAAAATAGGGAATTGTTTTTTTCAACCCTTCCTCCAAACCAATTTTGGGAACCCACCCTAAAAGCTCTTTGGCCATTGAGATATCCGGCCGTCTCAACATCGGATCATCTTTGGGAAGGGGCCGGTACGTGATGGCGCTTTTGGAGCCTGTCAACCGGATCACTGTCTGCGCAAAATCGATAATTGGAATCTCTTCGGGATTTCCCAAATTGACCGGCATTGTTTCTCCTGAAAACAGGAGTCTTTCCAAACCCAAAACCATATCTTCCACATAACAAAAACTGCGTGTCTGCAAGCCCTTTCCAAAAACGGTGAGATCCTCGTTTTGTAAAGCCTGCGTCATAAAATTGGGGAGAGCCCTTCCATCATTCAAACGCATGCGCGGCCCGTAAGTATTGAAAATGCGCGCGATGCGAACGGGCACGCCGTATTGCTGATGATAAAACAATGTCAGGCTTTCGGCATAACGTTTGGCTTCATCATAACAACTTCTGGGTCCAACCGAGTTGACGTTTCCCCAGTAATCCTCTTTTTGAGGATGAACCTGCGGGTCTCCATAAATTTCCGAAGTCGATGCCAACAAAAAAACGGCCTTCTTCCTTGCGGACAACTCCAGAAGATTCCATGTCCCAAAGGAACCGGCTTTCAGTGTCTCTATCGGGTATCTCTGGTAATCCACAGGACTGGCAGGAGATGCCAGATTTAAAACAAAGTCGATCTCTCCAGGGACATCAAAAGATTCAATGACATCCTGTTTCAAAAAACAAAAATCGGGGTTGGAATAAAGATGGGCGATGTTTTTCTCCTGCCCCGTAATCAGATTGTCCGCGCAAAGAACCCTGCAATCCCCCTTTTGTAAAAAATGATCACAAAAATGGGAACCGATAAACCCGGCGCCGCCGGCAATGAGTAATTGTTTCTTTTTCAAGGGATCTCCTTTTCCAAAAAACGAAATAATATATCCGAAAATTCCTTCTGAATGATCTCGGGTCTAAAGCAACAGCGAGTCAAGCGGTAATTCGTCTCCCCCATACTCTTCCTCAAAGAGGGATTTTCCGCCAGGCGTTTCAGCTGTCCAACGAGACTTTTTCTGTCTCCGGCTTTTGCAAACAAAACATTCTCCCCTTCACGCAATATCTCCGGAAGGGCACCCACCGGAGAGGTAACAAGCGGCAGACCAAAAGACATCGCTTCCAAAACCGCACACGGAAGCCCCTCGGTATAAGAGGGGAGGACAAAAATATCGGCCGTTTCATAAAGGCTCTTTTTTTCTGCATCATTGACAAAGCCAAAAAATTTTACATTTGGATGATCATCTTTCAAAAAGTTGATGATCTTACTATGAATCGCGATATGATGATCACGATAAAACTTTTTCGCCTCCCCTGACAGAAATTCGCTCTGCGTTGCGGCATTCAAAATAAAATCCCCTGCCACGAGCAACGAGACGTCACGGCTTTCCTGGCACAAATCTTCAAAGGCTAGAATGAGATCGTAAAATCCTTTTGTAAAGCAGATGTGGTTGATAAATAAGAAAGAAATCCCCTTTTCAGCCCCGTTTTTTTTCTCTTTTGGGGGTCTTTCAAGAATATCCAGCGGAAGTGCGTTATATAAAATGCGAACGGGTGTACGGGGAGCCATGGCGTAAAAAACCTTCTCCAAATGTCTCACCTGAATAATCAGGCAAGCAACCCGATTTAAACCAAACCGAATCAACCATCGGTAAGCCGCAGATTGTTGATCATAAAAACTGCCGAAATTACTGCCGTGATAGTGGGCAAAAACAGAGGCCCTAACCATCCGTGCGATAAGAATGACAAAAAAATCCCTCAAAAAACCCATTCTCGATTGTGATAAAAGAAAATAAACCCCATGCGGGCGAAAAAAAAAGGAGGCATAAGACAATCTCCCCAAAAACATCACCGCACTCACAACCCCCTTTAAATCAAGACGGCCCCTTTCTTCATTGCGGGATCGAATATTGCTGGGAAGAATGCGCACCCCCCCCTTTTGACCCAAATTCAAATTTTCAAAAAGTGCTTTCGAAGCTATCTCTTGGCCTGAAAAAGGGGGGGGGAAAGGAACTAGAGCCAAAATCTTCTTCATAATATCACGGCATCTTTCTTAGAGACATAATCGCCACAGAAACGAATAAAGATACCGAATGTCAGCCAAAAAGACCATGCATAAAGGGGGGATTCCAGAACCGCATTGAAAAAGGCCATCCAGAAAGCAATGGAAAAAACCATCAGACTCGCAAAAACGAGCCGGCTTTCCGGATTTTTTAGGGGATTGAAATGCACCTGCCTTAAATATTTAAAAACCATGCGACCCGACCAAAAAGCCATCCAGACAAACAATAATAAAAAGGGGATCCCCAGACGCACCAGAAAGGTAATGAAAAAATTATGGGCAGGCACCACGTATTCCGCGCCGGTGATCAAGGGCATGTGCAAAAAATAGGCGACCTGCGGATCAAATAACGGGGTGCCCAGTCCAATTCCAAGGGGATGGCTGATAAAACGATACAAAAGATAAACCCAAAAAGCGATGCGCCACCCTGCGTTAATGTCGACAAAATCCTCTATGGGATTCAAGGTGGAACCCCGGCCGCCAAACTGCGTAAAGTCTTCGATAGCATTGCCGACGGATACCATTTCAAAAAAAAGACTTCCAAAACGGATGGTTACCCACACAATGGCACACAATAAAACAACAAGCAAAACCCTGAAAATAAGCCTTTGAAAAACATACCAAACTTGCGTACTCCTGTTCCACACCTTTAGAAAAAAGAGAAAAGCGGGGCACAGCAAGAAGAAATAGGCAATTATTTTCGTAGAGCCGCTCCCACAAATATAATGAAACAAAACAAGAAGGAGCGCTCCCGTCAAAAAAGTTCCTTGGCTGTTCCTCTTTCTCAGGATAGCCATCCATAACAGACCCATCCACATAGAAATACTAATACCGACACCATGGATGAAAAATGTTTTAAAAATAGTGAAGGCGATCAGGGGGACAAAAAATCTCCCCAACCACTCCAGCAGCAAGTCCCCCCATTTGTAGCCTATAAAAAAGAAAAGGGCATAATAAAAAAAACACAAATGACGCAATAGATAATAAAAAACGGTTTCTTCTTTCCAAACGGAATAAGACAACAAAATGCCGTAGAAAGCGCCAAAAAAAATCCAGATATAAACAGAGTTGATGATTTTTTTCTGAAAATCAGTTTTATAGGGAACAGTCAGGCTCATGGGAATCAGCGCCAACACAAATGCTTCTCCCCACATTATCATTCTCTCCATGTCCGGAAAAAGGAACTGAAAAACCACAAAAAAAGTGAATAAGGAAAAAAACCAATAAAACAAAGTATTCGGCCGTTGATTTTGAACCAAAGCATTCATATGGAAATAACTTTGTTTTGCCCCCATGCCTTAACGTATTTTTCGGCGGCATATGCAAGGACCCTTTCTCTATTCCAGCCTTCTTTAAAACCTTCCATCATCCAGTGGAGATAAGTTCCCATTCTTTGCGCCCCTCTCCCATCCCGAAACGGATCCATCTCTCCTATGAGAGGAGACCAATCTCCCAAAGGAGAATTTCCCTCCCTATTTTGTTTGCGGCTTGAAACGGCTTCCCATAAAGAATCCCAATCGTTAAAAATAACCTTGTTTTTGCCTAAAGCATACAATGGGCTCGAATGCCACCCCTCCCGATCCATCAAAAGGGTGGGAACTCCTGCCAGCGCCGTTTCCAAAGAGGCCGTGGGTGCCGATAAATACCCGTGAATCGCGATATCTGCCGAAAGGGCCGCGACCGCAGGAGGATAACTCCCCATCACATCGCCATCTTCATACAGATAACAACGCCCCGTTTTTAAAGCCTCCTCCAAAAGGGGGACCAAAGGACCCAAACGGTGCCTTAAAGAACTTGGAATCTTTGGCTTCAGAACCAAACCTAAATGTTTGTTTTTTAAAATCTTTTCCAGAAGAAAGGCATAATCCTCACGAACATGGGCGTGATCGGTATACCAGCGGGCATCATCAGAAGAACCTTCATCCGTAAATGAGAGAATATGGTTTGCCCCAGCTCCCAAAAGCTTTTCGCGTACTTCTTGAGCCTGTGGTTTCAATAGTTCAAAACGATGGTCGCCAAGGTACCCGGTAACAATAAAATAAGGGATTTTGGAACCGACTTGCCTTTCCACTTCCCCCGTCCATTTGGAATATCCAAAATAGATATCCGTATCCACTTGGGTTTCAATAAAGGGGGTCACATCAAGGGCCCTTTGAAAGACTGCCAGGACACCGCCGGTCTCTCTTAATGCCTCCGCCAAAGGACAATGTTGGGCATCATATTTCATCCATGTCACGTAGACTTTGATGTTTTCTCGTTTCAAAAAATGCCTCCAAAATCGGGCGGCCCCCTCATAGAAAAAAAGCCTCTCTTTCACCCAACGGCGCTGATTTTTTTGAAGCGATAAGCTGTTTATCTTGAAGTTTTTTCTGAAATTCCAGCGGGGAAAAATTGGAGGAAACGGCGGGGCTTTGGGGGTGACGGAGGCTCTTGGGTCCAGCACCACACCATCCATCCGATGGGCATTTAGCCGGTCCCTCTTTT
>JAUYJH010000036.1 GCA_030688705.1 Deltaproteobacteria bacterium
CCGTATCCAATTTTGCGCTACCTGGTAGCACTACCAGGTAGCACTACCAGGTAGCAGGGGTTAGCAGAAGTCGGTGTCGTCGGTGTCGTAGCGGCCTGTATCGGTATTATTGGCCATAAGGGGGGCTCCAAACAGGGCCAAAGAGACCGAAATCATCAATAATATCAGGCAAATCCTTCTTGCCATAGGCTCTCCTCTCACTATAGTTATCGGCAGAAAGGAGTTAAAAGTTGCTTAAGAGGTTATTCCCTAAAATTGATAAACTGCAGGGGGATGGAGAAATTGGCAGTCCGCAAAGAGGCGATCACCGATTGGAGATCGTCTCTTTGCTTTCCTGTAATGCGCAACTGATCTTCTTGAATGGCGGCTTGGACTTTTAAATTAAAGCCCTTGATCATTTTGATCAGTTCTTTGGCTTTTTCTTGGTCAATGCCGGCAATGATTTTGACAAGACATTTGACAAGACCATCGTGGCCCGGCTCGATTTTGCCGAACTCGGCCGATTTTAAATCGACATTCCGTTTGATCAGTTTGCCTTTCAGAATATCGATCACCGCCCTCATTTTAAATTCATCATCGGACAACAAGTGAATGCCGTCTTTATCAACGGTGATTTTGCTTTTGGACCCCTTGAAGTCGTACCGGGTGGTTATTTCTTTGATCGCCTGATGGACAGCATTATCCACCTCCTGCCGGTTGACTTGGGAGACGATGTCGAAAGATGGCATACAATCTGGATTGCTTCAGCCTCGACTAGCTCGGCCTCGCAATGACACTCAATCGTGTCCTATTTTTTGGATAATTTATTTTTCTTTACGTAATCCCAGATCTTTTTTGTCATCTGGCTGGGTGCTATGGGGGCTGAGCCAAAGACCTTTTCAACGCTGTCGGTGCATCCCTTGAAAGAGATGGTGTAACCGCCGAACGCCTTTTTCTTTTCTGCCATAAATCCTCCTTAAAAGATTATGTTTGCAAAACTTGAGCACTCTGCTTAGCATTTCACCCGCTTGCATTGCAAGCCCCAAGTTTCAATGAAAAGACTTTTCAGAAGAAAAACGATTCAAGCCATCCAGGAATTTCTGGAAGCGAGTCATGAAACCCAACTAAAAAGAAGTCTGACCGCGTTTGATCTGACCTGCCTCGGCATTGGCGGCATCATCGGTGTCGGCATTTTTGTGATTACCGGCGTGGCTGCGGCAAAATTCGCGGGACCCGCCGTGATTTTGTCTTTTGTTATTTCAATGTTTGCCTGCATTTTTACGGCGCTTTGCTACGCGGAGTTCGCGGCCCTTATTCCCATTTCGGGCTCGGCTTACAGTTATTCTTACGCCACATTGGGAGAATTTTTTGCCTGGATTATCGGCTGGGATCTTGTTTTGGAATATATGGTCGGCTCCATTGCCGTGGCCATCGGCTGGTCGGGATATGTGGTCAGCGTTTTAAAAACGGTCGGCTTGGAACTGCCTGTCTGGTGTTCTGCGGCGCCCGGAGCTGTGCCGGGGGCGATTATCAACCTTCCGGCGGCGTTGATTGTTTTGGCGCTGACTGTTTTGCTGACAGTGGGCATCAAAGAGAGCGCCAAGCTGACATCGGTCATGGTTTTTGTGAAAATTGCCGCCGTTTTGATATTTATCGCGATCGGTTTTTCAAGGGTCGATCCGGCCAATTGGCACCCATTTATGCCGTTTGGTTTTGGCGGTGTTATCACCGGAGCGGCAATCGTCTTTTTTGCCTACATCGGGTTTGATGCCGTCTCCACCGCGGCGGAAGAGGCCAAAAATCCGAAACGCGATTTACCGATCGGTATCATTGCCTCTCTGGTGGTTTGCACCATTCTTTATATTGCGGTTGCCGCTATTTTAACGGGAGTGGTCAGCTACACGGAACTCAACCTGCCAGCCCCCATTGCCTATGCGCTTCAAAAAATGGGGTTTCACTGGGGGGCGGCTCTGGTTTCGGCGGGCGCCGTGACCGGTTTGACCAGTGTCTTGATTGTTTTATTGATGGGTCAGCCGCGGATTTTTTTTGCGATGTCACGCGACGGCCTCATCTGGCCTTGGGGCTCCAAAATCCATCCGAAATATAAAACGCCCTATAGAACGCAGATTATGACGGGCATTATTGTCGCCTCTTTTGCGGCGTTTATTGATATCGGCACCGCCGCGGAGCTGACCAACATCGGCACTTTGTTTGCTTTTGTGCTTGTTTGCGGCGGTGTTTTGGTTTTGCGTTATACCGACCCCAATCTCAAGCGCCCGTTTCGGGTCCCCTTTGTGCCGCTGATCCCCGTTTTGGGAATCGTATTTTGCGTGTATTTGATGATCAGCCTCCCTGTTTTGACCTGGTATCGGTTTTTGATCTGGCTGGGCCTTGGGCTTCTGATCTATTTCGGGTATGGGATGAAACACAGCCGGCTGGCCCAGAATAACTCCAAATGATTTATTTTTTGCTGATTCCTGTCATCGCCGCCTGCGGCTATTGGTTGGCAACGTCGGTGTGTATGTCCCTCTTTTGTCACAGGGGACGTTCCCTCATCAAGCCCGTCTACGGCCTTGAAAAAAATCTTTATGAAAATTTGAGAACGGCCTGTCTGCAGGATTATCCTGATTACGAGGTGATTTATTCCTTCCAGCGCGCCGATGACCCGGCACTCTCCACGGTCGAACGCATTCAGCGCGAATTTTCGGAGAAAAAAATCGAAATTGTGGTTGATACCTCGGCCGCGGGGCCCAATGGGCGGCTGGTCAATATCTTGAACGGAAGTAAAAAAGCCAAAGGGGAGATTTTGGTTTTTTCCGACAGCGATATGTTTTTGGAACCTGATTATCTCAAAACCGTCACGGCGCCTCTGGCAAATCCAGAGGTTGGCGTCTCCTGCACATTATATAAGGCTTGGAAGTCCTGCAATATTCCGGAGGCCTTGGAGCTATTGTCTTTCAACGCCGATTTTGTCCCCGCGATGGTTTTTGCTCTGGTCACCAAGGCCTCGATTGCCTGCCCCGGCGCATCGCAGGCGATTCGCCGCGAGGTATTGGAAATAATCGGCGGCTTGGAACCCCTCGCCCATTATCTGGTGGAAGATTTTGAATTGGGGCGGCGTGTGGAAAAAGCCGGCTTTCAGATTTATTTTTCGCCCTATGTTGCCAACACCGGCGTTGATTTGAAACATTTCAAGGATTGGTGGCGCCATCAGGTCTATTGGGACCAAAATACGCGGGCGGCCAACGGCATCGGCTTCTTTTTTACATTGCTGATTCGCGGGCTGCCGTTTGCCTTGCTTTATGCTCTCTTTGGTGGTGCATGGTGGCCTTTCGTTTTGGCCGTCACTTTGGGAATCCGTTTTGCGACCGCTTGGGCTAATGCGCTTTATTTAAAAGATTGGGACGGCCTCAAATCAACATGGCTTCTCCCTTTTCGCGACATTCTGGGAATTTTTGTCTGGTTCGCCAGTTTTGTGAAACGCAAAACCTACTGGAAGGGCCGAGAATTTATCATCCAGAAGGGGAGGATGGTGGAAGTCCCATGAACATGAAACGGTTGATTATTACCGCCGATGATTTTGGGTTGTGCCGTGAGGTGAATGAGGCGGTGGTGCGGGCGCACACACGGGGGATTTTGACCTGTGCCAGTCTGATGATGGGAGAAGAGGCCACGGACGAGGCGATCGGTCTGGCCAAAGCCAATGCGGCATTAAAAATAGGGCTCCATTTGACACTGGTGGAGGGGCGCTCTGTTTTGCCGCACGAGAAAATCCCCAATTTGGTTGATAAAGAGGGGCGGTTTTCAAATGCGATTGTCTGGAGCGGCATCCGCTATTTTTTCAGCCGCAAAATTCAAAAACAGATTGAAATGGAATGTCAGGCCCAGATTGAAAAATTTTTGGCCACCGGTTTGAAAATGGATCATCTGAACAGCCATAATCATCTCCACATTCATCCGAGTATTTTGAAAATAGTGGTGAAGTTAGCGAAAGAATATGGAATTAAAGCAGTCCGTTTACCGTGGGTTTTGAGGACGAGACGGGTTTTGGATAAGGCGGATATTTATCATAATGACATGATTTTTGGTTTATCGGAGAGCGGTAAAATGAATTTGCAAGCCTGGGAGCGGATTATTCCAAAGTTAGATAAAGGCATTACCGAAATCTATTGCCATCCGGCAACGGCAACGACCGGCATTTTGCAAAAAACGATGCCGAACTATCGGCATGTCGAAGAGCTTAAAGCCTTGATGGATCCAAAGCTGAAAGAACTCCTCAAAAAATATGATGTTCAACTGACGACTTTTAGCGATATGTTCCGGTCCCATGATTAAATCCTTCATTGTACTCTGTATGGCCATGCTCTTTGCCGGCATCGGCAACATTTTTTTTGGCAAGGGGATGAAAAAAATCGGCGCGCTCGACAGATATCATCCCAAAAGTGTTGCCATTTTTTTCGGCAGGGCGATTATCAATGGATACATCTGGCTGGGGATTGTCATGAGCACCCTTTATTTCTTTTTATGGCTCGTGGTTCTCTCTTGGGCCGATGTCAGCTGGGCTTTGCCGATGAACGGGGTGGAATATGTTTTTGTGGCGGCGGCCAGCGTTTTCTATCTGAAAGAAAAACTCGACGTGAATCGAATAATCGGAATCGGGTTGATTGTTTTGGGGGTGATTTTTTTAATGCAGTCTTGGAGCGGCCATGTTTAAAGCGACTTTTGCGCTTATTTTAGCCCTAATCTGCGCCGGTTTCGGCAATTTGATGCTTTCCAAGGGGATGCAGGCGGTGGGCCCTTTGCAGGAGTATCAATTCTCCGCTTTGTTTCATTATTTTGTTGATTCCGTCACCAATCCGTGGGTAGTTACCGGCATCTTTTTGGAGCTGGCCTATTTTCTGCTCTGGCTGGTGGTGCTTTCGTGGGCCGATGTCAGCTGGGCCGTTCCGATGAATGCCGTAGAGTATGTTTTTGTCGCCCTGTTGGCCAATGTTTATCTTGGGGAATCCATCCCTTTCAACCGCTGGGTCGGCATTGCTTTGATTTCCGTTGGCGTTTTGTTTTTAATGCGTTCTTGGGCGATCGCCACGGCGGCGGTGCCGGAAGAACCAAAGGAGATGATCGATGAGCAACTTACTTAAAATAAATGTCCCGCCGGTAAAACCGTATTTTCCGGAAGAGGATAAAGAGTGGGTGGCGGGCAAAATAAAAGAGATGCTTTCCACCGGCATGCTCACTTTGGGGGCCCTCGGTAAAGAGTTTGAAAAAGAATTTGCCGCTTTTGTCGGCACGCAGTACGCGGTGGCCGTCAATTCCGGCACCTCTTCCATTGAAATTCCGTTGCGCATTCTTGATGTGGCTGGAAAAGATGTTTTGGTCCCGACGAACACTTTTTTTGCGACGGCGGCGGCGGTGGTCCACGCGCAAGCGAATCCCGTTTTTGTCGACATGAATCCCGAAACCTTTGCCGTTTCTCCGGAATTGTTGGAAAAAAGATTGACCCCGAAGACCGCCGGCGTGGTTTTAGTGCACATTGCCGGGCTCATTTCATATCAAACAGAAGAAATCGCCGATTGGTGCAAAAAGAAGGGGTTGTGGCTTTTTGAAGATGCCGCCCACGCGCACGGCTCTAAATTGAATGGCAAGCATGCCGGCACATTCGGCATCGCGGGGAGTTTTTCTTTTTATCCCACCAAAGTCATGACCTCCGGCGAGGGGGGGATGATTGTCACCAATGATAAAAGAATTTATGACGAAGCCCAGCTCTATCGCGATCAGGGAAAGACCTCTTTTTTGACCAATACCCACGGCAAGATGGGCTACAACTGGCGTTTGAGTGAACCGCATGCCGCCATTGGCTTGGCACAGATCCGCCGATTGAAAGAAATTTTGGCGAAGCGCGATGCGATCGGCAGTTTTTATAATGCCGAACTCTCCAATTGCGAATTTGGGAGGATTTTGAAAGTTCCCGAAGGGAGTTTTTCAAATTATTACAAATATATTTTTATTCCCAACAAAATGAATGATCGCGCCGGTTTCAAAAAAGGGTTCAAGGAAAAAACAGGGGTCAGCCTCACCGGCGAGGTTTATGAAATGCCGCTCCACAAACAGCCGGTTTTTGCGGCGTGGAGCGCAGGCACTTTTCCGGCGGCCGATGACCTGTGCGCCCGGCATATCTGTCTCCCCATTTTTCCGAGCATGACCATGGACGAGGCAAAACATGTGGTGGCGAGTCTCAAGGAGGCTTTTTATGGCTAAGGTGGTGGTGACCGGCGGGTCCGGCTTTATCGGTTCTCATGTTGTGGATGGTCTGCTCGAAGCAGGGCATGAAGTGACCATTTTGGATTATCACTGCAAACCGCACCGTACCGATGTCAAATATGAAGATGTCGATCTGTTGGATTTTGCTTCGGTTTTGGAAGCCTGCAAAGGGGCGGAACATATCTACCACATCGCCGCGGTTTCCAATGTGAATTACGCCCATAAATATCCGGTCTATTGCACCGATTTGAATGTGAAAGGGACGGTGAATGTTTTGGAAGCCGCCCGCGTGCATAATGCTAAACGGGTCTATTTTGCCTCGACCGTTTGGGTTTATAACGGCTCCAAAGAGGCGGAGCCGATCACCGAAGATTCCCCGTTTTATCTGCCTGCGGCGGGGCATATTTATACATCAACCAAAATCGCGGCCGAAATGCTTTTTCATAATTACGCACAGCTCTATAATCTTCCCTTCACCATTTTGCGCTACGGGATTCCCTATGGCCCCCGCATGCGTGAGGAGCTGTTGATTCCGATCTTCTTGAAGAAGGCTTTCAATGGCCAGCCGCTCACCATCACCGGTGAGGGAGAGCAGTACCGCAATTTCATCTATGTAAAAGACATGGCCAAGGCGCACGTTTTGGCGATGCAAGATTGCGCTAAAAATCAGGTCTATAATTTGGAAGGCCCCGAAAAAATTACGGTTCGTCGTGTAGCTGAATCGATCCAGAATCTTTTGGGCAAAGACAAAGTAAAGGTTGAATTTTTGCCGGCCCGCCCGGGCGATTTCGGCGGCAAAGTCGCCTCCGCCGCCAAAGCCAAAAAAGACTTGAATTGGGAAGCCACCACCACTTTTGAACAAGGCCTCGCCGCCACCGTCGATTTCTTCAAGTCAAAATGGGCTTGCTAAGAAATGATGTCTCCGGCCCAAAGGGCCTTGAGAAATTGCATGGCGGGTAGGATCTGAATATGGTCTAGGCTCAAAGGCCTTTCGCCGAGGTAGATTCCAAGGCATTGTACCTTGGTGGCTCCTAGTTCTTCCCTAATTCTGTTGAGCCCTTTGTTGAATCGGTTATCCCATTTTGCGGAGGCCTTGCATTCTATTGCAAGAAAACCTTTGTTTGTTTCCAGAAAAAAATCGACTTCAACTTGATCGTGGCTACTCCAAAAAAAGAGGGGAAAATGTTTTTTGGAATAAGATAAATAGGCGCGCAGCTCATTTGCCAAAAAAGTTTCCAGCAGAAATCCCGTTTCTTCAGGCAAAGGGGGATAGGGGAGTCGTCCTGACAAAGCTCTTACAACACCCGAATCAAAAAAATAGAATTTTGGATGGGCTATTTGTTTTGTGGCTCTCTTGAGTTTCCAAGATTGTAGCCATGAGCCGATGAGAGTGTCGGTTAAAATATCAAAATATCCCTGAACGGTTGGGCGATGAACTTGGGCGTCGCGCGCAATAGAAGAAATATTGGTCACTTGCCCATTTTGTCTTGCCGCAATTTCAAGAAACCTCCCAAAATTCCCGATATTTTTTGCCAAAGCTTCTGCTTTAATTTCTTCATTCAGATAGGTTTCAACATAGGTTGCAAGATAGGCTTTGGGATCTTCGCTGGTGACGCTGATCGGAAGCGTTCCCAACTCCACTTTTTCATGAATATCAAATTTGAATTCCATTTCTGCGGAGACGAGCGGGTATAGATGTTCTTGTCTGGCACGGCCTGCCAGCAGATTAACGCCCCCTTTTTTAAGTTTGCGGGCCGAGGAGCCGGAAAGAATGAATTTCAACTGATACTCTTCTATCAGCCGGTGCACCTCATCCAAAAGAGAGGGAACCTTCTGGACTTCATCAATGACGACCCATGAATTTTTAGGCAAATTTTTGAGCTCTTTATAAAGAAGGCCGGGTTCTTTGCTAAGTCGCAGTGCCTCGGAGGTATTTAAGAGATCGTAATAGGGGACATTTTTAAAATGGTCCCGAATCCAAGTTGATTTGCCGGTTCCGCGAGGACCAAAGAGAAATACTGATGTTTTTGGCGGAGTTAGAAGCCGTGTATACATTGGCATCAATTTTACCGGAAATTTGATGCCAGTCAATACATTTCTATGAAAAATTAAAGAGGGGGATATAAAAACTAAAGACTTGAGTCGTCACGACTAACTATGTTAGTCTTTCCTCATGTTAGAAGCCCTGTTTGGCAATAAGACCAAGGAAAAAGTCCTCCTTTATCTCTACACGTATGGAGAGGGATATGCGCAGGAGATGAGGAGGGAGCTGGATCTCCCTTTAAGATCAGTCCAGTTGCAATTAAAACTTTTGGAAGAGGGTTCTATTTTGGTTTGCCGTGAGCGGGATCGCACACTCGTTTATCAATTCAATCCCCGCTATCATTGAAAAGCTATTGCAATCAATACCCCCCGAAATAAGAAACCACTTTTACACTCCTCGCTTGCGTCCTCGGCGGCGAGGAAAACCCCTATGAAAAAATTGAATTGGAAGAAGATGACGGTTGCAGAAATAGGGGCCGCTGTTTGTAATCATTTAAAAAATAATGGAATCTCCGTTGTTTTAAGCGGGGGAGCTTGTGTGAGTATTTACTCAGATAACCAATATGTGTCGCGTGATCTTGATTTTGTCATGCCAGACTATTCTCTCCAAGAGATCGATCCTGTTATGAAGGAGTTGGATTTCGAGCGGATGGAACACCATCGACATTATGAAAATCTGCTTGTTCCTATTTTGTCGAGTTTCCACCCTCTCCTTTGACCGTGGGAGAGGAATTCGTAACCAAAACGGCGGTCATTAAAAATAAATATGGAAGTTTGAGACTTTTAAGGCCCGTGGATAGTGTCAAAGATCGACTGGCCGCTTTTTACCACTGGAACGATCGGCAATCATTAGAGCAAGCCATCATGATTTGTAAAACAAAGCATATCGACATGAAAGAGATCGAGCGTTGGTCCAAAAAAGAGGGGGCATTGGAAAAATACCGCTATTTTATGGAGCTTTTGAAAGAGAGGACGAAGCCCTCATCATAACAAAACCGTCAAAATTATGAGGGGACGTTCCCTCGGAATTTTGACGGTTTTATTTTTTGGCGAGACTCCAAAAAAGTTGCTAGTTTTTTTGTAAATAATATCGACAAAGAATTAAAGCGACGAATCAAAAACTTTGAACGCTTCAACGCCCACTTCTGTTTCCATATAGACCATTCGCAAAGAACCGTTCCGGCTTGATACAAAAGCAACAGCCGTTGGAGCAAAGGCGGAATAGAAAGAGGACCAAGAGGCATCATTGCCCTCTCTATCTCTCCAATGATATGAATCGTTCCCGTTGCTCACAAGAGTGAAAGAGTAACCGTTCTGCTCGACTGTAAGACCGTTGGATGGATCATCATCAATGACAACCTCTGCTGTGTTGGTATCCATTTCAGCGTTAAGATCTTGGATCGATACATAAGCTGATACATAAGCTGTTTCTTCAGGGTTGCTCGTCAGCCAGTTGATGACTCCTGAAGCGATCCATCGTGGTTCACATCCCATAAAATCCTCCTTTGTTATCTTGTTATTGTTATCGTCATCTCTCCAAAAAAGTTGCTAGTTTTTTTGCCTAGAATAAGGTACCCAAAATCAATGGGTTATCCAGTTCTTATTACGGGGGCCACCGGCTTTATCGGCGGCAATCTGGTGCGGCTGTTGCTCAAACAGGGTTTCAAGGTGCGGGCGTTGGTCCGCTCGTCTAGCGATTTGGCAAATCTTAAAAATTTGGATGTTGAGCTGGCTTATGGCGATTTGCGAGACCCCACATCGCTTATCAAGGCTTGCGATGGTTGCGAACAACTCTATCATGTGGCGGCGAGCTACCAATTTTGGTCTCCAAACCCGAAAGAATTTTATGAGAGCAATGTTGATGGGACGCGCAATATTTTGGAGGCCGCCAAAGCCGCCAAAATTTCCAAGATTGTTTATACCAGCACGGTGGGTGCCATTCAATATCCCCACGATCCCTCAAAACCCTCCGATGAAACCTGCTGGCCGACCCAAAAAGATCTCCATAACGATTACAAAAAATCCAAATTCATGGCCGAACAGGTAGCCCTGCAATATGCAGAAAATGGGCTTCCGGTGGTGATTGTGAATCCATCGGCCCCCATTGGGCCCTATGATGTGAAGCCGACCCCCACCGGAAAAATCATCGTCGATTTTTTGAATGGAAGAGTTCCGGCCTATCTCGACACCGGTTTGAATATTATCGATGTTGAAGATTGCGCTTGGGGCCATATTTTGGCGGCCCAAAAGGGCCGTGCCGGGGAACGCTACATTTTGGGAAATAAAAACATTTCTCTCAAAGCAATTTATGAGCTCATCGCTTCTTTGACTAAAAGAAAACCGCCAAAAATGCGCATTCCTTATGCCGTGGCTTGGGGTGCGGCCGTGGGGAGTGAGACAATCGGAAAACTTTTCAAAAGACGGCCCAAGGTTTCTTTGGGGGCCGTGAGAATGGCGAAACACCACATGTATTTTTCACCCGCCAAAGCAGTCAAAGAACTGGGACTTCCGCAAAGCCCCATAGAAAACGCCTTCGCGAGGGCCATTGAATGGTTTGAAAACAACGGTTATTTGTGATGCACTTTTTTGTATTGCCCCGGTTTGAGGTCTCCCAGTCTGAAGAGCCCGATGGCAATGCGCCGCAACTTGATGACGTGAAGCCCTATTTTTTCAACCATCTCTCTTACTTGGCGGTTTTTCCCTTCGGTTAGGGTGATCTTCATCCAGCAATTTTTTTCGGTTTTTTTGGTGATCTCAATTGCCGCAGGTGCCGTCGTCCCCCAGTCCAGCTTGATGCCCGCCTCCAATTTTTTGATTTGGGCCTCTGTAGGTATCCCCATCACCTTGACCTGATAAGTTTTGGGGACTTTCGATTTTGGATGGGTCAGTTCATAAGCCAAATCGCCGTCGTTGGTTAAGAGCAAAAGCCCTTCGGAGTCAAAATCGAGGCGGCCAACCGGATAGACCCGCTTCTCGATTTTTTGGAGATAATCAAAGACCGTGGGGCGCCCTTCCGGATCGTGATGGGTGACCATGACATTGCGTGGTTTGTAAAAGAGGTAATAGACCTTTTTATCTTCACGGGTCAAAGGCTTGCCGTTGACGATGATTTTATCGCGATAGGCATCGGCCTTGGTCCCCAGCTCGGTCACTTTTTTGCCGTTGACGAAAACACGGCCGGCCGCGATCCATTTTTCCGCTTCTCTTCTGGAGCAAAAACCGGCGTTGGCTATGATTTTTTGGATCCTTTCATTAGATCTGGGGGAAGCGTCTTTACTCCGCATCTGCTTTGCAGATGCTTCGCGGTCCGGCAAAGCCAGACCTTGACTCGCCCCTTCGGGGCTCCTTCCCCCCGCACCCCTCTCGCTCAAACCGGCAAAGCCGGATTTTCGCTCGCTTGAATATCCCATAGGCGGCGCATGCTGTCTGAAACGAATCTATAAGTAAATAAAAATTTACTTCTCTTTGTCCCACTGCTAGTCTGCGTCTATGGCTGATTTGCGAGATTATTACCTCATTTTGCAGGTGGCTCCCCAGGCCGATTTGGCGATCATCAAAGCAGCTTATTACACACAGCTCAAAATCATGAAGAAACACCCAGACCTGGGGGGCTCCCACGAAGAGGCTCTGCTTTTAAACGAGGCCTATGAGGTTTTAAGCGATGCGGTTAAAAGAAGAGAATACGATAAAAAATATTCCGGCGGAAAGAGCCCGCAAAAAACCTATCATCACTCCGGCAAAGAACAAAGAAAGGCCGTTCGTTTGAGCTTTTATGAGGTTTTTAAGCTTCGCAAAAGTTATGCCGGTTGGGTCAAAGCCCAGTTTCGCGATATCTCTCTTTTGGGTGCCTGTTTGAGATCGCAGGAAAAATTCCGCACGGGAGAAACGCTGGAGCTTGATGTTTCCCAAAGCCCGATGGTGCGTGCCACCGCAAAGGTCCGATGGGTGAGGGTTTTACCGCAACGCTTTGGCGCACCCCTCTATGAGGGAGGGGTTGAATTCCAGAAAATCAACGCCGTCTCCTTCAGGGAGTATCTCAAAATCAAAGGTCTGGAAAATCTCTTGTAATTTATTGTCCGACGTCTCTGTCCATCACCGTTTTGCGGCCATCGGCTTTGGCGTGTTCAATGGCCTGATCGAGGGCGCGGGCGACGAGATTCGTCAAGGCCTCCATGGCGGAGCCCGAAGTATTCATTTGGGCTTTTTCTTTGATGTACTTTTTGACCTTTGATGCGACTACCATGATTTCGCTCATATTCTTCTCCCCCCGCAAAAGCGGATTAAACGATTAAATTCTCTTCAAAATGACTCAATGTTTTAAACGCTTCAAAGCGCTCATTGATCTCTTTTTTAGACAAATTTCTCATTCTGTCCAGTCCAAAATCTTCCACCTGAAAGCTGGCCATCACCGAGCCGCAAATCACAGCCCGTTTGAGATGTTTTGCATCCATTTGGGCGCCGTGTTTGGCCAAATAACCGACAAAGCCCCCCGCGAAACTGTCGCCCGCGCCGGTCGGGTCTTTCAGATCCTCCAGTGGAAAGCCGGGCGCGGAAAAAACAAAACTGTCGGCAAAAAGAAGAGCCCCGTATTCTCCCCGTTTGATGGCGACAACTTTGGGGCCGAGACCTTGAATCTTTTTGGCCGCCTTGACCAGGTTTCTCTCCTGCGTCAGTTGTCTCGTTTCGGCTTCATTGATCAGAAGAATTTCGACTTTTTTGAGGATTTTTTTCAAGGCATCCGGTTTGCCGGTAATCCAGTAATTCATGGTGTCCATGGCGACCAGCCGGGGGCGTTCTATCTGGTCCAACACGCGCAATTGGAGTTCCGGGTCGATGTTAGCCAAGAAGACGCAGGACGATTTTTTGAAATTTTCCGGCAGAACGGGATTAAAGTCGGCAAAAACATTCAGATGCGTTTCCAGTGTTTGGGCCTCGTTAAGGTCAAAGCCATAGCGCCCCTTCCAATGAAACGTTTTGCCGTTTGTCTGGATTTGAAGACCGGAGAGATCGACCCCGCGCGGTTTTAAAAAAGAGATCTCTTTTTCATTAAAATCGTTTCCCACCACGCCAACCAGCTGAACCGGGGAATAAAAAGAGGCTGAAGCCGAAAAATGGGTGGCCGCCCCCCCCAAAACCCTCTCCCTTTTGCCGAAGGGGGTTTCCAAATCGTCATAAGCCACCGACCCGACAACGAGAATGCTCATAGAGTCACCCTTTCCGGCGGGCGAGAAGAAACGATTTTTAAGGGGATGTCAAGCATTCTCCTTGCGGAGTAATTCATAAATCACGGTCGCTTTTTCTTTTCCCTTCACTTTCACTTCACCCAATCTTTTGGCGGCAACATGGCCTTTGACTTTTTCATAATGCTCTTCGCTGATGATGATTTGGGTGCCGTAATCTTTGTTCAACCCTTCCAATCGTGAAGCGAGATTGACGTTGTCGCCAATCACCGTATAGTTGAACCGTTTTTTGGAGCCCATATTCCCCACGACCATCACGCCGGTATGGAGGCCGATGCCGATGTTCAAATCCTGAATACCGTATTTTTGGCACCAATCTTTTTTGTGCAGTTTTAGTTTGTCGATCATCTCCAGTGCGGTGAGAGAGGCCCTTAAAGCATGGTCTTTCTGTTCCAGGGGGGCGCCAAAGACCGCCATGATGGCATCTCCCATGTATTTGTCGAGGGTCCCTTCGTATTGAAAGACCACATCGGTCATCACCGTGAAATAGTCATTCAAGAGCGCCACCATTTTTTCGGGATCCATTTTTTCCGATGCGGAGGTGAAGCCGCGGATATCGGAAAACAAAACGGTCAGCTTTTTTCTGTCGCCGCCCAGATGAAGTTGTTCGGGGTGATCGAGCAGGTGTTTGATGACCGCTGGGCTCAAATAGTGCTGGAACGTCTTTTTGATTTTCCGTTTTTCCTTTTCCTCTGTGAAATAACGGTAAAGGGTGATGCCGCCGAAAACCAGAATACTGTTAAAGGCAGGGTCAAAATTGTCCAAAACAAGCCTGTATTGCGCAAAGGCGTAATAACCGCCCAAAAGGAGAAGGGCAAAAAATACCAAAAAGACAAAAAGGCTGTTTAAGGGGCCGAATCGGGGGAGGATAAGCCCCAAAAAGAGGCCGGTAAAAAGAAGCAGCAGAAAAGAGGCGGCCCTCGTCGTTTCGTTTTCAATCAAAAAATCGCCGCTCAAAATGTTGTCGATCACATTGGCGCCGATTTCAACGCCGGGAAAATTGGCATCCATGGGGGTTACCCGCATATCGTAGATGCCCACTGCGGAGGCGCCGATCAGAACGGTTTTGTTCTTCAGTAAAAGAGGGTCGGCCCTGCCTGAAAGAATATCGGCCACGCTGATATGTGGAAATTTTTTCGCCCCTCCGCGGTAGTTGATAAAAAGCTCTCCCTGTTTATTAACCGGAATTTTGGAGTTCCCCAAAGAAAAACCTTCCAGAACCCCTGCCGTGTTCAAAAGAGGAATGGGGGAAAATCCATCAGTATGGCTTGCCAGCTGGAGGCCCAAAGAGGGATAGAGATTGCCCTGATAAGCCAAAGCCAAAAGTCCTCTGCGAATCACCCCATCCGCATCGGGGAAGATATTAAAAAATCCCTGATGATTTGCAGGGACCGCGGCGGCTATGGGGGGGACACTGGCCTGAACCCCATAGACTGTATGCCCCGATATTTCGGTTTGGCGGCTTGAAACGGAGAGGCGGGAGCCGAAAATACTCCGGTCATTTTCATCGGTCTCTTTTTGCGTGAGATGGGCCTCTTGCATCTCTTCGGGGGTGGAGTAGAAAAAATAGCCGAGATAAAAATGGTCCGATTGTTTCAGTGCGGCCGCCAGTTTTGCATCTTCGGCGGTGGGTTCTGAAAAGGTGATATCAAATCCCGCCGCCTTTACGCCGTAGGCAGAGAGCTTTTCAACCAGCTTCGCCATGATGGACCTGGGCCATGGCCAGCGCCCCAGCGCATTAACGCTTTTTTCATCGATGGCGGCGATGACGACGTCATTTTGCGTCGCAACGGGGCCGCGTATTCTGAAATAGACGTCGACCAGTTTGGCATTCAGTGTCTGAAAAACCGGGGAAAACACCATGCCGCAGGCGATGATGAATAAGGTGATAACAAATGCGATGAAAAAAGATTTCTTCACAATCTTTTATTGCGGGAAAGTAATCGTAATGGTCGCGGGATTGGTGGCGGCCGTAGCTCCGCCAGGGACTATTTCCAACCCTTGGGTTGTTGTTGTCGCAGGGGTCGTATTGGTCGTAAATTCTTCCACCTGGCTTGTGACGGCGACAATGTTCAAAAGTGTTTCCGTTTCCGAAATTAGAGAGGCAGGAAGGGTGGCCGTG
The DNA here is from genome assembly GCA_030688705.1 of Deltaproteobacteria bacterium. GTDB lineage: Bacteria > UBA10199 > UBA10199 > SPLOWO2-01-44-7 > SPLOWO2-01-44-7 > JAHFSU01. The sequence continues at coordinate 15,646 of JAUYJH010000036.1, forward strand.
GATGCGGTATGGGTGTTTACTTCCTCTCTTGCTGTCTGCACCACCTGTGTTCCGGCACTTTGCGTTGAGCCAGAGGAGGCAACAGCCGCAGCACCGGCTGCTGAAGTTGCCGTAGTTTCAGCCGATGCCTGCGGTTTGGCTTCGGGCTGCTGGCTTAAAGGGATATCGAATATATTCTCTTTGTTTGTTTCGATTGTCTCGGGTATGGGTGCCAAAGGAATCGGCGCCGCGCTTTGCGTGATTTCCGTAAAGGTGCCGGCCATCATTTCGATTTTTTGTTCCGGCAAAGAAATGTTATGGACATCGCATATTCCTGAAAAACAATAAAAGATGGTTTTATTTTTTGTCACCACAGCCCCAATGTCGGTTCCGCGAATACCGGCAACTGCGGTGGGGGTTCTGATTTCCACCACTTCATCTTTTCCGAAAAACCGCCCGACCACTGTCCGGACTTTGCCGAAAAGAGCATTAAAAACCGCCCGTCTTTTTTTGGTTTTGGGCTCAAACAGGTATTCGGTGATGATGGTTTTGGAATTTTCCTTCAGAGTCAAAAGGGTGTCGTCTTTGAAAAGAATCTTGATCGCGCCGTTCTTTTTCGTTTCGAGAATATCACCCGCGTAAATCGGCTGTTTCAGGGATGGGCGGTGTTTCTCTCCACCGGAGAGCACCCAAGCCTCTCCCACAAAATCGGCCACCTCTCCCGCCGGCTCTTGGCCAAAAGCCTGAAGACTGATCAGTATCAAAAAAATTGTGGCAAACTTTCTCATATTTTAAAATGCCGTCGTCAGCGTAAAGCCGGCGAGCTGCCTTGTATAAGTGTATCTTGCGATGTTGGATGACGACTTGTAATAAGTATAGTTCAAAGAGGCACTCAAATGTTTGACAAGCTCTCTGGACAGGGTTCCGGTCGCGGTAAAGGAAAAATCGCCCCTCTGCACATTAAAAACCGAGTCGACATGCTTGAATTTACGCAAAGGGATAATATCGGCCAACGCCAAAAAATTGAGCTTCCAGAAAAGGGGATTTTGGCTCGTGAACAAAATATGACTGGCCACATAGTCCCAGTCGGCTCCTTTGGCAAAGTTGTCCTCGAATTTGTAGCCAATTTTCAGATAACGGTTTCTGTTTTGCGGAAAGAAAAAGTATTGCTCTCCGCTGAATGTCATTTTAAGGGCATCTCTGTTTTGGGAGACGTTGCCCGGATTGGCGTAAAAATCATCCCTGCGGATTTCCCCCGTAAAAGTGGTGGCCCAGCTTTTATCCCAAACCACATCGACCGCCGCATCCCCGACACCGCTCTGCACATAGCGGGAGGCGCCTAATATGGAGTAGTAATAGAAAATGGGGAGGCGAAACTGGACCTTTTCGCTGATCAGATAGTGCCAATCGGCACCGCCGATGTAGCGGCCGTAATTAAAGCGGTTCATATCGACATCGGCCAAAACCTTGTCGGCATAGGCGGTTTGGTAGGCGTTTACGCCAAGATAGAGCTTGCTGGGGCCTTTTTCCAAAAGACGGTAGCGGACATCCAAAGCGCCGCTCCCCATGATTTCTTCCTGATTGGTCTGAAGATCGGCGACATCTTCCGCATCGGGGTCCAGGCTTACGTTGGAATCGTAGAAAAACGAGGCCGCGCCGACCAGACTCCACTTCGATTTTTTTTCTGCCGTGAGAAGGGGAACATCTCCCGTCTCGATTTTTTCTATCCAGCTTTGGGCATTTTGTCCCAACCCGGTGTCACCGGCACTTTTTGCAACCCTATTCAACAGATTTAACGACTGATCTTTGTCCCCGTTGAAATAATAGGCCAAGCCTTGATAAAAAAGAGGTTGCGGATTTTTGGGTTCCAATTCGAGAGACTTTTCAAAAATAGGAATCGCTTCCTGATATTTCCCCTGAATGTAGAGGCTGATTCCGTAATCTTGATAGGCTTTGGTATAGCCGGGATTTTTGTCTATGAGGGTCTTGAAATGTTCCGAGGCCTTTGAATAATTTTCGAGTTTCATCTGGGTCAAAGCCAGCATGTAGAGCGTATCATCACTTTTGGAGTCTATTTTGTAAGATTGCTCAAAAGATTTGAGGGCTTCTTTGTAATTACTGTCTGAAAAAAGAAGCATCCCTTTGGAAAAATCGGGGGCCGCTTCTTCAGCCGCATAAAGCGTAAAGAGAGGGGTGAGACAGAAGAGAACTAGAGTAAGAAGGACAAAGAACTTTTTTTTCAAACAATCCCCCAATGGAAGAGGGCATTTTAACAGAATTATCTGATTCGACCAATAATAAATTTCAAGTCAGAAAATCCCCAAAATATCTTTGGCTTCATCCGTTGCCATGGTTCTGGGGTCCCATGGAGGAGAAAAAGTGATCTCGATATTGGCGCTTTTGACCTCTGGCAGGGCGGCCACCACCATATGGGTCTGTCTTTGAATTTCCGGACCGTAAGGACAGCCGGGGCTGGTCAAAGTCATACGGACCGTTACAAGGCCCGCGTCTTCGTCTTTTTCAAACCCGTAGATCAACCCCAAATTCACAATGTCGATATGAATTTCAGGATCAATAACACTTTTTAAAACTTCCATGATCTGTTCATCGGTTGGCAGAGCCATAAATCCTCCAAGGTTCTCGTTTGACAGGCGTTATCCCTTTATTTTGAACTTTCGTCAATATTTTGACGATGTTTTCTTCAATTTTGACACCTGCTTTTTGTGTCACTTGGTCTTCCAATGCGATATCAAAATCATCCGCGCCGTATAACAGGGCCTCGATGCCGCCAACACCTTGGGTCAAAAGAGAGGTCCGAATCTTTTTGATGTTGTCCAAATAGAGGCGGGATACGGCGATGGTTCTCAAATAATCTTCATTGGGGGTGACAGGGCCGCCGAGTTCTGTGTTTTGGGATTGATAAGTCCAGCATAAAAAACTGGCAAAGCCGTTTGTTTTGTCTTGGAGTTCTCGGATTCGTTGCAGATGCTCCATTCTGGCCTCAAAAGATTCTCCGAAACCGATCACCATGGTGGCGGTGGTGCCAAACCCCATTTTTTGCGCGGTTTCCATGACTTTCAAATATTGTTCCACCGAATATTTTTTGGGGGATAATTTTTTGCGCCACTCCGGCGTTAGAATTTCGGCTCCGCCTCCGGGAATCCACCGGAGCCCCGAATTTTTTAGACGCTTCAAGGTTTCTTCGAGAGAGATTTTTGAATTTCTGGCAATAAATAAAACTTCAACAGCAGTTGGGCCGTAAATTTCTATTTTGTCCCCATAGCGTTTTCGCATGGCAGAAAAAAGATTTTCATAATGGTCGATTTTTAAAGCCGGGTTGAACCCCCCCTCCATGGCGACAAGACTTCCCCCTTTTGCAATCAGCTCATCGGTTTTTTCAAAAATTTCGCCAAGGCTTAAGACATAACCCTCCTTGTCGCCGGGCTTGCGATAGAAGGCGCAATATTTGCAGTCGGCCACGCAGATGTTGGTGACGCTGACAATCCGCATGATGATGTAGGTGGCATGGTTTCGCGGTGAAATTTTTGCTTTCAGCTCTTCGAGGGGGGCCTGAAAAAGCCGAAGCGCCTCTCTTTCTGTTAGACGTTCCATAGGGCGAATTGTTCATATTTTAAGGCTGTTCGCAACCGCCGAAATTCTGGGTGACAAAAAGAATATTGTCGGCCCCTTCGTAAGTGCCCCGGTAGATGCCGATGCCGACATGGGTCATATCTGGGTTGAGAATGTTTTTGCGGTGGCCGGGGCTTTTAAATAAACCGGTTTGCGCTTTGGAATCGACATTACTCCATGTGTACGTGTGCGGTCCGGTTCCTCCCCGGGCGATATTTTCCGCGGTACAGCGGAATCGGCTTGTTTTGGCCTTGATTCTCTCGTGGGGTGATTTTCCTTCCCGGTTTGTGTGATTAAAAAAACCAAAGCGGGCCATGTCAGCGCTGTGCCCCCTTGCGGCCTTTACCAAGTCGCAATCCACGGCGACGGGCCGGATGTTCTTTTTCACTCGGTCACGGTTCAGGTTTTCGAACATTTTGTATTCAGCGGGGGTCATGCATTGGGCAGAGTCTGGCTTGCGCGCGGCATCCTGCAGATATTTTTTTTGTTCTTTCTCGCGATACGTATCGATGGCCGATGCGGCCGCCTTGATGCAGGCCTCCACATCGCGCACCCCGGCGCTTTGGCAGGTCTGTTGAAGATGTGCTCTTAAAGAGACCGGATTTTGCCCCGCGGCGATCATTGCGAAACGCCCCTCAGTTTGTTCAAGAGAATCTCCAAAAACTCCTGAAGGGTTCCTGCCTGCTCGGCTTTGCTGCGCTGAATAAGCCTTCTAACGGCATTGACGGCGTTATCTCTTTTCCCTTGGTCAATCTGGGAAAGAAGGCCTCGAAGGACCAGGATGTCGGCCTCGGCTCTATTTGTTGGAAAATCCCGCTGCATAATATCAATGCACCGATGGATCAGTCTTATCATTCCATCCGGTGAAGACCGCATCACGCCGATCGATTGTTGAGCCCCTTCGAGGAAATAAAGAATGCCGTTCCAGTGCGGCGGCATCTGGTGCAGGGCCGCAAGATGTTGCTCCAAAAAATCGTCCCATTCTTTTTGGGCCAATTCCGTTTTTTCAAGCTGGAGCAGTGCGGAAATCCGCGCATTTACCCCCTGAATATTTTCCACCAGAGACAGCGCTTCTCCCCTGGTTTTTTCATGGAGCGCCTCCAAAAGTCTGCCGATTTTTGCCAGACAATGAAGCGGATTGGTGTTCGCCCAATCAACAGTCAGGTCTGATCTTAAGGGGTTAAGGACATCCGTGTCGTTGTACATAATGACGGCCAGTTCGATCAAAAAACGGGCCTCAAGACGGTCTCCTTTGACAACCTTCTTTTGTACGTTTTCCAGCGTTTCCGAGAGAAAAAGCAGCTCCGGTCTGGTTTTCATGTTGGCCTGTATTTGATGGATTGCTTGAGCGACTGCGGCCAGAACTGGCCCCATATTGTAGGCCCCAATCGAGGTTCCTGTGGTCAGGTTCTTTTGTTCCGAAAAGCCGGCGCCATTGGCGAAAAGGTATTGGGTTGTTTGCACGAAGGGTGCGGCAAAAGAAAACCGGTTTTGCGGGGTGCTTGTGAGCCAGCCGGTTTGCAGTTGTGCCAGCATTTGGCGGCATTGAACCGGGTCGGTCAGGTCGGTAGAACCGGTGGCGGCAACGACTTCCATATCCAGAGCGGTTAGGGGGGCAACCCCAAACGATCCGGGCGAAAAAATTGACAATGGCAATTGGATATCAAACATAAGCGCGTTCTTTTACTCCAGCCCACTTATCGGTAAAGCCTAAAAAAAGTTGCCTATGATAGCTTTTCTTTCCTTAATCTCCCTCTCCCCGGAGTGGGAGAGGGGAATCCCGCACTTTCGTTGAAAGTGCGGGATGGGGTGAGGGGAAGTGGCTAAACCCACTCTTATCTTGCCCTTTTTTAGGGAACGAATTACGAAGAAAGCCATTCGTCATTCCGGCCCCCGATCGGAGTCGAGGGCAGGCTCCAGCCGGAATCCAGTTGTTAAGGAGAGGTGGCCGAGCGGCTGAAGGCGTCGGTTTGCTAAACCGATTTACGGGCCAAAACCTGTAACGAGGGTTCAAATCCCTCCCTCTCCGGGTGGCCCTTTAAGGGCCAGCCGGAGAGGGAGACTTGGGTTTAAAATCTGTCACGCAGTGACTTGGGTTTCGACCGAGCGCGAAAAGGAAAATCCCTCCCTTTCCGGCGGAAAAATATCATATAGCTCCCGCGAAGTGTTGATCCGTCGATAAAATTGATGTGTTCCAAAAGGCAAAAAAATGAGCAAACCAAACATTTCGGACACCGCATTTTTAGTCAACTACCATCGTGCCAAACATGAAAGAATAAGTCTCGACGTCTATTCAAAATATTGGGTTACGAAAAAGTCGATAAGTCTTTCTAAAAAATTGTCCAAGGAGGTTTATAAGAACGATGACATTGAAATTTGTTTGAGAAGCCGATTTTTTCTGGAAAATTTGCGATGTTTTTTGGCAAGAAATCCGCAGGCAGTGGTTGTGAATGTTGAAGCCGGATTTACTTCGTATCCATACCTGCTAGAACCAGCCAGATTTATCGAAATAGATTTACCTCATATTACGACCTACAAAGCCAATAAGATCAAAATGCTTGTCAAAAAAGGGAAGTTGCCGAAAAGAAACGTTGAGTTTATTTCAACCGATCTTCAAAACAAAAAAGATTTAAAAATACTTGAACAAAAACTGTCCGGGGTCATCTTAAAAGAAAAATCATTTTTTATTTTGGAAGGGATTACATATTACGTTGAAAAGAAATACTTACAGCAATTGCTTCACATTATAAATAATTTGCAGTCGTCCGGCTGTGAGCTGGCCGTTGAGTTTTGGTCTCCCGATATTCAGGGCCTCCCGGTTTTTAAAAGACTGGTTCAATATGCAAAACGGCATCTAAATTATGAGCCTCGTCAGTGGCATTTGTATGACATCGGCTTTTTTGCCGGTGCTACTGGTTATGAGGTTGTTGAGTTCACTTCGACTGGGCGGCTAGAAAAATTTATGGGGAGAAAATGTCTGTTGTGCGATGAACATAATAATCTTCTTACAAAGATGGCTATTTTAAGAAAATAAAGGTTTCAATGGAAAACAGAATATAGAGATCCAATTTCCGTTATCCGTTTTCCGTTATCCGTTTTCCGTGTCTCCGTTCTCCTCTCTCCGTTTTCTGTTTTCTCTTGAACGACCATTTCAAAACGACTCAATGAGCAGGTTAAAAGAAAGAGATGGGGGGTGGTCACAAATTGGGGATGGGTTAATCAATTCTGTTGATATTTTTTCCATTGCAGATGATTTCTGGTCGCATGCGAATGAATGCTGTTGTCCATTGAATGAGGGCTTTGGGAGTGGAGGCGCAATGGTTTCGATGTAATAGATTTCGTATGACAGAGCCCATGGACTCCATGGTGTTTGTTGTCGTTGGTAGATTTAATTTTGGATGTAGTGCATAGGCTCGGTAATATTTGATGGAGATCAGGAAGTCGCGGATTACCGCCTGAATACGTTGCGTACCACAGAAAAGACGAGCCAATTGGGTTAACTCACAAAGCAAGGCATCCAGTTTTGGTCCTTCCTGAACTTCCAGAGACTGGCAAATCAATCGATAAATTTTTTCTCTGCTTTGCCCCCCTTTTAAAGCTCTCCGTTGTCGAGATCGAACTCGGTGCACTTGTAGTTTTAAAATGAGATGAAATTGACAAAGTTGGAGGATCCATCGGTGATATTTTGCCAATAATTTCATTCCTTGGAGATTGTCAGCTACCAAGGCACAAATTCGATTTTGAGCTTCCAAAGGAATGGCGTCAAAAACTTGTTTCCACTTTAAAGCCCCTTCACGGCCTGGGAGAAGAATGGGGTCCAAGAATACCGCTCTTTTCCCCCCACAGGATCTAAGAGCTGTCAGATACAAAACCCATGGCTCATTTTTGAAGTTAAACCAGAGTCCGTCCACCAATAGAATTAACCGACAATGAGAAGGGATTTTTTGTGGTGCAGGCCGAGCAACAAATTGTTGCAGTGCTTGTCGGAACCGATAGCGGAAGTTTGGTAGTTGTAGGGAGCGCCGTTGAACCAAATGCTGAAGCGTGAGTCCTTGTAAAAAAATCTGTTTAAGAATTTTGGAAGATATTCGGATACGAGATCGGCCTCGTTTTTTTGGCCGAATTGTCCATGTGCGTTTGCAGGAACAACATTGCCGGCGTCGCTTACCAAACTTACGAATTAAGGTGCGGCAACAGGGGGACTTCGCATGTTTTGTATTCATACATGCGAAGTAGTCCGAAAAATGCCCAGTCCTGTATAGAAAACGAAGATTTACACGTCCAGCATCAACAGAATTTCCTTATCCATCCCCAAATTG
>JAUYJH010000042.1 GCA_030688705.1 Deltaproteobacteria bacterium
CGGTCGCCGATGATCAACTCTCTTTGCCCGCGCCCGATTGGCGTCATGGCATCAATCGCCTTGATGCCGGTTTGCAGAGGCTGATGGACCGAACGTCTTGCCACAATTCCGGGCGCTTTGACTTCGACTTTGCGATATTCTTTTGCGGCAATCGGCCCCAAACCGTCAATCGGTTTTCCCAACGCATCGACCACGCGGCCCAGCAACGCCTCTCCCACCGGAACTTCCGCGATGCGGCCGGTTCTTTTGACCGGGTCCCCTTCGCGAAGCTCGACATCCTCCCCCATGATGGCACAGCCGACATTGTCTTCTTCCAAATTCAGCGCAATGCCCAGAATACCGTGCGGAAATTCAAGCAACTCCCCAGCCATGGCTTTTTCAAGGCCGTAAATTCTGGCAATGCCGTCACCCACGGTCAAGATTTGGCCGACTTCTTCAGCGCCGATCGCCTTTCCGTAATCCTTGATCTGCTGTTTGATAATCTGGCTTATTTCTTCCGCCCTGATATCCATAAACTACCTCCCTTTTGTCATTCTGAGCTTAGCGAAGAGTCCCGGGGCCCTTCACTGCGTTCAGGGTAAACTCCGAGTCCCGGGATCCTTCACGGAGTTTACACTGAGCGAAGCGAATGTGTTCAGGATGACCAAGATTCCTGAATTCTTTCCAATTCCCCTTTGATACTCGCGTCATAAATGGCATCACCCACGCGCACCTGCAGGCCGCCGATGAGGCCGACATCTTCTTTAATGTCAAACTCCACTTTTTTTCCGGTCATTCTCTCTAACGCTGTTTTCAGCTGGCTCGATAGTTGCGTTGCGGCGTTTTTGTTGGCAACCGTCACTTTGGCCACAACCACTTTTTCAATCGCACGGACACACCCTTCAAAAGCCTCCAAGACCGAAGGCAGCAGTAAAATCCGATCTCTTTTTAAAAGAAGCCTCAAAATATTTTTGACCGGGCCAGAGAGCATCATCTTTTGGGAAAGTTCCGCGACAATCGCCTCCCGTTTGGCAAAAGAGAGTTCGCGATAGGACAAAATTTTGAGCAGTCGCGGCTCCGCTTGGACCGCTTTTTTAAGCCTTGCCGCTTCGTCTTTGAAACGTTCTAGACATTTTTCCTCAAGCCCCAAATCGACCAGGGCTTTTGCATAGCGATTGGCCAAAACCATCTCTTTCATAATTTCAAACCCTCAAGATGTTTGATGCCCCAAGCAACAAGCCGTTCCTGATCGGCCGCATCGACCGTTTTTTTCAAACCCTCTTTGGCCAGCCCGACCGCGTGTTCCAGAACTTTGAGCCTCAAAAGATGTTTGGTCTTTTCCATTTCCTGCCCGCCCACTTTTTCAGCGTCGTCACGGATTTTTTTGGCGAAAACATGGGCTTTCTGGATAAGATTTCTTTTTTCCAGCGCCCCCTCCTGCATCAAGTCTTTTTTCAAACCTTCCATTTCAGCCGCCGCTTCCGACAAACGCTTTCGGCATTCCTGAAACCGCCGCTCAATCCCCAAACGCTCTCTGGATGTTTCTTCAATTACGCGGCGCAGGGCCTCTTTGCGGTCGGCCAAAAAATCTTTGATGGGTGTTCTTAAAAAATAAACGAGGGCCCCGAAAAAAAGAACAAAATTGACCCATTTGTAAATCAATGCAAGCTCCATAATTATGTTCGTCATCCCGACGAAAGTCGGGATCCAGTAATTTTAAGCATTCTGGATTCCGGCTTTCGCCGGAATGACATTTATCAACCTGCTAATGCATCTTATCAATCGTCCGTCCCAACACTTTTTGCGCCAATTCTCGGCTCAAATTTTTTGCCTGTTCTTCAAGACTGGCGGTCGCCTTTTTCCCCTCAAAAGCAATTTCACTTTTAATTTTTTCAATCTGGGTCAACGCGGCCTGTTTTGATTCGTGAACGATTTTTTGCCCCTGCGCCTCCCCTTCCCTGCGAATAGCCTCTTTCATCTGTAATGCCTCTATTTTTGCCTGCTTTATTTTTGTCTCGTATTCTTTGATCAGGGCATCCGTTTTGACAGTCAAATCCTCAATTTTTGCCCTATCTCCTTTTGTTTTGGCATGGCGAAGGTTCAAAATTTTCAAAACCGGCTTGAAAACCAGATAATTTAGGGCAATCGCCACAACGATAAAAATGGCCAGCTGGACAAACATGGTTTTGTCAGGCATCAGGCGGATTTCTGTGCTGGCCAGAAGCAATAGCATAAGAAAACCTTTATAAATTAAATGGTTTAAGTCGGCGGGTTTCTAGACCATCTCACCGCAGAATACAACACCAATTTAGGGGTGGTTAACCAATCTCATCCTCGCGGAAAGCGGGTACCCAAGGATTCCTGCTTCCGCAGGAATGACAACCATTTACACCGCGACAGACTCCCTGGCATTGCGCTCTGCATCGACAAGGGCCGGTGTCGGCAATGCCTCTACCTTGGCCGGGTGATGCATATGGCAGTGTCCCTGAAAAAGAGCTCCCTCTTCAATGCTCAAATTTTTGGTGCTGACATCGGCGGTCACCACAGAAGGGACATGAATTTCAACGCGCGTTTTGGCATCGATCTTTCCCTCGATGGTCCCGTAACAGATGAGGGTATCGACAAAAACCTTTCCGGAGAGCCTTGCCTCTTGCCCCACAACCAGCGTACCCTCCGAGCTGATCTCGCCAGTGAAATCGCCGTTGATCTGCACCGTACCGTCAAAGACGATCTTCCCCTCAAAACTGCATCCTTTATCTAAAAGGCCGTTGATTTGGTCTTTGGACTTAAGCCAGCCGTTCCCTTTTGACATCTCTTCCTCCGATTCATCTGTCACCCTGCCGAACGCAGGGATCCAGTATTTTAAGCAATAATTTTCTTATAAATTCTATCGAAATCTTGCCAGCTGTAATATTCTATTTGCAACGCCCCCTTGCCATCAACAGCGCTCATTTGCAAGCGGACTCTGGTGCCCAAACTTTTTTCGAGCTCATCTAATAGCAATTTTATTTGGCCTGACAAGTTCTTTTTCTGGCTGCGATGATTTTTTTTGCGCATGCCCCCCTTTTCTTGAATCATTTTTTCGACATCGCGCACGCTCAATGTCTCTGCGAGAATTGTTTCACGCAACTGTAACTGTTCTTCCAGATTGTTTAAGGACAATAACGCCCGAGCATGTCCTGCGCTTATTTTGCCATAGGCCACATCGTCCTGAATAAGTTTTGGGAGTTTCAGAAGACGCAAGGAGTTGGCAACATGTTCCCTTGATTTACCAACGCTTTCCGCCACATCGGCGTGCGAGAGATTTAATTTTTCAATCATCGCATAATAACCTTTTGCCTCATCGATGCTGTTCAAATCTTCCCTTTGGATATTTTCAACGAGTGCCAGCTCCAGCATTTTTTCATCAGAGACTGTTTTAACGATAACCGGCACCTCTTTAAGCCCTGCCATTCTGGAGGCGCGCAGGCGCCGCTCACCGGCAACCAACTCATAACGCCCATCGGCGGATGGGGTTACAATCAGCGGCTGTAAAACCCCCTCTCTTTTTATAGAAAGGGCCAGCTCTTGAAGTGATTCGTCCTTAAAGCCAAGCCTTGGCTGTTGGCGATTGGCGAAAATTTTTTCAATCGGGGCCACGGTCGGTGTCGGCTTGTTCGCCTCGCTCGCCTCCATCGGCAGAATCTGTGGGCCGATCAGTGATTCCAACCCCCTCCCCAACGCTTTCCTCGGTGTCTGTTGCATGGTGTCTCTCCTTTTTTTAGGACCCTCTGAAAAACCCGCTTTCGTGTGACCTTTTCGAAAAGACGCGACATTTTTTGGGTCGACCCAAAAAATTCGCTCCTATGTCGGCGATTTTGGCTATGGATCCCGGATGTTAAAATCGCCTTACGCAGGCTTTTCTCAAAGGTCACACGAAAGCGGGTTTTTCATATGTTTCTTTAATAATTTCATAATCTTGCGCCAATACTTCTTGTGCTAATTCAAAGTAGGCTTGAGCCCCTTTCGATTTGATGTCGTATAAAATAACCGGCTTTCCATGGCTTGGGGATTCACTCAAACGGACATTTCTGGGAATGATGACGTTAAAAACAGCTTCTTTAAAATGTTTTTGAATTTCATCGACCACTTGGCGGGCCAAATTGTTTCTGGGGTCAAACATCGTCAAAACAATCCCCTTGATCTCCAGTCCCGAATTTAACCTCTGTTTTACCAAATCGATCGTTTTTTTAAGAGAGGCCAGCCCTTCCAAGGCATAATATTCACATTGAACCGGAATTAAGACAAAATCGGAACAGGTGAGGGCATTTAAAGTCAAAAGGCCGAGGGAGGGGGGGCAGTCAACAATAATGTATTCATATAGTTCCGCTACTGGAAAGAGGGCCTTTTTGAGAACTGTTTCACGTGAAACAGTATTCACCAGCTCCAATTCGGCGCCGACAAGGGAGTTATGAGAGGGGAGAAGGCTCAACTGCTCCAATTCGGTCTGTAATATGGCCGACTGGACAGGTTCTTGGTCGATGAGAACCTCATATATACTCTTTTGAACCTGATTTTTGTCGATTCCGACACCAGTTGTGGCATTGGCTTGGGGGTCCAAATCCAAAAGAAGGGTCTTTTTCTCCGCCGCCGCCAAACAAGCGGCCAGATTAACCGCCGTGGTCGTCTTTCCGACCCCCCCTTTTTGATTACAAATGGCTATGATTTTGGACATTTACATTTGTCATTCCGGCGAACCTGTCCTACCGAAGGTCAGGAAGCCGGAATCCAGTGAAACAATGTTTCACGTGAAACAGCAAGTCAAAGGCGACATCAAATTATTGAATTTACTAATAAATGATTTTGTTGCGAATCACAACAGGAGAATCTCCCCCTTTAAAAAAGGGAGGCGAGGGGGGGGGTGTTTCACGTGAAACACCTATTGAAACTAACCATTCAAATTGGGTCTGTTTTTAGATTTAATGTTTGCAGGAGGGAGCCTGCAAGAAAAAAATTTGCCAATACAAATGTGGGTGATCGCAACAATAAAAAAGCGCCCAGTGTCAAACCAGTTACAGGAAAAGCTATTTCAGGTTTAATAGGTGCTAAATCGGGCAAGGTAAAGGTGGGGGGGTGGGGTTCCTCTATTTTTTCTGTTGCCTTTAGTTTTCCACGACCACCACACTTCTCCTGCATATTTTCATAAGCTGCAACAGTGGAAAGGGGTCGCAATCCCCAATCTCGAAAACCCCAACCAGAAACCATATCATGAATCAAAAATTTACCTAAAAGGGGAGCAAAAAGGCCAAGCAACAACCATCTTGAATTTTTACTCTCTATTGCGGCAAAAGGGGAAAGAATTACACAGGTAGCAATTTTCATCTCCAAGAGACCGACCAAAAATAATTGCATTTTGGCGATAAAACATTCACCGGGATGGACTGGGTCTATTTCAATAGAGCTCGCGGGGGCAACAGACACAAATTGATCTATTTTTATTTCATCTTTTTTAGAAGCCAAAACCGGCTCGCAAGTTCCTTCATTAGAACTAAAACCGGCATATTCAATATTATTAAAAGTGATTTTATTCATTTCGATATGGTCTTCGATCGCTGCCTAAAAATGTTGCTTCTTTTTTGCAACTGGCTTTTCAGGGATGTTTCACGTGAAACAAAGTTTAATCTTCGTTTTCAATTAATCCGAACTTTCTCAAGAGTCGTTGTATTTCTCTACCCGAAACTATTCCTACCCTTTCAGCAAATGATCTATCATTGTCAACCTTAAGCAGCTCACTGCCATACACCATCCCCAGAAGGTGGCCATCGACATCGACCACTGGAGAGCCGCTGCTTCCTCCCCTCGACTCTGAATCGACAAGGTATCCGCCTGATCCATCCAACGAAATTCTCCCCATCGAAACAAGTATCACAGGATCCGTATTGTCTTGAAAGAAGCGAGGATAGCCTATGGAAAAACCTAGACTAGGAACGGAGGCGGCAACATTCGGCAAGGAGATAGGCTCTCGTCCGGAAAGAATAGGTATCTGAAGAAGCGCTAAATCAGGTTCTTCTTTTTTTTCACGGACATGTAGGACACGCACTTCGGCTCCCCATTTTTCAAGGTCCGTTCCCTCCACACAATGCGAGCAAGTTACAATATGCCCTTCATTTGAAACCACAAAGGCGGTGCCGGTAGGAAGGGGACCAACACTTCCAAACAACCTTCGAATACCCGGAATTTCAACTTGAGACTCTAAAAAGAAATAGTTCTCCACTTTGTTATGAGACAGTAAATCTACAGTCAAAGGAACAGGAGAGATGAGATGATCAAGACGATACGGTAGGCGGTCATTCCTGGAAACTGGGTGAGTCAGCCTTTTTTTACTTATTTCCCATGCTTTCAATAATGCACTTTCGAGGATCCTGGAAAAATCTCTCCTCTGGCGGATATGGCCTAAGTCAAAATATTTATATTTGCCCGCCATGCACCATAATTCGACTAGTGAAAAAAACAATGAATCGGAAAAATCATGCGTAAGTAGCCTTTCTGCAATCTGTTCCAGACCCTCTTTTTGACTACCAGAAATGTTGCGTACAGCATTCAAAAATAAAAGGGCCTCATCCGATCCAAATCCCTCCATGTTTTTTCCGTAACTACCCCCAATACTGCGGACGTTTAATAGGATACATTGGATATAATGCCAGAGAGTCATGGGGGCACTTTGTTCTACGGCGTTTCTAGTTTTTTCGCGAATTACGTCAAACGCGTTGTCAAGGCCCAGAACGACTTGAT
>JAUYJH010000043.1 GCA_030688705.1 Deltaproteobacteria bacterium
AAGCCCGTTTTATAAAAATTTCTTCCGCCGGCTTGAAGGAATCCCACGTGCATGATGTGATTATTACCCAAGAGGCGCCGAATTATAGATTGGAATAAGTATGAAGAACCAAAATCCTAAACACGAAACTCTAAATTCTAAACAAATTCTAATTTTTCAAATATCAATGTTCCAAACGTGATTGTTTGGGGTTTGGAGCATTAGTATTTGGGATTTGTTTAGGATTTAGATATTGGGATTTAGAATTTTATATGATCTCACCAGAAACATCCCGCGTTCTCGTTCTTGATTTTGGGTCTCAATATACCCAATTGATTGCCCGGCGCATCCGCGAGGCGCACGTTTATTGCGAGATTCAATCCTATAATTATCCCATTGAGGAAATCCGAAAATTCAATCCGGGCGGCATTATTCTGTCGGGAGGCCCCTCTTCGGTGTATGCCGAAACGGCCCCCAAACCCAACCCCGCAATTTTCAATCTGGGGGTCCCCATTTTGGGTATCTGCTACGGGATGCAGCTGATTGTGAAACATTTCGGCGGGGAGGTGGCCTCGGCGGAAAAAAGGGAATTTGGCAAGGCCGAAATTGAATTTGAGCGCCGAGAACCGTTATTTGAAACGATCACACATCCGATGCCGGTCTGGATGAGCCACTGCGACCATGTAACAAAATTGCCGGACGGTTTTCAATCGGTGGCTCATACCGCAAACAGTCCCTTGGCCGCCTTGGCAAGCAAAAACCGGAAGATTTTCGGTTTGCAATTCCACCCCGAAGTGACCCATACGCCGGAGGGAAACAAGCTGATCGAGAATTTTTTGTATCAAATCTGCGGGCTTTCCCCGACTTGGACGATGGCTTCTTTCGCGGAAGAGGTGATTCAAAAAATCAGGGATCAGGTCGGCGATCAACGCGTGATCTGCGCCTTGTCGGGCGGCGTCGATTCTTCGGTGGTGGCGGTTTTGATTCACAAGGCGATTGGCGACAAACTGACCTGTATTTTTGTGAATAACGGCCTGTTGCGCAAAGAGGAGCCGGCCAAGGTGGATCGCGTTTTTACCCATACGTTTCGTATCCCGCTGATTTCGGTGAACGCCGAGGAGCGGTTTTTGAAAAAACTGCGCGGCGTGACCGACCCGGAGGCCAAACGAAAAATCATCGGCAACGAGTTTGTTGCGGTCTTTGACGAAGAGGCGAGCCGCCTCAAAAAGATCGAGTTTTTGGCGCAGGGAACGCTCTATCCCGATGTGATCGAGTCGATTTCATTCAAGGGGCCGGCCGCGGTGATCAAAAGCCATCATAATGTGGGGGGATTGCCGGAAAAGATGGGGCTCAAACTGGTGGAACCCTTGCGTGAACTATTCAAGGACGAAGTGCGCGAATTGGGAAGGGCGCTGGGTATTCCGCAGGAGGTTACCGGCCGCCAGCCTTTTCCGGGCCCGGGTCTGGGGATTCGCATCATCGGAGAAGTGACCAAAGAGCGCCTTGAAATCCTGCGCAATGCCGACGAGCTGATGATGCAGGAAGTAAAAGCCTCCGGTTGGTACGGCAAAGTCTGGCAGACCTTTTGCATTCTTCTTCCGGTGAAAACGGTCGGCGTGATGGGGGATGAAAGAACCTATGAAAATGTGATCGCGCTCCGTGCCGTGGAGAGTCTCGACGGCATGACCGCTGACTGGACCAAGCTCCCCTATGATCTGCTGGGCCGCATCTCCAACCGGATTATCAATGAGGTCAAAGGAATCAACCGCGTTGTCTTCGATATTTCTTCCAAACCCCCCGCCACGATTGAGTGGGAGTGAACGGACATAAGGGCACCTCTAAAAACTTATGAAAACTGCAATTTGTCATTCTGAGCACATTCACTCCGTTCAGTGTAAACTCCGCGAAGAAACCCGATTTTTGGCGTGTTTCCACGGGATCCTTCCCCTTCGGCAAGCTCAGGGTCAGGATGACAACAGGGCTTTTTAGAGGTGCCCATTTAAGAGTTATCCGCGGAATCTTAGGCTCTTAATCTTCTTTTTTGGGTTCTTTTTGCGGTGTTTCTTTTTTACCACTTTTTTCTTTTTGTACATGGGTTCTCCTGTCAGGGCTTTTCGCCCGTTTTGTCCAGAAATTGTTTGACGGTTGTTCTAACCACCGCCCCCTGATTTTTGAAAAGGGTCTCAACTATGGCGGTTATCTGCGATGCCGCCGCGGTCCTGGCGGAACCGTCGGGATTAAAATAGAAAGAGGGGTCTTCCGCGTGTTCGTGTTCTTCATCTTGTATCTGATACGTGCGGGGGCCCAGAAGGCTTTTTTCGGTCATCAAAAGGGTCGCCCGCACGCTTTCAAAAGCGAAGCGGTTTGAAAAATCGCGGACTCTTTTGGCGAGCCTCTTGACGGAAATGCCGGCATCCAAAACATCGCGTCCGCGAAGCGCGTCTCTCCAAACAGCCCCGGTCCGGCTGGACGCCGCCTCCAAAAAAGTATCGACATATCCTTCAAAATAATGATGCAGGTTGGCGGCCACATGCGTCACCGTTTTGATAAACCCGAAATCGGCGCGCCATCCCCATTGCAAATAGGCAAGAACCCCATGCCAAGCCACGGGCGTTAAAAGCTGGGCCGAATGATAGGGCTGTCCCAGATCTTCCAGATAATGAAAGGCGCATCCCAAAAAATTCCAGGCCCAGTAGGGTTCTCCCAAGCGGTGCGCCAGAAGGGCCAAATCAAAATAAATTTGGGCTCTCGTTGAGGCTTGGCCGACGGACCCCAACGGAAATCCGGAACTGTTCAAGGGATGGAGCGGATTGAAAGGGGGTTTTTCCATGTGACGAAAGGCCTGCGAGCCGGTTTTGGTGCCGGAGCCGAACCAAAACTGTTCCCCTTTATCATAGGGGAGATTCACATCTCTTGTATCATCAGGCCGCGGGGCGTAAAAAATCAGGATATGATAAGGTGTGACAGGCCTTCCCATCATTTCGCGTTTTCCCGGTTTGTCAAAAGGAGAAAGAGGGTTGATGCGGAGCCATTTCGCGAAATCGTCACGGGTTTGGATGGCCGCGTTTTCCGCGCCGAGTTTTTTTAAAAAATCACTGAAAGGGGTGACGAGGACCGGTTTGTCGAGCCCCCAGTCCCGGGCGACGTCTTTAAGACTCTCTTGGATGATCAGTTCATGCGCGACGCCGCCCCATCCTTGCGCATTTGATGCGATGCCCAACAGCAAAATGAGACTGCACGACCATCTTTTCATAATACTCCGCACCGCCTTCGGCGGTTGCTTCGCGACCCGGCGAAGCCGGGCCTTGACGGCGAATTTGTACCTTATTGACAGAACGAGTCAATTACAGATAGATGCTTTGCATGTTGCAAAACTTGGATATTTTGATCCGCCACGATGCCATTCAGAAAAGAGTGAAGGAGCTGGCTCAAGAGATTGAGAAGAACTATCAGGGAAGGCCTCTCGTGGTGGTGGGGGTTTTGAAGGGGGCCTTCATTTTTATGGCCGATCTGGTTCGGCATATCGAAATGCCCCTGGCCTGCGATTTTTTGCGTGTCTCCAGCTATAACAAAGACCGCTCCACCGGTGTGGTTCGCATGGATTTTGACATGACCCAGCCGATTGTCGGCAAAGACGTTTTGCTGGTGGAAGACATTGTCGATTCCGGGCGCACGTTGAGTTATCTGCTCAAGCACATGGAGACAAAAAAACCCTCTTCGCTGAAAGTCTGTTCGTTTTTGTACAAAGAGACGGGGGCCGGCATGCGGGCGCGGGTCGATTATATCGGTTTTGATGTTCCCGACCGTTATGTGGTCGGTTACGGACTTGATTCAGAAGGCCTCTATCGTTCTCTGCCTTATGTCGGCGCTTTTAAGGAATAAGCAGTGTCCTTCATGTAAAATGCTTTAGGAAGGGTCGGTCAATAATTCGATTTCTTGGCGGGCGTTGGGATATTGTTTCAGCAATTCTTCTCTTTTACCCATTTCAAAATCGGCGAAGTCGAAACCGGGAGAAACGGTACATCCGACAAAAGAATAGGAACTGCCGGAGTTTGGATAGGCCCCAAACCAATAACCGGCTGGGACTACGTACTGAAGTTTTTCGCCCTTCTTCACATCGCTACCGAGTGTGATTTTTTCCATTTTTCCGTCGGGAGCAATCTGGACAATCGTTAAAGAACCCCCCAAATAAAAATGCCACACTTCATCGGATTGAATGCGATGGAAACTTGATTTGGTACCCTCCGGCAGAAGAAAATAAATGGCGGTCGAAAAATGCCGGTCCCCCTTAAACTTTTCGGGCAACGCTTTTTGCACGATTTTTCCTTCGTCCCGATAGGTTTCCTTGAAAAATCCCCCTTCGGGATGGGGTTTGAGATCCAAAATTTTCACCAAGTCTTCTGCGGTCGGCTCTTTTTTCATAGTGTGTTCCTATTGAAATTCATTATTTTTTTCAAGGGGAGAAATAGAGTTTTGTCCCCGGTGGAGAGTTTAGAAATTGTCCAAACCCCCCGCAACGATTGAGTGGGAATAGATTTTTCTTTCATTGTCCAAACCCAATCGGATTTTTGGGCTTTGGTTTCGGCGTTGGCGGCTCCATTAATTGGCGAATGGCATTGAATAGAGAACGAATATGCGTGTCGTGTGTTGTCACTTTCTGCTCCAAGTCGGTCAACTTTTTCAGAAGTTCTTTTTGTTGATTCAGCATTGCCCGCATTTTAATGAAAGCCCGAACAACATAAATGCTGATGGCCACGGCTTGCTGGCTATTCAGAATGGCCGCCGCCATGACAGCCCCGTGTTCAGTGAAAGCATAGGGCAACGATGTAGAATGCTTAAGGTTTTTGAACCGGTCACAATTTGTGACCAGTTCATTTTTCTCCTGTTCCGTCAATTGAAACATGAAATCTTGAGGAAAACGCTGAAGGTTGCGCTTGACCGCTTGGTTGAAGACCTTTGTTGGAACTCCGTAAAGCATTGCCAAATCGGCATCCAAGATGACCTTCTGCTCTCGAATGATGAAAATGGTCTGCTCAACGCGTTCCACTGGAATAATATCAGTCATGATAATTTTCTCCTTTTGGAAGGTCTTAAAGCAATCCACATGCCAGCCCGCTGATTATTTTATGCGAGTTGAAGTTGAGAAAGCGACGGATTTGAAGCAGGAGGTGTAGCAAAACGGTCGGTGTAATTTGGCGGGTGCTGGCAAAGTTATTTTCTTATCCAAACCCATTGGCATGTTTCTTTTCGGCACTCGCAGGCGGCTTGATCTGATGACAGCCCCGGTGGTGGCGGTGGCTTGATGCCACAACGATATGAAAACCGCTTGATCCATTTCCACTCGGCTTTTCCATTCTTCACAATGCACTGTGCATCGCCGGATGAATACCCAATCGGTGGTGGCGGCTTTGGCGGACATACGGAGCTGGCAAAAGAGAGGTGAGAGAGGGTGAGGAAGAAGAGGGTGGGGAGGAGGATTTTCATTCGAAGTTTTAAAATTTTATCTGATTTATCCAAAAGTGAAAAGTAAAGACCCCTTTATGTCTGAAAACGCTCCCTCATGTATGCGCTCATTTCGCTCAATGGGATTTCTTGGGAGGAATTGCCACTGCGCGCATAAAATTTCTCAACTACTTGTCCATTTTTGTTCTTTAAAGTGACAATCACTGGTTCCCTCGCAGGCAAAACAACGATTTTACAAACATCCTTTTCATCAATCCGGTGAAAAATAATTTGGACTTTGCTTGTGATAAATCCAGTGCCAAACTGCTGATTCAGCAAATTTCGAACGTGAAGCTCGAATTTGTCTCGGTTCACACTTCCCAAAGAGATATAGTCGTGCTCAAGGCCAAGAACCTGCCCATCATCACTCACGCCAACGAGCAGGGTCCCACCGCGTGAATTTGAAAACGCGGCAACAGTCTTAAGAATGATTTCTTCAAGCTTCTTATTTACAACTCCTTCTTTCAGGTCCCAGCGTAGTGTTGATTTAAATTCACGCTTATCATTCTCGCCATCAGCGATCATCATTTCTATAGAAACCTGCTGGCCCGCGATCTCATTGCTCTGATTCAGAAAAGCGTTGAGTCTCTTGGATACCAGCTCACGCCGCCGTTGCAAGAAAGCTTTATAAGCATCAACATTCAAAAGATTGGCGTTAGTGGGAATGCACTGTGAGTCGAACGCTTCCACTCCAGATTTTTCAATAATGGGAGCAAAATACTGACTTGGTGCCTTGTCGCTAATCTGCCTATTTGTCTTGCCCGCGATGAAGCAAAGGTTCGCGATATCATCCGCCTCGCGGCCCGTGTAGCTTGCTTTGAGCACGGCCTTGGGAAAAATGTGATGAAACTGAAGTTTGTGCTGAGAGCCGGAGTGGTCGAGAGCAATAGCAACCTGAGAACGCCAGTCCTTTGCGTTTGTCGCTCTAAACGCCAGAAACATTGTTTTAAAAAGAGCGCTCCGCTGGTTGCGGCCTTCAAGCTCCTCTGGTGCAATGTCCAGGCGGCCAACCTGCTGTCGCAACCTGTCGATCAACTCTTGTGCTCCCCCTCCGGTTTTGAGTATTGTCAGATCCTGATCGAGCAAGGTTTCAGTGGATCCACGCGAATACCGCCCTTTGGCATTGGCTACGAGCGCCCAATATCTGAGCTGATCCGACTCTTGGGGTGACAAAGCATAATCCCGTTTGTGCCCATAATATCCGAGCGTAATTAATAAAAAGGGTGATGAGAGTAGCATAGGACTATCAATGCCCACGTTGTTTTTGAGAAAGTTGAGGGCAAACTCCATCCCACGACAGCTTTCTTCCCAAGCAGGTTTCAATTCCTCAACTTGAAGCCCACCAACAGTCAGGAAGCGCGACTGTCCTGTGGTAAAAACAATGAGATTTTTGAGGTAAATGCCAAGGTCAAGATCACAACCTTTCTTAGCGCACTTCTTCTGAAATTCGAGGAATACCTGCAGAGACTTGCGCCATTTAGTGGTAATTTGAGCCAGAGCAAGATCAGAGCTACGCAACTTGGCTCCCAGTGAGTTCACGCGCACAAAAATCTCAGTCACTTCATTGTATGACCGCGATCTTTCCAGCACATCCATGCGATAGGAATACTTGCGAATCCCGCGCAGGCGCGCCAATCTCTGACTATATTTTTTATACCGTGGGTCACTTACTTTCTCGATCCCTGCACGTTCCAGAAATGGCGCATCTTCATCCGTCTTAAATACCTCGGTCACCCTTACCCATTGTGGTAGTTGCTCCAACTTTCTTGTTGTCACGACAAATGTCATTTGATCAAAGCGCTTCTGCAATTCGTCTTCATTCGAATCTGCTTCATCTTCGATAAGGTCATCATCATCGTCTTCGTCATGGCCTTCTTCTTCAACCTCCGTCACTATGGCAAGATGCTCGGGATGATCGAGATTGAAAAGCAAATCTATGGGCGTTTTCCGGCCGCGCACCGAAACCGGCTCGCCACGAATCACTGCCGAAAGAGAGGTGAGGCGTTGCTGTCCATCAAGCAAAAGGCGTGTGCTTTGATATGGGTTATTCTGCTGGGCAATCGCCATCTCCTGCAGTGGAACTTTCTCATCGGTTTCCCAGAGCAAGATAGCGCCGGATGGATAGCCACGATAGAGAGAGTCAAGCAAGTCCCGCACACGGGTAGAGCGCCAGACATACCGCCGCTGCATTTCAGGTAATCGTAACTCACCGCGTTCGATCATCCCTACCAGTTCTTCTACAGAAGCCTCAGCTTTTGCCATAGACAATCCTTCCTCTCTCAGTTCAGGGTCGATGTTGCCACGATGCTTTATGGCCCCGGTCGATCTCGTCGGCCAGTAGATTTACAAAATAAATTTGATTGGGACTCACTAATAAAAACATACGGTTTTTTCAAGGTAAGACTTTAGACTTTAGA
>JAUYJH010000059.1 GCA_030688705.1 Deltaproteobacteria bacterium
TTGCCGCCTCCTCGGTGATGCCGTATTGCCATAAATGCAAAAAGGGGGTCCGTGTGGCGACCCAAATTTTAAAAGACGGCGAAAAGGTTCGTGTCTGTGCCACATGCGAAGACAAATTAGGCGGTAAAAAATGAGTGCGAAAGAAACAAAAAAAGGGACTAAAAAAGAGCCCAAAAAAGAAATCCAGAAAGAGGCGAAGGTGGAAGGCGAGAAGCGGGCCCCTAAAAAAGCCATGCGTCATGTGAGCTGGGTTTCCAAAAAGTATCGGGAAGAATGCATCCCCATGCTGATGGAGCAGTTTAAGTATAAGAACATCATGGAGTGCCCCAAACTCGACAAAATTGTGGTCAATACCTGTATCAAAGAGGCGACATCGGACAAAAAAATTCTGGACAAAGCCGCTTCCGACCTGGCCAGCATCACGGGTCAAAAGCCTCTTTTGACCAAAGCCAAGAAATCGATTTCGAATTTCAAACTACGGGAAGGGCAGCCTATCGGTTGCTGCACCACTTTACGCCGTTTAAAGATGTATGAATTTTTTAACCGCCTTGTGAATCTTGCCCTTCCACGGGTGAGAGATTTTAAAGGGGTTTCAAACAAGGCTTTCGACGGCCGGGGGAATTACACGCTCGGGTTGACGGAACATATCCTTTTCCCGGAGATTCACTACGACAAGGTTGAAAAACAGATGGGGATGAATATTACTTTTGTGACGACGGCCAATACGAATGAAGAGGCCAAGGTTCTTCTGAAGGGCCTCGGAATGCCGTTTAGGGAGTAACGATTATGGCAAAGACAAGTTTGATGGTAAAAGCAAGCCGGAAGCCGAAATTTTCAGTGCGCGGTTACAATCGCTGCCCGTTGTGCGGCCGTTCGCGCGCTTTTATGAGGCGGTTCAAAATGTGCCGCCTCTGTTTCCGTAAAATGGCGCTCAACGGTGAGTTGCCGGGTGTCATGAAATCCAGCTGGTAAACGAAGAATAGGGAGAATTATGCTGACCGATCCGATAGCCGACATGTTGACCAGAATAAGAAACGCGATTTGGGTGCGTCACCCTCAAGTGACCGTCCCGTATTCCACCCTGAAAGAATCGGTCTTGAAGGTGTTTCAGCAAGAGGGGTTGATCGGCGGCTTTGAAGTGGTGGGGGAAAAATATAAAAAAGTTTTGGCGGTGCGATTAAAATACATGGAAGAGGGTAAATCGACCCTCTCTACATTGCGCAAAGTGAGCACGCCCGGGCGCAGAGTTTTTTGCGGGGCGGAAAATTTGAAGCCTCTTCGCAGCGGTTTGGGTGTCCGTGTCGTGAGCACCTCAAAAGGTGTGATGAGCGACAACGAGGCCCGCAAGCAAAAAATCGGCGGCGAGGTTTTGGTGGAGGCCTGGTAATTTATGTCACGCGTAGGCAGAAAACCGGTGGAAATCCCGCAAGGGGTGCAGGCAACATTGAAGGAAAATGTTCTTTCGGTCAAAGGACCCAAAGGGACTCTTTCTTTTACCGTGCCGTCTTTGATCAAAGCGGCGGTTGAAAAAGATAAGATTGTCGTTACCCGCGGCGCCGAAGATCGTTTTTCCAAGTCCCAGCATGGGATGGTGCGTAACATTGTTCAAAATATGGTCCATGGGGTGACGGAACAATTTGTCAAAGAACTCGATATTCAGGGGGTCGGGTACCGCGCGGAATTAAAAGGAAAGAATCTTCAGCTGGCCCTTGGCTTTTCCCATCCGGTCCTTTTTCCGATTCCGGAGGGAATTCAAATTCAGGTGACCAACCAGACGCGCCTGCGTATTCAGGGTTGCGACCGTCACTTGGTGGGCCAGATTTCCGCGGAGATTCGCGGTTTGAAACCCCCGGAACCGTATCAGGGAAAAGGGATTCGCTACCTGAATGAAGTGGTTAAAAAGAAGGTTGGAAAGGCGGCGGCCGGTGCCGCCGGTGGGTAACACAAAAGAATTTTTATGAAAAAAATAAGCAAACATGTGAGCAAAAGAGAACAGGGAAGGCTTCGGCGCAAGGCGCGCATCCGGGAACGTATTTCCGGAACAAAAGAACGTCCCAGGCTCTGTGTCTTTAAAAGCACCAAGCATCTTTACGTGCAACTGATAGATGACAGTATCGGCTCCACGCTGGTCGGTCTTTCCACCCTTTCCAAATCGCTTAAGGGCAAGGTGAAGGCCACCGTTGGCGGGGCCAAGGAACTGGGAAAAAAAATCGCCGAACAAGCTTTAGAGAAGGGAATTCAAAATGTTATTTTCGACCGCGGCGGTTTTCGCTATCACGGTCAGCTTAAGGCCTTGGCCGACGCGGCCAGAGAAGCGGGCCTGAAATTTTAATACGGAGATAAAATGGCAGAACAGACGGCAAAAACAGAACAGCAGAAAAAACAAAGGGGCGGCAGACCTCCCCACCGCAGAGAACCGAGAAGAAGGGAAGAGGGTGCCTCCAATCTGGTGGAGCGCGTCATTCATATCAGCCGCGTGGCCAAGGTGGTCAAGGGTGGGAGACGCTTTCGTTTTTCCGCGCTTGTGGTGATCGGTGACGGCAGCGGCCGCGTCGGTGTGGGGCTTGGAAAAGCCGGTGAAGTGCCGGCGGCCATTCGCAAAGGGGGAGAAAAAGCCAAAAAAGCGATGGTCAAAGTGCAACTCATTGAAGGGACCATTCCCCACGAAGTGATCGGCCACTACGGCGCGGGGCTTGTCATGTTGAAACCGGCCAGCCCCGGTACCGGAGTCATTGCCGGCGGCGGTGTCCGCGCGGTGGTTGAAGCGGCGGGGGTGCAAAATATTTTGACCAAGTCGATCGGTACGAACAACCCGCATAACGTCGTCAAGGCGACCATGAATGCCTTGCAACAACTGAAATCGGTCGAGACCGTCAAACGCTTAAGAGGGGCCCATGTCAACTAATGTGGAAATTAAATTGGTGCATTCACCCATCGGCTGTCCGGAAGATCAACGGGCCACCGTTCGCGGTTTGGGCTTGAGAAAATTGCAACAGCATCGCACGCTGAAAGACACGCCGGCCATACGCGGCATGATCGCGAAAGTGGCCCATCTTGTGATTGTCGTGGAAAAAAGGAAGCCCAAAAAATGAAGAAGACCGTCAAAAAACAAAGCACAACCACTCTGAATACTTTGAGTCCCGTCACCTATCGCAAGAGCCCAAAACGTCGCGGCCGCGGTGACGCCAGCGGACACGGGGGAACTTCTACCCGCGGGCACAAGGGCCAGAAAGCGCGCGCGGGCGGGTATCATAAAATGAATTTTGAGGGAGGGCAGATGCCTTTGGCGCGCCGTCTGCCGAAACGGGGTTTCACCAATATTTTCAGAAAAGAATTGGGCATTGTGAATCTTGAAAAACTCTCAACGCTTCCCAAGGGAACGGAAGTGACGCTCGATTTGGCAAAAGAAAAAGGGTGGGTTTCCAACAAGGCGCAGGGATTGAAAATTTTGGCGGATGGAGAACTCAAACATCCGTTGAAAATCAAAACGGCTAAAGTTTCCAAAGCGGCTAAAGCAAAAATTGAGGCCGCGGGCGGAACATTTTCTTAGGGGAAGTACTATCCAAAATGGCGGAAGTCGCGAATATTGCAAAGATTCCGGAGTTGCGCAAACGCATTCTCTTCACGGTTTTGATGTTGGCCATCGTCAGGCTGGGTGTTTTTATTCACACGCCGTGGGTCAACGCCGATGCCGTTCGTAATTTTTTACAATCGGGTACGGTCTTTGAAATTTTTAAAATATTTTCGGGCGGCGCCCTTGAAAGATTTTCGGTTTTCGCGCTGGGGATTATGCCTTATATCAGCGCGTCGATCATTTTTCAGCTTTTGACGGTTGCCGTACCCGCTTTGGAGCGTTTGTCCAAAGAGGGAGACGCCGGCCGCCACAAAATTTCCCAATATACCCGTTATGGGACCGTTGTTTTGAGCCTCATTCAGGGTTTCGGCATCAGTTATGGGTTGAAACAGCAGGGGTTTGTTACCCCCGGGATTTCGGGATTTGCTTTTTATCTTTCCACGGTGATGACGCTTACCGCCGGCACCTGCTTTTTGATGTGGCTTGGAGAAATGATCACGGAGAGAGGGATCGGCAACGGCATTTCTCTCATCATTTTTACCGGTATCATCAGCGGCATTCCGGGAGGCTTTAGGGATGCCTGGCAAAATAAAGATCAGTTCGGGGATTTTTTCGGGTTTTTGGCTCTGTTGACCGCCATCGCCGCCATTATCGGTTTCATTATTTTTATGGAACGGGCCCAGCGCAGAATAACGGTGCAGTACGCCAAGCGGGTTGTGGGGCGCCAGCTGATGGGGGTGCAGGCCTCCCATCTTCCGCTCAAGGTTAATTCCGCGGGTGTGATTCCCCCCATTTTTGCCTCATCGCTCCTTTTGTTTCCGGCTACCATTGCCCAATTCAGCGCTGAAAACCAGATTATGGCGCAACTTGCCAACGCGCTGACCACGGGATGGGTTCACACGTTTTTGTATCTGGGGCTTATCATCTTTTTCACCTATTTTTACACGGCGGTGGCCTTTAATCCGGTTGATGTGGCCGATAATCTGAAAAAACATGGGGGCTATGTTCCCGGCATTCGGCCCGGCAAAAGCACGGCCGATTATCTGGATGCCATTTTGAGCCGGATTACGCTGGGTGGGGCTTTGTATATCGCGGCGGTCTGTATTTTACCCTCTCTTTTTGGAGACCGTTTTGGGGTCCCTTATACTCTGACCAGTGTGTTCGGGGGGACTTCGTTATTGATTGTCGTCGGCGTGGCCATGGATACCCTGTCGCAGATAGAATCCCATCTTCTTTCAAGGCATTATGAAGGTTTTTTGGGCGCCAAAGGGGGGGGCCGCTTTAGAGGGCGTAAATAGCTTAATTTATATGAGAATTATCTTGATCGGACCGCCTGGGGCTGGTAAAGGGACGCAGGCTGAAAAACTGGCGGCTTGTAAAAATGTCCCCCGTATCACAACGGGGGATCTTTTTCGGAGAGCGGTTCAAGAGAAAACGGCGTTGGGCTTGAGAGTTCAAAATTATCTCGAAAAGGGGGCCTTGGTCCCGGATGAGGTGGTTTTGGGTCTCATGAGTGAACGGATGTCTCAATCCGATTGCAAAGCCGGTTTTGTTTTGGACGGTTTTCCGAGAACATTGGGACAGGCAACGGGCCTTGAAAAATGGATGGAAAAAAACGGGCTCCGTTTTGACGCGGTTATCGCCTTGGAGATTCCCGATGATGAAGCGGTAGTACGCATTTCCGGGCGTCGTCAGTGCGGTGCCTGCGGGGCCGCGTATCATGTGAACTTTCAGCCCCCGAAAAATGCGGGGGTTTGTGACAAATGCGGGGGGAGCCTGTTGCAGAGAAAAGATGACGAAGAGGGGACCATTCGGCATCGTCTTCAGGTTTATGCCGAAGAAACGGCCCCCTTGATTCGTTTTTACGATCGGGCCGGTTTTTTGAAAAAAGTGGATGGGTTAAAAAATCCGGATGTTGTTTTTCAAGCGATTTGTTCTTTGATAAAATGATTTGTTTGAAGTCGCCAGAAGAGATCGAAAAATTAAGACTGGCGAATCAAATTGTGGTCTCGGTCATGAAAACCATGAAGGGGCTTATCAAGCCGGGGGTGACCACCGCGGAGCTTGACCGAATCGCCGAAGAAATAATTTTGAAAGAGGGGGCCAAGCCCGCTTTTAAAGGGTACCGGGGTTTCCAGCATGCTCTTTGCGTATCGGTCAACGAAGAGGTGGTACACGGCATTCCGGGAAAGCGGAAACTCCAGGAAGGCGATATCGTCAGCATTGATTGCGGGGTTTTGAGGGAAGGGTTTTACGGCGATCATGCATGGACTTTTTCGGTGGGGACGGTTTCCGAGAAGGCCGAAAAAATTCTGAAGGCGGGTGAACAATCCCTTCATCTTGGAATTGAAAAAATGCGGGTGGGCAATCGGTTATTTGATGTGTCCGCCGCGGTTCAGGAATATGTTGAAGCGGAGGGGTATTCGGTGGTGAGAGATTTTGTGGGGCATGGCATCGGCAAAGAACTTCATGAAGAACCGCAGCTTCCCAATTTTGGAACAAAAGGAAGCGGACTGCGGCTGAAAGCCGGTTTGGTCCTGGCGATAGAGCCGATGGTGAACGAGGGGAATTTTGAAGTCGAGGTTTTGAGAGACGGTTGGACTGTGGTGACGAAAGACAGGAGTCTTTCGGTACATTTTGAACATTCGGTGGCTGTAACGGAGTCGGGCCCCGATATTTTGAGTCAATGGTGACATGGCGAAGGAAGAACTGATACAAGTGGAAGGAAAAGTTCTTGAAACATTGCCCAATGCGATGTTTCGGGTTGAATTGGAAAATGGGCACAAGGTTTTGGCCCATGTCTCGGGCAAAATGCGGATGCATTTCATCCGGATTTTGCCGGGGGATCGGGTAACGGTGGAGTTATCTCCCTATGATCTAACAAGGGGCAGGATTACATTCAGAGGTAAATAAAAATGAAGGTACGTGCATCGGTTAAGAAAATTTGTGATAAATGCAAGGTCATCAAGCGCAAAGGGGTGGTTCGGGTGATTTGTGAAAATCCGAAACACAAACAGCGCCAAGGATAATTTATGCCAAGAATCGCAGGAGTTGACGTTCCGCCGCGCAAACCAATTTTATACGGGTTGCGCTATATTTACGGGGTGGGTCTTACTTTGGCCAAAGCAATTTTGGAAGAGGCCAAGATTGACGGTACGGTGCGCGGAGAGACGCTCACCGAAGCGCAAACAGCCAGAATTCGTGAAATACTCGAGCAAAAATACAAAGTAGAGGGAGATTTGCGGCGCGAGATCTCGGCAAACATCAAACGGCTTAAAGATTTGGGGACGTATCGGGGAATAAGGCATATTCGCAATTTGCCGGTTCATGGGCAGAGAACGCACACCAACGCGCGCACGCGCAAAGGGAGAGCGCGCATCGCCATCGCCGGCAAGAGACAGGCCCCAGGGCCGAGATAATGCGTAGTGCGCTCTGCGTAAAACGAAACGCAGAACGCAAAACGCGGTACGCAGAACGGAGAAACAATGGCAGAAGAGAAACAGCAAAAACAAGAACAGGGACCGGCAAAACCGGTTAAAAAGACAAAAAAGCGGGTCAGAAAACAAATTCCCGTCGGTATTGTTCATATTCAATCCAGCTTTAACAATACCCTCGTCACTGTGACCGATTTGCAGGGGAATACGCTTTCGTGGTCTTCCGGCGGTGTCAAAGGATTTAAAGGTTCCAGAAAAGGGACCCCGTTCGCGGCCCAGCTGGCGGCGGAAGACGCGGTACGCAAAGCGATGGAACACGGTGTCAGACAAGTGACGGTTTATGTGAAAGGCCCCGGTGCCGGAAGAGATTCGGCGCTTCGGGTTTTACAAAAAACGGGGGTTCGGGTTACCGGCATCAGAGATGTAACCCCCATTCCCCATAACGGCTGCCGTCCTCCGAAAAAGAGAAGGGTATAGGTACAAGTTTATGGCACACACACCCGTTTGCAGAATTTGTCGCAGAGAGGGCTTGAAGCTCTTTCTCAAAGGCGACCGCTGTTTTACCGACAAATGTTCGGTGGAAAGACGCGCGTATGCCCCCGGTCAACATGGCCAGACATCCAAAAAACTTTCGAATTACGGTTCACAGCTTCGCGAGAAACAGAAAGTGAAGCGCCTCTACGGCGTTCGTGAGAGGCAATTCCGCAAGACCTTCTCGGAGGCCGATAGAAAGAAGGGGGTCACCGGCGAAACGCTCCTTCTGCTTTTGGAAATGCGCCTCGACAATATCGTTTATCGTTTTGGTTTCGGGCGTTCCCGCGCGGAGGCAAGAAGGTTTGTGCGGCAGGGGCATGTGCTGGTCAACGGTGTCTGCGTCGATATTCCGTCCTACCAGGTCTCTATGGGAGATAAAATCGAGATTAAAGAAAAAAGCCGAAAGGTTCCCTCCATTGTGGAGTCGGTTGAAGGGGCCGAAAGACGGGGTCTTTCCGGATGGCTTAAATTGGACAAGGAAAATTTTTTGGGTGAGGTGACGGCTCTTCCGTCCCGGGCGCAGTTGACCCTCCCCATTGAGGAACAGTTGATAGTTGAATTGTATTCTAAATAATTTATTTTTTTTTGGTCCTCGGTCCATGGTCCATGGTCCATGGTCCAAAAAAGGAGGTTTCACATGTATCGCAACTGGCGTAATTTGATCCGGCCCAAAGGGCTTCATTTCGATGAGAAAGAACTCCATGCCACTTATGGCAAGTTTGTCGCCTCGCCCTTGGAGCGTGGTTTTGGTTTGACCTTGGGCAATGCCCTAAGGAGGGTTTTGCTCTCCTCTCTGCAGGGGGCCGCGGTTACTTCGGTGAAATTCGACGGAGTTTTGCACGAGTTTTCGACGATTCCGGGCGTCAAGGAAGATGTCACCGATATTTTGCTCAATCTCAAAGATCTCAAGTTGAAGCTGGCCCAGGGTGAGGAAGAATCGGTCCGTATCGACATCAAGGGGCCCAAAGTAATCAAGGCTTCAGACCTGGAAGTTTCGGCCAATGTTGAGATTCTGAACCCTGATCTGCATATCGCGACGCTGTCGAACGAGGGAAAGCTGAAGGCCGACTTGACCCTTCGTCTGGGCAAAGGGTATGTCACCGCCGAGCAGAACAAATCACCGCAAGATTCCATAGGGGTTATTCCGGTCGATTCCGTTTTTTCACCGGTGGTTCGGGTCAACTACAATGTCACTAACGCCAGAGTGGCGCAGAGAACGGATTATGACAGGCTGACCCTTGAAATTTGGACCGACGGCTCCGTGCGGCCCGATGACGCTCTCGCGTTTGCGGCCAAAATTCTCAAGGAACAACTGCAGATTTTCATCAATTTTGATGAAATGGCCGTGCAAGAAGTGGTCCTGGAAGAAAGGCCGATGGAATCGGGCCCAAGACTCAACCCCAATTTGTATCGCAGGGTGGAAGAATTGGAACTTTCAGTCCGTTCCGCCAATTGTTTGGCGAATGCCAGCATCCAGTTTTTGGGTGAATTGGTGCAAAAGTCGGAAGCCGAAATGCTCAAGACAAAAAATTTCGGCCGCAAGTCATTGAATGAGATTAAAGAAATTTTGGCTGAAATGGGTTTGGGCCTTGGCATGAAGGTTGAGGGTTTTGATGCCGGCGAAGCCGAAAAATTCCGTCCGAAGGATGTGGAGTAATTAAGGAGCTCTCATGAGACACTTGGATGATCATCGCAAGCTTGGAAGGACGACGCCTCATCGTAAGGCCCTTTTTCGGAACATGATGGTTGCGCTGATCCAGCATGGGCGCATCAAAACGACTTTGCCGAAGGCCAAAGAACTCAAAAGGCTGGCGGATCGCATTGTTACCTTGGGCAAAAAGGGAACCGTCGCCGCCAGAAGACGGGCAAGGCTTTATATCCATGACCGCGCCGCCTTGACAAAAGTTTTTTCAGAATTGGGTCCCCGCTTTTCCGCCCGGAACGGCGGCTACACCCGTCTTTTAAAACTCGATTTAAGGGCGGGCGATTTGGCCCCGATGGCATTGCTGGAATATCTGGATAATCCGCCGCCGGCCCCGAGAGTCAAAGCCCAAAACAAAAAGGCAAAAGCCAAATAATGAAAAGAGTACTGGTTGCGGCAGCCGTTGTTATTTTTGGTTCCCTGTTTTTTTTCTGGCTCACCAATCCCCCGTCCAAGATAAAGGTGGGCCAGCTGGCCCCCGATTTTTTGCTGTCCGACGGGCAAAACGAAAAAGTTTCGCTTAAAAATTTTTCAGACAAGGTGGTGATCCTGAATTTTTGGGCCACGTGGTGTCCCCCGTGTCTTGCGGAAATGCCCTCTTTGGAAAAGTTGCACCGCCAGTTATCCTCTTCGGGCGGGGTGGTTGTCGGCGTTAATCACGATTCCTCCAATTTGCTCCGGTCCAAAGAAGCGGTGGCCGGTTTTGTGAAAAGAGTCCCCCTTTCTTTTCCCGTTTTATATGACATTGAAAGCCAAGCCTCCAACCTGTACGGCATTTATGCCCTGCCGCAGACATTTATCATCGGGCGTGACGGACGGGTCTTGGCCGTTGTTTCGGGCGCTCAAGATTGGACAAGTTCGGAATTTTTGGATAGGATTACCGCAGCCCTTAAATAATATGCGGGAATTTTTAGGAAATCAATATTTGTCACTCCGGCCCCGTATCGTAGTACGGGGCAGGCTCCAGCCGGAGTCCAGTTCTCATGCCGTGAAAAGATTCTGGATCCCGGCTTTCGCCGGGATGACGATTTTTTTAGTTTCATTTTTTCTTGCCGGATGCGGAAAAGACTATGTCACCGGCAAAAGCACCTACAATTTTTATTCGATAGGCTCGGATGTCGACATCGGGAATTACGTGATGAAGACACAGTTGAAAGATCTGAAGAAAAACGGAATAAAAATAGATCTCGAAGCGGATGCCGATGAATACCGCCGAATCCGAAAAATTGTGAACAAGATCACCGCCGTTTCGCATATCCCCGATTTTCCCTACGAAGTCCATCTGGCCGACGTCAATATCGTGAATGCCTGGTGCGCGCCGGGGGGGAAGATCATGGTTTATACCGGGTTGTATCAACCGAGAAAGGGGCTTGTTCAAAAGGGGAATGACGATGAAATGGCCGCCGTTTTGGCCCATGAAATTTCGCACGCGACCGCCCGGCATGTGACCGAGATGATTACAAAGGCCTCCACTTTTCAAATGGTGGGCGATATCGCGACATCGGTCATCGTACAATCCGGCTCGGCCGGCGGCGCCGATGTTTTTCAGCAGATTTATTACGGCGGCGTGAATGTCTATCTGCCGCATTACAGCCGCAAGAATGAATCCGAGGCCGACGCGATCGGCATCATGTACATGGCGGCGGCCGGTTACGATCCTCAAGCCGCGGTTAATCTTTGGGAAAGGGCCGCGAGAGAATCGAAAAGCGATAAAACCAGCATTTTTGCCTCTCACCCGGCCAGCGGGGCAAGAGCGGCGGCGTTGAAAAAACTCCTTCCCAAAGCCACGGAAATTTATTTAGCTGTCACCAAAAAGGCTCCGGCAAAGAAGAAAAAATCAAGTAAAATCAACTAATAATAATCTGTTTGACATATCTCTCGGCTGTTAGTATTAGCTAACAACCGTGAATTCAAGCCCGGAAAAAATATTTTTGGTGGGGAATCCGAATGTCGGAAAAAGTGTTATTTTTGGCTATCTGACCGGCTCCTATGCAACCGTTTCCAATTATCCGGGAACAACCGTGGAGCTTTCACGCGGAAAAACCATGTTGCAGGGCAACTCCTGTGAAGTGATCGATACCCCCGGGGTCAATTCCCTCATTCCGATGTCGGAAGATGAAGCGGTCACCCGCAATATTCTTTTGGAGCAGAAGGGGATCGTCATTCAGGTGGCCGATGCCAAAAATCTGGCCCGCGCTCTTCCGCTCACTTTTCAAATCATGGAGCTTAAAATTCCTTTTGTTTTTGTCATCAACATGTGTGACGAGGCAGCCCGAAGCGGCATCAAGATTAACGCAAAAAAACTGGAGTCTTTGCTGGGAGTTCCTGTTCTCACAACGGTTGCCACGCGCGGCGTCGGTTTGGCCCAATTGAAGGAAAAAATTTCGGATGCAAAATTGGGCCAGGATACAATGCGGTATTCCAAAACATTTGGAGAGGCCATTGCAGAAATTGAAACGGAGCTTCCAAAAGAGATGCACGGCAAGAGGGCGGTGGCGACCATGCTTTTGTCGCAGGATCGAACGGTCAGCGACATCATCGGAAAACAATTATCGAAAGAGTCCCGTGAAAAAATTGAAAATGTCTGCCGCCGAATCGCCTCTTCTTTTGCCGAGCCGATCAATTTTTTGATGGGGAGAGAGCGCTCGTCACAGGCGCAGAATTTTCTGAACAAGGTGGTTACCCATCAAAAACCACCGCGTCGTTTGTGGGGATGGCTTAACAGTTGGACCATGCATCCTTTGCTCGGTCTTGTTGTGTTGGCGGCGGTGCTGGAGGCTGTCTATCTTTTCGTCGGCAAATTCGGGGCGGGGACCGCGGTCGATTTTATCGAGACAGATATTTTCGGGAAATATATTTCCCCCAGCGCCATCTGGCTGGTCGACAAGATTTTTTCCATTCCCCATCATCATATCGTGGAAGAGGGGATGGTGGCGGGTGATTATGTTCTGCAGGGCCAGGCCAATGTTGTTGTGAAATTTTTTCATGATGCTTTCGTGGGGCCCTACGGGCTTGTCACCATGGGGCTTTCTTACGGGCTCGCGATTGTTCTCCCCATCGTCACCACTTTTTTTATCGCCTTCAGCCTGATGGAAGATTCCGGTTACCTGCCGCGGCTCGCCGTCATGGTGAACCGCTGTTTCAAATGGATGGGGCTGAACGGCAAAGCCGTGTTGCCGATGGTTTTGGGGCTCGGTTGCGACACCATGGCCACTTTGACCACGCGGATTCTTGAAACCAAAAAACAGCGGGTGATTGTGACATTACTCCTGGCTCTGGCTGTTCCCTGTTCCGCACAGCTCGGTGTTTTGCTTGGGATGTTCGGCCGCATGCCGGTTTGGACGTTTTGGGTCTGGTTTTCAGTGATGATGGGGGTGATGTTTTTTGTCGGGTTCGCCTCCAATAAAATTCTTGCAGGGGAGCCCAATGCCTTTGTGATGGAAATTCCCCCGTTGCGGATGCCGCAGATTGGCAATGTCGCTAAAAAAACCCTCTCAAGGCTGGAATGGTATGTCAAAGAGGCCATCCCCCTCTTTTTACTGGGAACCTTTATCCTGTTTTTACTCGACGCGTTTCATTTTCTGGGAGCCATTCAGAATGCCGTCTCACCGATCGTCGTGACGGTTTTGGGGCTTCCCAAAGAAGCGGCCAACGCTTTTTTGATCGGCTTTTTGCGCCGTGATTACGGCGCCACCGGTTTTTTTGACATGTTTACACGGGGCCAGTTGAGTGTGATCCAGGCGCTGGTGGCGCTGGTCGTGATCACCCTGTTTGTCCCCTGCGTGGCGAATATCTTCATGATGGTCAAGGAACACGGCGGCAGAGTCGCCCTGAAAATGGTCTGTTTTATTTTTCCATTCGCCTTTTTGGTCGGTGCTGTATTGAACTGGATATTATGA
Source organism: Deltaproteobacteria bacterium (assembly GCA_030688705.1). Classification (GTDB taxonomy): domain Bacteria; phylum UBA10199; class UBA10199; order SPLOWO2-01-44-7; family SPLOWO2-01-44-7; genus JAHFSU01. The sequence goes on from JAUYJH010000059.1 coordinate 13,144, forward strand.
TGATGACATTACCTTCCGCCATGCAAGCCACCGTACAAAAAACAGCCGACAAACCGGTGGCCTGTTCTCTTTGTGGTTTTCAATTCAACAGGGCAGAGGCGGCTTGCGGCGGCTGTACACTGTACGGCGGTTGCGGGTCGATCAAATGTCCGAACTGCGGTTTTGAGTTTGTGACGGAATCAAAACTTGTAAATTGGTTTACGAAACTACTGGATTCCGGCTGGAGCCTGCCCCGTGCTCTGACACGGGGCCGGAATGACAAAGCAAAAAAAGGCGGATAATATGCGAGAGGAAATTTTAACGCTCGATGAAATTCAGGATCATATTCTGGTTCGGGCCTGGCTCGACCAAGAGACCGGACGTCCGGAACCCGATCATTGCCTTTCCAAAGTTTCTGCTGAAATTCGGACTGAAGCAACAAAACTTTTGACCCAAAAAGGACACGTCGCCGCCAATAACGGTCATGTTTCTTTATCTGCAGAGGGCGAAGATCAAGCGCGCCAATTGATTCGCCGGCACCGTTTGGCCGAACGGCTTTTTGCCGTGGTCTTTAATCTTTCCGAAGAGGCGGTCCACGCGCAGGCTTGCCGCATGGAACATGAAAGCGTTTTGACGCCCGAAGCCGTCGAAGGGATCTGTTCCTTTTTAGGCCATCCCCCCACATGCCCGCATGGAAGACCGATTCCTCCGGGAGAATGCTGCAAATTGTTTGTCAATCAGGTGCAACCGCTGGTGATGCCCTTGAGCATCGGGGAGGTCGGAAAAGATTACCGGATTATTTTCATGGCCCCAAAATATCATTCCTTGTTGGAGCGCCTTTCCGGTCTTGGTGTTGCGCCGGGTGCGAGTTTGCGCCTTTCTCAAAAACGGCCTTCGTATGTTTTGAAGGTCGAAGAAACCGAAGTGGCCCTCGACGCCGAAATCGCCGGCGGCATTTATGTGGTTTGTCTGCAATGAAAAATGTCATATAGTGCCAGGCACTATATGACAGATTTTATTCGAGCACCTCGCGGTAATCAAATTTCATGCAAGGGCTGGGTTCAGGAAGCGGCGCTTCGGATGTTGATGAACAATCTCGATCCGGAGGTTGCGGAACGCCCCGAAGATTTGGTTGTTTACGGCGGCCGCGGAAAGGCGGCGCGCAACTGGGATTGTTATCATCAAATCGTTGCCTCTCTTAAAAAACTTTCCAATGAAGAAACGCTGTTGGTCCAATCGGGAAAACCGGTCGGTGTGATCGATACCCATCCCGATGCGCCGCGGGTTTTGATCGCCAATTCCAATTTAGTCGGGCATTGGGCCAACTGGGATACTTTTCATGAACTCGAGCGAAAGGGGCTCATGATGTATGGCCAGATGACTGCCGGCTCCTGGATTTATATCGGCACGCAGGGGATTTTGCAGGGGACCTATGAAACCTTTGCCGCCGCCGGCAATAAGCACTTCAAGGGAAACTTGAAGGGTAAATGGATTTTATCAGCCGGCCTAGGGGGGATGGGGGGTGCTCAACCGCTGGCCTCCACCATGAATGGGGCCTGTTTTCTGGGGGTGGAAGTCGATCCCGAAAGAATCAAAAAACGCCTCAACACCGGTTATTTGGATAAGGCCGCGGATACTTTAGAAGAGGCGTTGTGGTTGATTCAAGATGCCATCAAAAATGGAG
>JAUYJH010000071.1 GCA_030688705.1 Deltaproteobacteria bacterium
TTAACGGAATGGGCTGTTAAAGCCTTACGGGAATTCTGCTTGACGGAATCTCTGTTTCTTCCTATCTACCAAACCTTCTTTTGGAAGGAGAATGCTGTGGGAGTAAGACGGTGGTATGTTGCGCAGTCTAAGCCACATAAGGAGCTTTTGGTCTGCAAGCATCTGGGCCGTGCTTTTGAGAGAAAGGATATTCTCTTTCCCCAAATACGCCGTGGCACTAGGCTACGCCCGTTGTTTCCATCGTATCTTTTTTTTCGGACTGTGATCGAGGTGTCTGAAAATTATCGCAATATTAAATATGCTAGGGGCGTTCTCCGCATTCTGGGGGACCAAAACCATCTGGCATTTCCGGTGGCGGACGAAGTGATTGAGGTTCTTCAGAATCGCATTGATGCGAATGGAATTATAGATCAAAGCCACATGATGCGTGTCGGCCAGCCTGTTCGGGTGCGGATAGGGCCCTTGAAAGATTTGATCGGTATTTTGGAAAAACCGGTTTCGGATGACAAGCGGGTGCAGGTGCTTTTCAAATTGTTACGGTACCCATTGCGAGCCATGTTAAGTATTGAGGATTTGGAGCAGATTGGAGCCTGAAAAAAAAGAAATGCGAATGGGTTTTTCAGGGAAAGGATTTTTTCTGAATGGGCGGTAGCTTGTCTTCAACCGGACAAAAACGCATGAATGAAATCCGTCTAATGGATTATATCAGAGCCGTCTGGAAAAGGCGTTGGCACTGCTTTTACATTGTTCTTTCCGTCACGACAATTGCCGTTATCTATTCTTATTTTATGCCTAACGTTTACCAATCCTCCGCTGTCATTTTGCCTATCAGCCCTTCATCGGGGGGCGGGGCCAGTTCTGTAGGCGGTTTTTTGGCTCAACTTCCGATGGTGAGCGGGGGAGGAGGGATCGGTGTCGCGAATGATTTTGTCTTGTTTTTGAACAGTCAGGCACTCCGTTTGCGTGTTGTTGCCGCGCTGAACCTGATACCGGTTTTAGTATCCAACGCGGAAATCCAGAACGGATTGTCTCCGGAGCACATCATAAACATGGCAGCCACCCGCTTAGGGGGGATGGTGTCGGTCAAAATAGACATGCTTCACAAACAAAAAATTATTGTCTCTGCAAACGGAGGCGATCCTGTATTCATTACCAAGGTTCTTCGCCAGTATCTGGTGGAATTGCAAAATTTTATTTCGACCAACGCCTTGACGCAGGCCAAACGCCACAGGCTGTTTTTGGAAAAACAGCTGGCCCGAAACAAAAGAGAGCTTTTGGAGATGGGAAAGGCCTTGGCCTCTTTTTATCAGGACAACCCTGTCTCCACAGAGAAATCAAAATTGAATGTTCCGGTGGCCATGAACACCCAAACGGGCGTGCGTAATTTTGGCGATTATGAGGAATTCAAACAGCACTTCAATGTTTTACAGAAAAAAGAGGTTGATCAGCAGTCAGCCGATGCCAAAAACCTTGATTATGTTCGCGATGTGCCGCAGCAGGTCTATCTAACCTATTTGCAGGTGCAGCAACAGATTCTGGAACAAAATTACATCATGCTGTCGAGCTCTCATCAATCGGCCATGATTGAAGAGACAAAACAAGAGCCCTCTTTTCAGATTCTGGAGGATCCGATGGTTCCGCTGTTTCGCATCGCGCCAAAACGCCGTGTGATTGCCATGACCGCTTTTGGGATATCTTCTTTTCTGGCCCTCTTCTACTCCCTTTTTATGGAGTTTTACGTTCCCAAAAAGAGGGAGCGGATATTTCAGGAAGCGGAACCCATCGGTATCCGCTGAGCTTAATTTATGAGTTTTACCGTTTCCTATCTAAAACAAATTGAAGAGATTGTCCGAAATACGGATTCCTCCGAGATCGACCGGACCGTGGAAATTTTGGAAAGAGTCCGCTCGCAAGGGGGGCGCCTTTTCTTCGTCGGCGTTGGCGGATCCGCCAGTAATGCCTCTCATGCGGTCAACGATTTCCGAAAAATCTGCGGCATGGAATGCTATGCGCCGACCGACAATGTTTCGGAGTTAACCTCTCGTATCAACGATGAGGGATGGGAGAGTTCTTTCGCGGAATGGTTGAGGGGGAGCCGGCTTGGAAAAAAAGATGCCTTGTTTATCTTGTCCGTGGGGGGCGGCAACCCGGAAAAAAATGTCAGCATGAATATTGTGGCCGCTTTGAAATTTGCCAAAGAGGTGGGGGCCTCCGTTTTGGGAGTGGTGGGGAGAGATGGTGGGTTCACCAAAAAAGTCGCGGATGCCTGTGTTGTGGTGCCGATGGTGGATTCGATCCTGGTGACGTTTCACGCGGAATCGTTCCAGTCGGTTTTTTTGCACTTGATTGCTGCCCACCCCAAAATGAAACAGACACCGACAAAATGGGAATCACTTCAGGAAAATGAACCAAAATGAAAATATTTATTGATTCAGCCAATCTCAAGGAAATTGAAGAGTCGCTACAGCGGGGCTTTCCACGCGGGATTACCACCAACCCCTCCATTTTGGCTAAGGAGCCGAAAGGGGATTTCAAGGGACACATCCAGAAGATCATTGGTCTCATCCGGGAATATAAATATGAAATCCCTTTGAGCGTCGAAGTCTTTAGCAACGACCCGGATGAAATGGTCCGGCAAGGGGAAGATTTCGTCAAAAGTTTCGATTACCCGCACCTGAATGTCAAAGTCCCTGTCGGTTGGGGGGGCTTGAAGGCGATCCATGAATTGAGAAGGCGCGGCATCCAAGTCAATTGCACCTGCTGTATGTCTTACAACCAAGCAGTGATGGCGGCCATGGCTGGGGCGAATTTTGTGAGCCTCTTTTATGGCCGTATTCGCGATGTCGGCTATGATGCTTTTGCCATTGTCAAACAGGTACACGAGACATTCCGTCAGTGGAATTATCCTTCTGAAATCATTGTTGGCAGTATTCGGCATATTTGTGATATTAACGAAGCCCTTCAAGCCGGAGCCGACATTGTAACCGTGCCTCCCAAGTTTTACGAACAGATGGTCTCCCACCCCAAGACGGACGAAGCGGTCGATCAATTCCTGACCGATTTCAAACACTGGCTCTCCTAAAAAAGAGTCTCCAAAAATGGTTCACAAAATTGACAAAGCCTTAGTCACAGGTGCCGGCGGTTTTATAGGAAGCCATCTGGTGGAACGATTGGTATCAAACGGGACGCGAGTCACCGCATTTTTGCATTATAATTCGCGCCACGATATCGGCATGCTTCGTTACGCTCCAAAAGAGGTCATGGAGCGCGTTGAAATTTTTTTTGGCGATTTGAAAGATGCCGAATCTGTCCGAAAGGCCGCAAAAGGGACCGATGTTATTTTTCATCTGGGGGCTTTAATCGGCATACCCTATTCTTATCGTAATCCTCATGATGTTATTGAAACAAATATCATTGGTACGTTGAATGTTTTGACTGCAGCGATGGAAAATCAGGTGGCAAGAATAATTCATACCTCCACGAGTGAGGTTTATGGTACGGCGCGGACGGAAAAAATTCAGGAAACCCATCCTTTGCAGGGGCAATCTCCCTATTCCGCCAGTAAAATTGGGGCCGACAAAATTGTCGAAAGTTTTGTCAATTCTTATCAATTGCCTGCGGTGACCATTCGTCCCTTTAACACCTATGGCCCCCGCCAATCGATGCGGGCCGTCATTCCAACCATCATTGCGCAAACCCTTTTTCAAAATGAAATCCATGTCGGATCTTTGGATCCTGTAAGGGATTTTACCTTTGTTGGAGATACGGTTGATGCTTTTTTGAAAGGGGCGACTGTCGAAGGGGTGGAGGGGGAAGTTTTTAATCTCGGCACCGGCCGGGAAGTTTCGATCGGAGAGATCGTGAAGGTCATTAAATCGATGACCGGAATGGAAAACAAGCCGGTTTGTGTGGCCAAAGAGCGGTTACGCCCCAAAAACAGCGAAGTGATGCGGCTTCGATCCGATTTTACAAAGGCCAAGAAAATTTTGGGATGGTCTCCAAAAACCTCTTTTGAAGATGGGTTAAGAGCAACCATCGATTGGATTCGTGCCCATTCGCAGGATTATTCCCAAAGTGGCTATGTTGTCTGATTTAAGACTTGATTCCCTGTTTGGGGCTGATAAAAGCTCCGGACTTTGTTTGAAGAGGAGATAGGGCATGAAACCGATTCGTCATTTTCTTGCAGAAGATACTATCGATAACAAAGACATCGATCAATTGATCGCATGGCTTAAAACGTATCCCCGCTTGACCAAGGGGAAAGTGACGCTGGAATTTGAGGCCAAGTGGAGCCATTGGCTTGGGACAAAATATTCGGTCTTCTGCAATTCCGGCTCGTCTGCCAATCTTCTCATGTATTATGCTTTGGAAATTTCCGGGCGGCTTAAAAACAAAAAAGTGATTGTTCCTTCGGTCGGCTGGGTGACTTCAATTGCGCCGGCGATGCAGTTCGGGTTCGAACCGATCATGTGCGAGGCTGACAAAGATACTTTTGGCCTCGATCTCGATCATCTGGAGGCGCTGCTGAAAGAACACCAACCCTCCACTGTCTTGATGGTTCAGGTTTTGGGAGTTCCCCACAAGATGGATCGTTTGATGGCCTTGAAAGAGAAATATGGATTTTTCCTATTGGAAGATGCTTGTGCAGCCATCGGGGCCTCTTATCGCGGAAGAAAGGTAGGTACTTTTGGTGATATGGCCTCCTTTTCCGCTTATTTTGGACATCAATTTTCCACGATAGAAGGTGGATTGGTTTCGACGAGTGATAAACAGTTCAATGATCTGCTCCTAATGAGCCGTAGTCATGGCTGGAGCAAGGATTTGGATCGTTCGTCGCATGAAAAATATGTGAAAGAATATCAGATCGATAATTTTCACTCTCCGTTTGTCTTCTATATTCCAGGGTTTAATGTGCGCCCTACCGATCTGCAGGCGTTCATCGGTCTGGGGCAGGTAGATAAACTCGACTGGATCGTCTCCAGAAGACAGGAAAATCATGCCCGTTATAAAAAGCATTTCGAGGGAAAGCTTGATTTTCAAAAATGCGATCCCGAATCGACTGTCTGTTCTATTTCTTTCGGTGCTTTGGCCAGAGACACAGAACAGCGGCGCAACATTGTGAGTGCGCTGGTGGCCAACGGTATCGAAACAAGGATTTTTTCCGCCGGTAATCTGGGGCTACACCCTTTTTGGTACGAGAAATACGGAAAATTCAGCGCTCCGATGGCCGATCGCATTCATCATTGCGGATTTTTTCTTCCCAATAACCCTTCGTTAAAAATAGAAGATATCGATTTCATCGCGGGTGTCGTTTTGGAGGCGGCAGGCAAATGATGCAGGACATTCTTACCAAAGAAGAATCATTGGGGCTCTACCGCAAGTTGGTTTTGGCACGGTTTTGTGAAGAAAAAATATGCCAGGAGTATTTCAAAGATGAAATGAAAACACCGGTTCATTTGGGGATAGGCGGCGAGGGCATTCCGATCGGCGTGCATCACTGCCTGCCCCCCTCAACAAAAGCCTTCGGCACCTATCGCAATCATAGTCTTTATCTGGCGATGACGGAGGACACGGACGGGTTTTTCGGCGAACTCTATGGCAAGAGAAATGGCCCGGCCAAGGGAAAAGCTGGCTCCATGCATCTGTCTTTGCCGGAGAAAAATTTTGTGGCGACTTCCGCCGTGGTTGGCACCACTGTTCCGTTGGCCCTTGGGGCCGCTTTTGCCAATACCTACCGCGGCTCGGATGATGTCGTGACCGTTTTTTTCGGCGATGGCGCGGTGGAAGAGGGGGCTTTCTGGGAAAGCATTAATTTTGCGGCATTACGCCGGTTGAAAATTCTGTTTGTTTGCGAAGACAATGGTTTGGCCATTCACACCCATGCCCGTCAAAGACGCGGTTTTAAATCTCTTCTGAATATCGTGGAGGCTTTTGATTTTTACAAAGGGAGCGGTGACGGCAGTGATTTAACCGAGGTAATTCGCGTCACACGGCAGGTTACGAGACAGATGCAGGACAAGCCCGGCCCCGCCCTTTTGAATTTTACCTATCACCGCTTTTTGGAACATGTCGGACCCAGGGAAGACTTTGATGCCGGATATCGTCAAAAGCCGGAGCCGGAGGATATCAAAAGGCTCGACCCGGTTTTGCGTTTTGAAGAAGAATTGAAAGAAAGCGGTTTGCAAGCGCAGGCATTGGAGGCGATACGGTGCGAGGTACAGGAAAAAATCGATCGAAGCGTGAAGACGGCGCAACAGGCGCCGTTCCCGCCACCCGAAGAACTCTTTGCGGATGTGTTGATATGACCCAAACAATGATGTCCTACCGGGATGGTTTGATGCTGGCGGCGGCCCATGAAATGGAAGCCGATCCCGATGTGTTTGTGTTCGGTCTCGATGTGCCCGATCATAAGAGGATCTTCGGCAGCACGAGGGGTCTTGTCGAAAAATTCGGGGAGAAGCGCTGCTTTGGCACCCCTCTCTCGGAAGATGCAATGACCGGCATGGCTTTGGGTGCCGCTATTTCAGGTCTTCGCCCCATTCACGTTCATATACGCGTTGATTTTATGTTGTTGGCGATGAACCAGATCGTGAACATGATCTCCAACCTGCGCTATATGAGTGGCGGCAAACTCAAAATTCCTCTTGTTTTGCGCGCGGTTATCGGCCGCGGCTGGGGACAGTCGGCACAGCATAGCAAATCCTTGCACAGTTTTTTTGCGCATGTTCCCGGTTTAAAAGTCGTCATGCCGACCACGCCGCAGGATGCCTACAGCCTTTTGCGTTCTGCGGTGCGCGATGACAACCCGGTTGTCTTTTTGGAGCATCGCTGGCTCTATGATATTGAAGGGGAAGTCGATTTTGAAAAAATCGCTCCATTGGGCAAGGCGGCGGTGCGCAAAGAGGGAAAGGCCCTGACCGTCGTGGGTACTTCGTGGATGAATGTGGAGGCGGTCAAGGCGGCTGAAATTTTGGCAAAGCGGGGAGTGGATATTGAAGTGGTCGATGTCCGCAGTATTTACCCTCTGGATGAAGAGACGATCGTGAATTCGGTGAAGAAAACTGGCCACTGCATCGTGGCCGATTATGACTGGACCTATTGCGGATTCAGTGCGGAACTGGCCTCCGTGATCCATCACAGGTGTTTTGCCGATTTGAAAAAACCGGTGGAACGATTGGGCTTTGCCCCAGTTCCTTGTCCTACTACGCGTCCTTTAGAAAATCTGTTTTATCCTTCCGCTGTTCATATCATCCGCACCGCTGAAAAAATGCTTGGCCTTTCTCCCACCGATCTGGACGGAGAATCCTTTTACAGTTACGAAAACAAATTCAAGGGACCCTTCTAAAACGGACCATGGACAATGGACCATGGACCAAAAACACAGATACAGATAATGAAGAAGAAAATTTATATCGCTGGGCATACCGGGCTTGTTGGTTCTTCCCTCGTCCGGTATTTTTCAAAACAATCTTCCGTCGAAATGCTAACAGCCGGTCGCGAGGAGTTGGATCTCCTTTCGCAAGAGGCTGTGGAACGCTTTTTGACACGGCACAAACCCGATGCGGTAATCATTGCTGCGGGAAAGGTTGGGGGAATTCAGATCAATTCGACATTTCCGGCCGAATTTATCTATCAAAACCTGATGATTGAGGCCAATGTCATTCATGGCGCCTTTCTGGCCGGGGTTCAAAAGTTGCTTAATTTCGGCTCGGCCTGTGTTTATCCGAAAGAGTGTCCACAGCCGATGGTTCCTTCCCATCTCATGACCGGAAAGATCGAACAAACCAACGAACCTTATGCCATTGCCAAGTTGGCCGGGATGTCTCTTTGTAGCAGTTACAACCGCCAATACGGGACGAAATATATCAATGCCATCCCCGGCAATCTTTACGGTCCCTGTGATTCTTTTGATTTGAATCGTTGCCATGTGATTTCGGCCTTGATCCGTTGCTTTCACGAGGCAAAACAGACCAAAGCAAAGGAAGTGGTGTTGTGGGGGTCCGGAAATGTCGTGCGTGATTTTTTGTTTGTCGATGATTTACCGCCGGCCTGTGAATTGTTGCTGGAACAATACCGGGGGGACGATCCTATCAATATTGGGTCGGGAGAAGGATGTTCGATCCGGGAAGGTGCAGAAAGGATTGCGGAGACGGTTGGATATACCGGGGATGTTCGGTGGAATACAGCCAAGCCCGATGGGGCTCCGGCGCGTGTTTTAGACGCCTCCACGATAAATAAGATGGGGTGGAAACCCAAAACAAACTTGAAAGAAGGATTGGAGATCACCTATCGGTGGTGGAGGGAAACATGCGTATCTTGATCACGGGCGGTGCCGGGTATCTCGGCTCCGTTTTGACGAAGGCATTGTTGGACCAAGGGTTTTCTGTGACGGTTGTCGACAATTTTTTTTACAACCAAAGCAGCCTTCTCGATTGTTGCTCGTATGAGGCTTTTGAAATCGTCAAGGGAGATTGTCGCGACGAGTTTTTGATAAAAAAACTGTTGGTTGACAAGGATGTGATCATCCCTCTGGCCGCCATGGTGGGGGCCCCCTTATGCAATCGGGACAAGACGGCCGCCGTTACAATTAATTACGAGGCTGTTCGGCTTTTGTGCCGTCTGGCTTCCGCGCAACAAAGAATTCTTTTGCCGGTTACCAACAGCGGTTACGGCATCGGTAAAAAGGGGGTGGCCTGTACCGAGGATTCCTCCCTCAAACCGATCAGTCTTTATGGTGAGACCAAAGTGAAGGCGGAACAGGCGGTCTTGGACAGGGGGAACGCCATTACTTTCCGGCTGGCAACCGTTTTTGGCGTTTCGCCGCGAATGCGCATCGATCTTTTGGTCAATGATTTTGTCTGTCGCGCCGTCAATGATCGCGCGGTGGTTTTATTTGAAGGCGACTTCAAGAGAAACTACATCCATGTGAAGGATGTTGCGAAAGTTTTTCTGCACGGTATGGAGCACTTTGAGGAGATGAAAAACAGACCCTACAATGTCGGTTTGGAAGATGCCAATCTCTCCAAAATAGAACTGTGTCAGTTAATTCAGAAAAAAATTCCCCAATTTGTTTATATGGAAGCCCCGATAGGAGAAGACCCCGACAAACGGGACTACATTGTCTCCAACCAACGCATTTTGGCGACCGGTTTCAGGCCCGACTGGACATTGGAAATGGGCATCAAAGAACTGATTAAATGTTATAGCATTGTTCAGAAAAATAATTATGCAAATGTTTGAACATGAAAAAATCAGAGTGGGGGTTGGCATTTTTATTCAAGATCAAGAGAATCGTGTGTTATTGGAAAAACGAAGAGATTGCGGTCTTTGGTGTTTTCCCGGAGGAATGGTGGAGGCGGGAGAAAAAATAGAAGAGACGGCCAGTCGAGAAGTAAAAGAGGAGACCGGTTTGGATATTCGCGTTACCGGTTTATTAGGGGTATATTCCACAACGCAACATCGCATCATCACCTATCCGGATACAGGCACTTTTCGGTTGATTGATGTGGTGGTATCCGCTGAGATCATAGGAGGGAAGTTACAATCCAGCCCAGAAAGTTTTGAAGTTCGTTTTTTCGAAGGAAACCACTTGCCAGAATTGTTGCCTCGCGCTGTGCAGCCGATTATGGATGCCCTAGAGGGAAAGAGAGGGGTTTTTTCATGAAGCAATTGGATGTTTTATTTATCAGCCCCGGTAATCACGACGAAATTTATCAAAGTTTAGCTGATACTTATTCAACCATTGAGACACCGACTTGGAGTTTGTTATTGGCCCAGTCTTGCCGATCTGTCGGTTACAAGGTGGCCATGTTGGATGCCTGTGCCGAGCGCTTAACTTTAGAAGAGGCCGTACAAAGGGTGTCAGAAGCCAATCCGCGACTGATCTGTTTTGTTGTTTATGGGCCCAATCCCAATGCAGGGACTGTAAATATGAATGGGGCTGTGAAACTAGCCAATGCCATTAAGAAGGCCGGCATCAAAACTCCCATCGGGATGATCGGTTCTTACGTGCAGGCGTTGCCCGTTAAAACATTGCAAGATGAAAAAAGTGTCGACATTGTATTTACCAATGAAGGTGTCTATGCCCTGCGCAATCTTTTACAAAAGGATTTGAATGACACGAATCAATGGGAACAGGTGAATGGAATCGGTTTTAGAAAAGATAATGAAGTACATTTAACGCCGACGGAAGCAGTTGTCCCTCAAGAAAAAATGGATACCGATTTGCCGGGTTACGCTTGGGACTTGCTTCCTTATCGCAACAAACCTCTGGATCTTTACCGTGCTCCTATGTGGCATGCCGAATATAAAGAGGAAAATAGAACGCCGTACGCGGCTATTTATACCTCCTTAGGGTGCGCTTTTAAATGCTCTTTTTGCATGATCAATATTATCAATCGAAATGACAATGATCCGGTCGGCGTTGCCTCCAATTATTCCCGCATGCGTTTTTGGTCTCCCAATTTTATCATCCAAGAATTTGATAAGTTAGTGGAAATGGGGGTTCGGACATTAAAAATTAGTGATGAGATGTTTTTATTAAATCAGAAATATTATGTTCCTCTTTGCAAGCTTTTAAAGGAACGTGGTTACGGAAAAGAATTGAATATGTGGGCCTATTCAAGGATCGATACGATTCGTAAACCGGAGAATTTGCAATTGGTCCGTGAAGCGGGCATTCGGTGGCTAGCCTTAGGGATTGAAAACGGAGATCGTCAAATTCGTCTGCAGGTTACCAAGGGGACTTTTGAAGATGTCGATATTAATGCCGTGGTGCGAATGGTGCATGATGCCGACATCGAAATAATTGCCAATTATCTTTTCGGCCTTCCGGGAGATGATTATGAAAGCATGCAAAACACCTTCAATTTGAGTCAGGAATTATGCACGATGGCTTGGAATGGCTATGCCGCTATGGCTTTGCCGGGTAGCCAGCTTTATAAGGATGCTGTTGAAAAAGGATACGATATTCCGAAAGAATACTCTGAATTTTCATTTCACTCTTATAATACAAAGCCATTGCCGACAGATCACCTAAAGCCGGCCCAAATTTTAAAATTCAGAGATGAATCTTGGGTGAAGTATCACAGCTATCTTCCTTTTCTGCAAAGAGTTGAAAATCGATATGGGCGTGAAGCCCGTGAGAACATTGAAAATATGGCCAAGATAACATTGAAAAGAAAGATTGCTGGTGAATAATCCAAAAATGGCGAGCATGCGTTTTGAAAGAAAAACATGAAAATAAAATTTGAAAACATTAGGGTTGGAACGGAACAAAATAACTTGATGAATTTGGATGTCAAGCTCACACCCTATATTGGCGAGCACAATTTTTTTTGCGTGCAAGATTTAACAGAGATGTTTCATGAAATGGTATCAAGAAGTGGTATTCAAAATGGATCTTTCATTGCCCAAATATTGCATACGACCTGTGTTCTGAGTGTGAATGAATTGGACGAGCCGATGTTATTGGGAGATATCAGCCGTCAGCTTGAAAAACATGTTCCAAAAATTGCTGATTATTTACACAATTCCAAGTTGCGCACCGCCAATTTATGCGAGGATGATTATAAATGTGATCGCAATGCCGATGCGCATATCAAATCGTTCCTTATCGGAAATCACACTATGACCCTTCTGGTCCGGGATGGTAAACTGGTTCTGGGGCGTTGGCAGAGAGTGGGCCTCGTTGATTTTGATGGTCCGCGCAATCGTGACCTTGTCGTTCAGATTTCCGGAGAATAAAAAATGATCATCAGTCGAGCGCCATTTCGCATCTCTTTTTTTGGTGGTGGAACAGACTATCCTGTCTGGTTTCGCGAGCATGAGGGGGCCGTTTTGGCCACGACGATCAATAAATATTGTTATATCAGCGTTCGCTATTTGCCACCATTCTTTGACTATAAAAGTCGCATTGTCTGGTCAAAGATTGAGAGCGTCAAAAATTTTGATGAAATCGAACACTCTGCCGTGCGTGCTACATTGAAATACCTGAATGTCACTAAAGGTGTTTCACTTCATCACGATGCTGATTTACCTGCACGCTCAGGGGTGGGTTCGAGTTCCACTTTTACGGTCGGCCTTCTCCAGGCATTGCATGGTTTGCAGGGGAGGATGGTAACCAAACAAAAGCTGGCCGCCGAGGCCATCCATATTGAACAATATCTTTTAAAAGAAAATGTTGGCTGTCAGGATCAGGTGATTGCTGTCCATGGAGGATTGAACCGAATCAATTTTTGTGGTGATGATAATACGAATGTGACACCAATTATATTGTCGCAAGAAAGGTTGGAATTGCTTCAAAGTCATTTGATGCTTTTTTTTACTGGTCTGTCCAGAACCGCTTCAGAAATCGCTAAAAAGCAGATTGAAACAACAAAAAATAAAAAACGAGAATTGCAGATTATGTATGGCATGGTTGGAGAAAGCATTAAGATTCTACAAAACAGCAATGATTTGATTCCATTTGGCCAATTGTTGCATGAAAGCTGGAAAATTAAGAGAGAACTGACAGACAAAATCACAAATCCCCACATTGATGAGCTTTATGAAACAGCGAGGAAAGCGGGTGCAATTGGCGGAAAATTGTTAGGCGCCGGCGGGGGTGGCTTTATGCTTGTTTTTGCTAAGCCAGAATATCAAAAGAATATCAGGGAAAATCTGTCTCATCTTTTACATGTTCCCTTTTCTTTTGAAAATATGGGTAGTCAGATTGTCTACTATCAGCCTACTAACGATTAAATACCGAGGAAGATAGCATGTTCAATGACAAAAATGTATTAGTAACGGGTGGCACTGGTCTTATTGGGAGGCCTTTGGTTGAAATGTTGATTGAAAGAGGCGCAAGAGTGAGGATTGCCTCTCTCGATGATCCATCCCGTGCCCATCCTAAGGCTGAATTTCATCGAGTCAATCTGATGAATTTTAACAACTGCAAAGAGGTCTGTGACGGGATGGATTATGTTTTTAATCTCGTCGGCATCAAGGGGTCGCCGGCCATGACAGCCAAAAAACCGGCCAGCTTTTTTGTGCCGACGATCACCTTCAGCATCAACATGATGGAGGCGGCCCGCCAATGCGGCGTGAAGAGATATCTTTTTACAAGTAGCATCGGTGTCTATTCTCCTGCGGAAGTTTTTTATGAAGATGATGTTTGGAAGACTTTCCCATCTGAAAACGACCGGTTTGCAGGGTGGGCGAAGAGAATGGGGGAGCTGCAGGCCGATGCTTATCGCATCGAATACGGCTGGGACGGGGTCAACATCGTGAGGCCGGCCAATGTTTATGGAGCCTATGATAATTTTGATCCGAATAACGCGATGGTCATTCCCTCCCTCATCAAACGGGCCATCGATGGGGAAAATCCATTGACGGTTTGGGGCGATGGTTCCCCCGTCCGTGATTTTATTCACGCGCGCGATGTCGCCCAAGGAATGATACTGGTGATGGAGAAAAATCCGCAAAAACCGGTCAATCTGGGGAGCGGGGTGGGTGTCACCATACGACAGATTGTCGATGTAATCATGGACAACATGGAAGTGAAGCCAAAAGTCGTTTGGGATGCCCAAAAGCCGACCGGCGACAAAAAGCGATTAATGGATATTTCGCGTGCCCATTCAATCGGGTTTGCTTCTGGCGTGTCGCTTGCAGAAGGGGTGAAAGAGACGATGAATTGGTATCGCGCGAATAAAGACAAAGCGGAGAAGCGGTATAATGTCTTCACCCAAGAAGGGAAATTCGTATGAATCTTCAAGGTAAAAAAGTTTTGGTGGCCGGTGGCACGGGTCTTGTCGGAGCCAATCTGGCTCTGCGCTTGAAAGATTTGGGAGCTAATGTTCGCGCCACCTATTTTTCCAGAAAGCCCTCTTTTTTGCCCGAAAATTTCAAAAAATTTGATTTCACGGAACTCGACCAGTGTCTTGAGGCAACCAAAGACATGCAGTATGTATTCATCTGTGCGGCGCAGACCTTCGGCGCCAAAATTATGAAGGAGAATCCGACCGCTTTGGTGCTCCCCAATTTAAGAATCAATTCCGGTTTATTGGAGGCCTGCAGACTCAACAAGGTTGAGAAAGTGGTTTTTATCAGCAGTTCCACGGTTTATCAGGAGGCTTTTTTCCCCATTCGTGAAGATGAGCTTGATTTGAACATCCCGACTTATGATTTGTATCTGGGGGTCGGCGGCATGAAGCGCTACATTGAACAACTGTGCAGGTTTTATTTCAAAACATACGGTATGAAGATCGGCATTGTCCGTCCCACAAATATTTACGGGCCCTACGACAAATTTGACGACGACAAATCGCATGTGTTGCCAGCCCTGATCAAGAGAGCTCTCAAAAAAGAAAACCCGTATGTGGTTTGGGGCGACGGCTACACCGTGCGCGATTTCATTTACGTCGACGATTTTGTCGATGCACTGATGAATGTGCTGCAACGTTATTGCGTCTGTGATCCGATCAACTTCAGCAGCGGGACCAGTATCACTATACGGGAAGCGGTCGGCGTTATTCTGGAGGCGTGCGGGCATCCGGTTGGCCCCCGGTACGACGAAAGAAAGCCGATCGCGATCCCCTACCGGATGCTTAACACCACAAAATATAATTCCATTTTCGGCGCAAAGAAGCAGACTTCTTTCGCCGAAGGGATTCAAAAAACCGTTGCTTGGTATCGCTCGACTCTATGAAAGACAATTTGAACATCAAAAAGATTTTGATTACCGGCATCACCGGTTCCGGCGGCAGTTATCTTGCGGAACATATCGTGCAAAATCACCCCGGAGTTGAAGTCCACGGCATCGCAAGATGGCACAGTACCAGCTTGGCTAATAATTTATCGGCGGTTTCCGAGCATGTCGTTATTCATGAATCTGATTTGAACGATTTTGGCTCTATTTTCTCCGTTGTTCGCGATGTCCGGCCCGATGCCATTTTTCATCTTGCCGCTTATGCCAATGTACGGGCTTCTTTTATCACCCCCCAGACGGTTTTAAGTAACAATATTATAGGAACCAACAACCTGTTTGAAGCCATCCGGTTGGCGGGCATTGATCCCATTGTTCTCCTCTGCAGTTCGTCAGAAGTGTATGGACAGGTGGATCCCAAGAATGTGCCGATTACGGAAGAATGCCCGACCAATCCGTCCAGCCCCTATGCCGTTTCTAAGGTGGCACAAGATTTTTTGGGATGGTCCTATTTCGTCAGTTACAACATGAAAATTATCCGCACGCGCGCTTTTGCTTATCTGAATCCAAGACGTTCCGACCTTTTTGCCTCTTCTTTTGCAAGACAGGTGGCGCGAATTGAAGCCGGTCTGCAGAAAGAACTGCTTCACGGCAATTTGGATTCTGTCCGCACGATTGTTGATGTGCGGGATATCATGGAGGCCTATTGGTTAACGGTATTACACTGCAAACCTGGATCGATTTATAATATCGGTGGCACTAAGACTTTGAGCGTGGGTGAGTTTCTCCAATTGTTGATCAAAAAAGCCAAAGTGTCCATTCCAACGCGTTTGGATCATGGTCTTTTGCGGCCCTCCGATGTGACGCTCCAGATACCCTGCACCGATAAGTTTATTGCCGCCACTGGCTGGAAACCGAAATACTCTTTTGAAGAAAGCATCGACAGTCTCTTGCTTTATTGGAGGGCAAGTGTGGCTAGGGAAAGATTTTAAATATGCCTAAGAAAAAACTTCTCATTTCTTTTTCGCCGACCACCCTTGACGAGGCCATATTTCCCCTGTTACCGGAATTGGCAAAAGAGTTTCGTATTATTGTTACGGCGGTTGATCATTTTCCTCAATCTGGGTTTTTTGAAAAGATCTCCGTATTGGAAAAGAAGGGGGTCATTGAAAAGTTTTTTTACATATTGAATCATACGCAGGCTCAAAAGTTGCTGATTTTCCTTAAGAGAAAACTTTATTGTCTTAAGGAGTATTGCTTTGATGCGTGGTTGAGTTTGGGGGAGTGGACTTTAGAAAACAGATATATTTCCGAATGTCTCTTGCCTGAAAAATGTGTCCGTGTTGTTTTTTGGCATGATCCGACATACTTGTTTCATAACGAAGGACTGATTCAGCGCTTACTGTCTTCTTCAGAAGAGTGTTCTTCTCTCTCTTTTGCTCCGAAGATTTCCACACATCGTCGTCTTTTTGAGAAGATTGTAAAAGCCGGTTCCCTTTCGGTCATTTTTTTTAAGTCCGTTCGCCTTGGAAGAATCTATGTGAAAAGAGGCGTGAATAGGTTGAAAGCAAAATGGATAGATCGGGTGGTGTTGCCCTGGTTCATTGTAGGCAAGACATTTAAACAGGGGACTTACGATCGTCTCTCCCCTCTTAATCCGGGAAAAGCGAAGGTCCTTATTTTTTGCGATGGGTTGGAGGCCCAAGCCCACAAGGCCCTTTTCGAAACCCCCGAGGTTTATGTGGCCCAATATCCTACGTACGGTTTTTGCCGCTGTGACGGAGACAAAAATAAAAAGGATGCTCTGCTGATTCCGTTGAGTGGGTTTATTCGGCAGAAGAGTATCGCCGAAGAGTACCTGCGCCTTTTTCATCGTGATCTCAATATCGTTCTGGAAAATACCGGAATCAAAGATGTCCATTTAAGAATGCATCCTGGCGAAACCACAACATGGTACCGTCAACTGACAGACTATCTTTTAGCGCGTGGCATTCAGGCTTCTGTTGTCGGCTGTGAAAAACCGATTCGGGAGGTGGTATGCGATTACAAAGGGATAGCTGGCTTTGGGTCGTGCTCCTTTAGAAACGGCCGTGCCAGTTGTAATCATGTTTTTGTGGTTGGATTTGAGGCTGTTTCAAAATTCGCCCATGCCAACCCCAAATTTCGCTTTGGCCGCGGCGAGGGGATTGAGTGGATCAATGAAGATGGCAGTTATGACCCGAATATTTTTAAAAAATTGAAGTTTGATTTTCCTGAAAGAAAGACGGTTCCGGTCATTTTGAAAGAGTTGATGGAGAAGAGAGTTTCTTCATGAATTTAAAAGGGGGAAAATCTGTTTTTGTTGTCGCCGAGGCCGCCAACAGCCATGAAGGCTCCCTTGATACGGCCAAAAAACTGGTGGAGGCGGCAGTTGAGGCCAAAGCTGACGCAGTGAAATTTCAAAAATTTGTTACGGAAGAATTACTCGTCTCGTCGCATCCGCAGTTTTCGCTTTTCAAAAGCTTGGAATTGAAAGAAGAAGAATGGAAGGAACTATTTGTCTATGCGCGGAAATTGAAAATCGTCGTATTTGCCGACGTTTTTGATCTTCCCAGTGCCGTTTTTATGGCATCGTTGAATGTACCAGCTTACAAAATTCATTCCACCGATTTATCAAATCCCGATTTGCTACAGTATGTTGCTTCCCAGAAAAAGCCTGTTTTCCTTGGTGTCGGGGCGACTCACTTGAAAGAGATTGAAAAAGCCCTTTCTTTTTTGCATGACGATGTGGTGCTGATGCATGGTTTTCAGGCCTTTCCAACGCGGATTGAGGATACCCATTTGGCATTTTTAAAAACATTGCAGGAGAAATTTCACCTTCCTGTGGGCTTTATGGACCATATCGATGCCGACGACCCCTTCGCGCAGGTGCTGCCGGTGGCGGCAGTGGCTTATGGTGCCAGCGTTATTGAAAAACATATGACTCTTGACAGAAGTAAAAAGGGAATTGATCATGAATCGGCTTTAAATCCGGATGAATTCCGACAATTTGTGAGGCATGTTCGCAGACTGGAACCGGCCATGGGTTTGACAGAAAGGGAGTTTTCGGAAGCGGAGCAACAATATCGTCTGAAGATGAAAAAAAGCATTGTGGCCAGACGGGATATTGCTGCGGGTGAAGTGCTGACGAAGGAAATGTTAGCTTACAAAAGAGCGACAGGGGGGCTCTCTCCCATGGATGCCTGTCAATTGCTCGGCAAAAAAATAACCCAGCCGATGCGCCGAGACGAGGTTTTTTGCACATGAACACCATTGTTACTATTGCTGTGAGAATGAAATCAACCCGTCTTGCCGGGAAAGCCATGCTGGATATCGCCGGCCAGTCTTTAATTGGCCATCTTATTCAGAGGGTTTCCAAAGCGAAGCGGATAAAAGCGGTAGTTTTGTGCACCTCCAATCTTCCGGAAGATGCCATTCTACTTGAAGAAGCCGAAAAGTATGCTATCGGCTCCGTGGCTGGCAGTGCCGATGACGTTTTTGCCCGGTTTGAGAAGGCAGCGTTGCGGGAAGGGGCAGACCATGTGGTTCGGGTGACCGGCGATAATCCTCTGACCGATCCGGAATATATCGATCGTCTCATTGGGTGTCATCTGGAACAGAAAAATGAATATACCTCTGTGGAGGGGCTTCCAATGGGAGTTGCCTCCGAAGTGATTTCGGTGGAGACGCTCAAAAAAGGAAGGCTGGCCCTTCAGGATCCAACACAGAGTGAGTATATGACCTTTTTGCTCAAGGATACTGAAAAATACAAGGTCGGGATGTTGAAGGCCGACCGTGGCGTTAACAGGCCTCAATATCGTTTAACGGTTGATACGTCGGAGGATTTGGAGCTGATAAGAATGATTTATCGGCGCCTCTATCGGCCGGAAAAATATTTTTCACTGCAACAGGTTGTTGATTTGATGGATCAATATCCTGCATTTTCCAAAATCAACAGTGAGATTGAACAAAGGAGCTTACCCGTATGAAAGATGTGAAAATCGAAAACAAAGTGATAGGAAAAGACCATCCCTGTTTCATTTTGATGGATGCCGGAGTAAATCATAACAACGATTTGAGCCGGGCCAAGGAGTTGATCCGCACGGCGGCCGCCGCCGGTGCCGACATGGTTAAGTTCCAAACCTACACCGCCGAAAAAATGGCGACCAAAACGGCACCTCGTTATTGGAATCCCAAGCTCGACACCGATGGTGGCGGCACACAATATGATACCTTCAAAAGGATCGATAAACTGCCGGCTGATGCCTATGTGGAAATGATCAAACTGTGTAAAGAACTCAATATCATTTTCTGTTCGACCCCTTTCGATCCTGAAAGCGCCGAATTTTTGAATGAACTGGGGGTTTCCGTTTTCAAAATCGCCTCCGCCGATTTGACCTATCCCCAATTGTTAAAAACGGTTGGTAAAACAAAAAAACCCGTGATGCTTTCGACGGGTTTATCTTCTTTGGCTGAAATTGAAGAGGCAGTTCAGATTGTTCGTAATGCCGGCAGTGATCAAATCGTCCTGCAGCATTGCGTCTTGAGTTATCCCTGTGACTTTGAAGATGCCCATTTGAGAAAGATGCTCAAGATTCAGGAGAGGTTTCCGGAGATTCCGGTCGGTTATTCCGACCATACTTACGGGATCACCGCTCCATTAGCGGCGGTGGCATTGGGTGCGAGAAGTATTGAAAAACACTACACTGTGGATAAATCGCTCCCCGACAGCCCGGATCATGGTTTTGGCCTCGATCCGGAAGAGCTTGCGCAGTTGGTTAAACAGGTGCGCATTGTTGAGAGAACATTGGGCCGGTTTGTCGATGGCCCCTGCGAGGCAGAGGCAAAAGCCTTTCAATTTGCGCGCAAGAGTGTTGTCGCTGCCGTTTCCATCTCTAAGGGGAGTGTGGTTACACAGGCGATGTTGACCTGCAAACGTCCCGGAACCGGCATTTATCCCAAAGATATTGAAAAAATCGTTGGCCACAAAGCCCGACAGGATATTATGGAAGACACCACCCTGACATGGGACATGATTCAGAAATGACTCGATTTGCCTTCAGAGTCAATGCCAACAAGGACATCGGCATGGGGCATTTGATGCGTTGTCTGGCCTTGTCCGAACAGTTGGAAAAAAATCCCTTGTTTTTTACAAATGACAACTCGGCAGTGTTATCAAAAATTCGTGATTTTGGAGGGCTCTGTCATGTTCTCCCGACATGTGAGGACGACTTTGCAGCGATGGTGGAGGCCTTTGACCGTTATCCGGAAGGGGGCCTGCGCGCTGTCTCTTCAGAAGATCAAGAGTTGGAAGAGATTCTCCCTTTGTTGAAAAAAGAGGGGATTGAGGTGTTAATCACCGATCTGATTTGTCCCTCCGGTGAGTATTTGACCGCCTTGAAAAAATCGGGTGTTTTTTTGGTCAGCATCGACGAATTGGGAAAAACGGTTTTTCCATCGCATCTGGTTTTCAATTGCAATGCCCTTTCCGGAGAAAAACGGTACGTAACAAATGGAGAAACCATGGTCTATCAAGGGGTGCAATATGTTCTGTTGCGTTCTGAATTTGGCAGGGCTGAAAAAAAACGGGTGGGGGAATCAGTGAAGACGATTCTCATCAGTTGCGGCGGTACCGACATGAAGGGTTTAAGCCTCAAGGCCGCCAGAGCTCTGGAGCCATTGGCTGGCTCCTTTGAAATTATTTTCGTGGTGGGCCCTGATTTTAAATTTAGGGAAGATTTAGAGGCGATGTTTTCAAAGAACAGCCGGATGCAAATGGTTCATGATATAAAAGATATGCCGTCTCTTATGCGTCGGGCCGATTTGGCTGTTACTTCGGGAGGGGCCACCATGTACGAATTAGCCTGTTTGGGTGTTCCTTCCATCATTTTGGATCAATATGAACATCAAAATGAGTTTGCCGGAGCGTTGGACAAAAGCAATGCTGTGATCAATTTGGGTTTGGGCGAAAAGGTGAAAGAAGAAGCTATTCGGGATGCGGTTGCCTCTCTTTTTTCGCGGGAACGACGGGAGCAACTCTCCTTAACCGGCCAAAGGGTCGTGGATGGAAACGGGGCCGCCCGCGTAGCCCGTCTTATTCAGGAGGCCATCCATTGAGAGTGGTCTTTGTCGGCTGTGTTGAGTTTTCCCGGTTTGCATTAAAGGCCCTGATTGATGCAAAAGCCGATGTCGTCGGCATTTTCACAATCGATGAGACTTTGCAAAAAGGGGTCTCCGATTTTGCCAACTTTGAAGACTTGATAGAAGGTCTCCATATTCCAGTTTTCAAATTTCGTGATTTTAATTCCGAAGAATCATTACAAACCCTTAAAACTCTCAACCCCGACCTGATGTATGTCATCGGCTGGTCGTGGTTGGTTAAAAAACCGGCAATGGATGTACCAAAAAAAGGAGTGATAGGGTTGCATTCCACTCTCCTGCCTGAAGGGAGAGGGCGTGCCCCCATTCCTTGGACTATATTGAAAGGATTGAAACAAAGCGGAGTCACGATTTTTTATGTCGCTGAACAAGCCGATGAGGGGGATATTCTAAAACAGATTTCTTATCCGATTGATGAAGAGGAAACGGCGACCACCCTCTATAAAAAAGTGTGCGCGGCGACTTATCAATTGATTTCAGAGACCTACCCACAGCTGGCCGCCAACAGAGAAGAGCGGCTGAAACAAGACGATTCTCTGGCTACAGTCTGGACAAAGCGAAAGCCCTCTGATGGTCTGTTATGCTGGAATGAGGCGGCAGAGGACCTTTGTACTTTGGTCCGGGCGGTGACACATCCCTACCCGGGGGCCTTTACGTTTTTGGGCGGCAAAAAGATGTTTGTTTGGAAAGCAAAGCCAATTTCCTGCCTCAAGACGGCTGTCGCCGGTTCCGTTGTGGCTGTTCAGGATGACGGCGTTGTCGTTGCCGCGGGGGATGGGGCTCTTTTGTTGGAATCGGTTCAATGGGAGGGAGATGTTGAAAAAGCCGCTTCAGAAATTTTAAAAACGGGAGATGTCTTCGAACCTCTTCATCGGGTAAAAGAGATAGCTGAAAAAGTTGTGAATGAGGCCAAAGCAAAGGGAAAAATATCGATATTCAGCGTGGCAAATACGGCCAATCCGAATAACCCTTCAGTTGTATTTCCGGCCGTGCGTGAAACCGATACCACTATTGCGGGGAATGTGATTGTCACCTCACAAGAGCAGATTCGACAAATACTCGAAATGACCGACGGGTTGGTCGATATTATTTTGATGGATGCAGAGACCAAGGTCCCCGGATGGGTGGGGGCCCCACTGCTTTTTCAAGAAAGAGTCAAAAAAAGCAGGCTTTTGACCTACAAACCAAATGATGTGACGGCTGAGGCTCTGGATGCCCTTTTGGCGCAGAGGTTTTCTCTCCTTGCGGGAAAAAAAGTGGCGATCATCGGCGCCGGCAATTTGGGAAGTAAGATGGCTCTTAAACTCGTGGAGAGAGGTTGTGATGTGGTGTTGACAAGACGCCATGCTGGAAATTTAAGAAAAATTGCAGAGGGGCTCAATACCATCAAATCCATCCATACAAAATCGGAAGTCCGTTTTACGACCGACAATCTGGAGGCTTGTCATGGAGCCGATGTCGTGATTGGCGCCACATCCGGAATGGGAGTTATTACCGGTGGGATGGTCACCGCTATGCATGCATCGGGTCTCATTCTTGATGCCGGCAATGGCACTGTTTTGTCGGAAGGTTTGGAAGAGGCGAGCAGACGTGGCATCCCTGTTTTATGCCTTTTTATGAAACCGGCCTATGACGGAACAATCAAAACTCTTTTTGAAACTCAAAATCTTATTCAGAAGATAAATCGACGTTCTTTAGGCGGCTTTTGCATTCTTTCCGGCGGTGTTTTGGGACAAAAGGGGGATATCATTGTCGATGATGTCCGCAATCCAAAACGGATTCTGGCTATTGCCGACGGTCGCGGAGATGTTATACCCGACATCCGTAATCCGGCGTTTCAGAAAAATATCGCAGCCGTCGAGGTTTTAATTGGGGAGGAAAAACCATGAGAGTTTTGATGATCGGGGCCCATCCCGACGACGAAGTATTGGGTGTTGGTGGAACGCTGGCAAAACACGCCGCCAAGGGAGACGAGGTTTATGTTTCCCTCTTATGCGAGCATGTTCACGCTCGCAAAAACAAACCCCAGCATGCTCTTCTGTTGGAACAGATTCATGCCGCCAAAAAGACGTTGGGAGTCAAAGACATTCTCTTTTTCGATTTTCCCAATATTCAGATGAATACGGTGCCGACGTTGCATATGGTGCAGGCGATTGAAAAAGCCATTGTCGAGGTCAAGCCGGAGGTGATTTATACCCATCATCGCGGAGATGTGAACGACGATCACCGCGTTGTTTCCGAGGCGACTATGGCCGCTATGCGGCTTCCAGAGAGGGGAACCATTCCGGGAATTCCGCGGGATATGATCAAGAGGGTCTTGTGTTATCCCGCTCCTTCGTCGACTGATTGGGCACCCCCGTATCCCGATAAGGCTTTTATTCCCAATGTATTTGTCGATATTAACGGCTTTTTGGAAACGAAGCTCAAAGCACTGGAATGCTACGGCGACAATGTGATGCGTGACTATCCGCATCCGCGCTCCATTGAAGCGGTCACCGCACAGGCAAAAGTTTACGGGGTTCAATCCGGCCTTGGCCTGGCGGAAGCCTTTGTGCTGATTCGGGAAT
>JAUYJH010000079.1 GCA_030688705.1 Deltaproteobacteria bacterium
CAATTATAGCAACCCTTGACAGAAAGGCCAAAAACTGCTAGTATATAGGGCTAAAATAAAAGCTCGAAAAAATTTCCAAATCCTTAGGAGGGATTATGAAACAACTGTTGTTATTTAGACACTCAATCAAGGACGGTCCGATGAACACGCTCGGCCCAAAGGGCACGAAACTTGCCCGTGAAGTTGGGGAATGGTTAAGAGACACTGAAAGTATTTGGCCACAAAAGGTTTTTCACGGCCCTCTCGTTCGCACAGAGCAGACTGCTCGGGCCTTCGTGGACGGCTTCTTCCAGCATGCGACAGTCGAAGCCCAACCAAGGTTCATGCCCGCCATCGAGGAGTTCGGGACAGATCAACTCTTCGCCGAAATGGTGGCGCCCGACGGATTCCGTGAAAAGGCCAAAGAGTTGGGCAACTACTATGCGCTGTTTGAACTCCATGACGTTGATACCCTGCGTGGATGGACGGGACACTGCGCCTCGGGGATTCGAAGGGCCTTCGATATGCTCGAAGACGGAGAATGTGGAGTCGCCTTTGGGCACTCCCCCTGCATCGAACTCGCAGTGGCCGGCATCCTGAAATCGACCAGTTCAACGGATATGCCAGTTGAGTTCACGGCACTTTCGGAAATGCAAGGCATTCTCTTAGAACAAGACGATTTTGGCATCATCCGCCCAGTCCGCAAGATCGCGATGCCGGCCCCGGAGCCCGCGGCCTAGAACATCAACCACAGCAACAGTTTTTCAAAAGAGCCAAGTTTGGAGGAACTTGGCTCTTTTTCGTTTTCCCACAGCAATTCCGCATTGTCACATAACTGACGGCCGTCAGTTATGTGACAATGTTATCTTTTTCTTATTTTAATTTTCGAACGACCCCCTTACTCGCATCCACCTCGACCAGGTCCCCGTCCTTGAAAACTCTGGTTGCTATTTTTGTGCCAATAATGCAAGGGATGCCTAATTCGCGCGACACGATTGCCGCATGCGAGGTGATTCCGCCCTGTTCCGTGACGATTGCGGCGGCTTTTTTCATGATAGGCACCACATCGGGATCAGTTGCCACACTCACCAAAATATCCCTTTTGTTGAATTTGGCCATGTCTTTTGCGCGGAAAATAATTTTCACCACTCCCTTGGCAAATCCCGGCTGCGCGGTCTGTCCCGTCAGTTCCTTGATATTCTTATCAATTTTTTGAGCCACCATGTGCCTAAGCTTCTGCTCCACGCTTCCCAGATATACTTTTTCAAAACCCTCTTCGGTATAAAACACGCAATGTTTTAATCTTGCCGGCAAAATCTTTTTGTCCAGTTTTTCCTTGAGCAGGGCATCTCGTACTTCCTCTTTGAGCATAAACTGCAACTGGTAACGGCTGATGCCAAGCCTTTTGGCTATTTCTGGGAGGAGGCTGTGATGGAGCAAATACGCATTGAGCAGCTGGGCGTGCCTGCGGATCAATTTAGAGAGCGCAAAATCCTTGGCATTTTCAAAAAGCCTGCGATACAAAGGAGAAATTTTGAGTTTTTTATAAAGCTGGGACTGTTTTTTCTTGACAATTTTGATCCGTCTTTTTTCATTGTTAAGGATTTTTTTCGAGTTACTCCCTGTTTCTGCCAGTTCAAAGAGCTCCCCTAAATAATGTTTTTGCCCGAAAGGTTCTACATTGCCGGCATAAATGTACCCCAAATGCCCCCATTTCTCGGCATGTTTGGCCAAATCCTGTTTTAGATCATCCGTTATTTTTTTCGCATTTAAAAATTTTCGATATTTTTCGTAAATATAAAGAAAATCTTCTCGCTCGTCGGCAACTATGGTTCTCTTTGACGGCGTTGTCAAAACCACGAAGGCTCCCTCGGCTTCTTCTTTGTCCGCGCTGACTGAATACAAATAGCTTTTCAGCTTTTTCGTAAAATTATTGTGGAACAAATCGACCGCGACCGGAATCCAGCCATAGGTATAAAGTTTGGTGTGGATCTTGTCGTTTTGATCATATAAATTCATCAGCTCCTTATTGGAATACTTGTGAAGCGGCAGACTGCAAACCTTCTTTACAAAATCGATAAGTTTATAAGACCAGCTGATTATATTTCGGTCGAGTTCCTTGCCGAAATTTGGCCTTTCGATCAATGCCTTGACAATCGATTCCGCAACCTCAAACGAATTCTTTTCACCTACATAAAAATCCAAAGCAAACCTTTTGTAGACTCCCAAAAACTTCTTAAAGGATTTGATGAATCTGTAGCTCTGGTTGTTGGTAAAGAAGCTTCCAGGCACTTGAAAAAAGAAAATATCGCAATCAGGGATATGCTCTCCCAAAAGCCATTTATCTTTTTCAAACAAATATTTTGGCATCATATCTTCCTCACCATTCCTTTATTCGCATCTACCCCAAATCGCCGTCTTTGGAATAATGATTTTTCGTAGATAATTTCACTGATAAATCGAATGATCGCCGACGTCAACAAAAAGCACCGTGTTTTTATCAATAAACTTGAAAACGATGCGGTGCTTGCGGGTTATTGAAAAGGACCAAACATCCCGGTACTTTCCCTTTAACTTATGGGTTTTTAAGTGAGGATGGAAGCGGTCTTTTCGAAAGATTGCTTCCTTGGTCTTTACCTCTTCGCGAAGTTCTGGGGGAAGTTTTTTTAAGGAACGCAAAAATACAGAGGATTGAAAAATCCTTTCGACAGGATTCATTTCTTTCTCATCAACGCGACCAATCCGCCCTTTGGTAAAAGCTTGGCCTTTCCCGTTCGAAACTCTTCTTCCGCGATCCTGATCGCTTCATCAAGCTGAACTTCTTCCAGATAATTTCGCAAAGCGGTGCGGAAAAGTTCGGAACGGGTCATATTTTGTTTTCGCGCGAACTTTGCCGACTTCGCGGCCATTGCGGGCGGCAAAGAAACAGTAATCAAGGCTGTTTTTCTCATATAAATCAAAGTTAATACTAAGTATTAACTTAAATGTAATTCAAAAACAAACTCCTGTCAAGACCGGTTTGACTTTGATATTTTGCGGACTATTCCCTTATTCGCGTCTACCTCTACCAAATCACCGTCTTTGAAAACCCGGGTTGCTATTTTTGTACCGACCACACACGGAATACCCAATTCTCGCGAAACAATTGCCGCGTGGGAGGTCAGACCTCCCTCGTCCGTCACAATTGCCGAGGACATCTGCATTGCCGGAACAAAATCCGGATGAGTGGTTATAGCAACTAGTACATTTCCACGCTTCACTTTTTTTAAATCGGCTACACGCAACACTAATTTTACAGTACCCCTTTTGATGCCTTTTGAGGCCACCAATCCTTTAATTTCACCCCTTAAGCCACTAGTCGCCTTGGTCGTGCTTTTGTTTTGTTCAACAGCTATGTCGTCTCCCTGCCAATACATGACAAATCCGTGAGCTCTTTGTTTTACTTTTTTCTCATCTGGTTTTTGATATTTCCCAAGAAACAAAATAATTTCTCCTCTTGTCAACAGTCCTGCCTGTTTTCTCGTAAAACCTGTGCGGCGTCCGATTTCTGCATAAAGTGGCAGTGACCAATATACACCCATTCTGCGATAAACATCTCTCTGGTCTTTGATAAAAATCAGCTCGCGAATCAGAACAAAAATTTCTTTTTCAACATCGGATAATTTTGCAATGCGCAGTGCGCTCGCCAAATCCATCTCAACTTTGGATCTTTTCAGCTCGCGGTAGAAGGTCAATGATTCCTTTTTTGTCCACGGATTATCCTGGACATCCAGGCAGGGCATCCAGGAATACTGCGAGAGTAATTTCGATATAAGACTGCCATTCGGTTTTATTCCCAGTTTATACTTTAAAAATCTTAGCTGGTCTTGCAGCTTTAGAATTCCGCTTTTCCTTGCTGGAGAGAGAAGTGCGGCTAAAACCTTGTCGTAAACGTCCGTCCCAATGCGTTTTCTCACTAAAATGTTTTCGCCTAATTTGGCCGCTAGTTCATTTGTGTAAAAACCCGCCCACACGTAGGCCGTATATACCAAATATGATTTAAAATATTCTCTATAGAGTCTTTCGAGCTTTTGATTGCTGAATTTTGATAATCCCGCGGATCCAATCCGCTTAGCTGTTTTGACATATAAACTGCCAAAAAAGTGAAATCGCTTGACGAACCGGCTGATTTTTTCGGGATTCTTTAAGACCTTGGCCAACGCTTTTTGCCACTCACTCCACTCGGAGCTTTTGGCGTAAAGAACCTCATTACCTCGTTCCGGCAGGTAATAAGCATCTTTTACCAAGGCAGGCAAATGAGCTTTGACTTCCGGGCCCAGACTCCGCATGGCACATTCGCAATATTGCACGCTGTACTCCCTTGACCAAATTCTGTCGTATTTGTGGTTTAATCCCATGTCCTTGCCAAAATAGCGAACGGTAAAAAGTAGTTTTTCAGTTGCGATTCGCTCGCTCGGTATTCATTGGGTAAAAAAACTTTTGCACATAGGATTTCGCGCAGATAAAGAAGCTCTTTTGCCAGAGGTTTCTGGGAGTTCTCGTTAATCATCTGATCCAGTAAATCCAAAGCTCTCAAGAGGCAGTTTTTTGTTTGTTCCCCCTCCCCGATTTTCTGCCAATTCAAAAGCCGCGAAACCTCGGCGCCGACATTCCCCATATCAAAAGCAAATTTTTTGAAATCTTTGTCAACCATTCCATTGTATTATTTTATTTACAATGCCGGCTATTTTGCTTCGCAATTCCGCATCGTCAATTTCCATGCTTCTATTTTGACGCGGTCTGATGTTAATTAATGATTCAAATTGAATTCTTCTGTCAGGCGGCAAATCGGGATAAATATTTATTCCCCAAAGACTCTCCTGGCGGCTTCCCTGCCCAAGCAATTTCTGTTCCGCATCCGCGTGCATCCCGCCGCCTACGGCCAAAATTTCTTTTTCAACATCCACGACGGCCTTCACCATATCTCCGAAGCTTTCTTTGGCCGCGGCTTGCAATTCTCCCGGCGAAATTTGATCTTTGATGACTTTAATTGACATAAATTAATCCTAGGCTTTATTTAAGAGTAGTTATCGGCCTTGATTGAGTGATATAGAATTTTCCTTTGGCGTATGCCCATTCGATGTCTTGGGGATGGCGGTAGTGCTGTTCGATTTTTTTGCAAAGCTTTGCCAGTTCGACTATTTGCCGCCCGGTTAGTTTTTGCTTTCCGCCCGTTTTGGCCGATAATTTTTTGTGCACATTCTTTGCGCCCGATCTTACAATCGCCATTTTTTGTTCGGAAACGCTGATATCCAAAATTGAAAAATCATCCTTGTGGACCACATAAGTATCGGGCGTAATTTGTCCCGAAACAATTGCCTCGCCCAGACCAAACCCCGCCTCAATCACCATTTGATTATAATCCTCTGTAACCGGATGAACGGTAAATGCGATGCCCGAAACTTCGGATTGCACCATTTCCTGAACCACGACCGCAACTGACACCGGCTTTTTATGCAATTTCTTTTCAAACCGATAAAAAATCGCCCGCGGCGTGAAAAGCGAGGACCAGCATTTCATTACTGACGCGATCAAGTTCTTTTCCGTCACATTCAGATAAGTCTCAAGCTCCCCCGCCCATGAAGCGACTTTTGAATCCTCGGCTGTGGCTGACGAGCGCACAGCGACAAATCTAGCCTTTAATTTCTTGAATGCTTCCAGAATCTCTCTTTGCAAATCAGCCGGCATCTTGGATTTGGCGATCATGTCCCGAATCTGCGCCGACGCTTTGTCAACCTCATGAATATCCTCATGGTTGAGCTTTTTGAGTATCGCCTCAATCTCCGCGTCAAGTTCCGTCTCATTCAAAAATCGGTCAAACGCGCCCGCGACCACGACGAAACCCGGCGGCACAGGAATTTTCGCCCGCGCCATCTCTCCAAGAGACGCCCCCTTGCCGCCAGCATCTTTGACGCTGTTTTTGTCTATTTTTTTGAAAAACTGAACTAATTTCATGTTTGCCCTCAAGGAGATTGTACCACGGCGCCAAGCACATCGTAAATTCGACATTTACCAATTCGCGCGAATTGGTAAATGGATAATTTTTAAATATAGTGAATTACAAACCCTTTATCAATTTGGCGCTCTGCAGGGCGGCTTCGGTGGCATTCGCGCCAAAATTAATCCTTACTTTTGCCTGGGCAACGTTCTCGCAAGTCAAAATTCCAAAGCCAACCGGGATGCCAGAGTCAAGCTGAACGCGCAAAATACCCTCTGAAACAACCTTGGCAACATACTCGAAGTGCGCCGTTTCCCCTCTGATCACCGCGCCCAAGGCCACCAGGCAATCATATTTTTTGCTCTCCGCCATAGCCTTGAGAATTACCGGTATTTCTATTGACCCCGCCACCATAAAAATTTTGACATTTTCTTCGGGAATATTATACTTTGAAGCCTTAGCCAGCGCGGTTTGCAATAACCCGTCGGTTATATCTTTATTAAATTGCGCAACCACGATTCCCAGCCGGTAACCTGAAGCGTCAAAGTCCTTAAAAATGCCGTTATTTGTGTTTTGCATTTATCAAATTTTTTAAATACTTCGCGATGATGTCAAATTCCAAATTCACGAAATCCCCTTTAATTTTTTTGCCAAGCGTCGTGTGCGTAATCGTGTAATCGACCAGCGAAACTTCAAACCAGCCGGGGCCGACATTGGTTATCGTAAGGCTGATGCCATCAACAGCAACGGATCCTTTTTTTGCTACGAGTGTTTGAAATTGCTTCGGAAAACTCATTTTGATGATTTTCGATCGGCCATTGCTTCTTATACCCGCCAATTTTCCCAAGGTATCCACATGGCCCAAAATTATATGACCGTCGAATCTGTCATTGGCCTTCATCGCGCGCTCAAGGTTAACCATACGAGGCAACACTTTTCCAAAACAAGTCTTTGTGAGAGTTTCCGGCATTAGTTCGGTTGTGTATTCTTTGCTTCCAACCTGTCTGACGGTCAAACATACCCCGTCGGTCGAAACTGAATCGCCCGCGCGCAGTTTCCATGCTTTTGGCTTTTCAACAGCCAAAAGCAACGATCCTGTTCTGCTTTCCGCGCCCTTTATACGCGCTGTGGATTCTATAATTCCGGTAAACATAATATATGGTTTAGACGTTGTTTTTTGGTCAGCAGATAATTATAATTGTGCGGGTTCGACCGAACCTGCAAGGGTATCCGTTTCTTTACCAAAATACCAGCCTGGCGCAAGGATTCAATTTTTCTTGGATTATTTGTCAAAAGATCCACCTCTGAAATTTCAAGATCAGTCAAAATTTCCGCCGCTATTTGAAAATCCCGTTCGTCGGCGGCAAAACCCAAATGTTCGTTTGCCGAAACCGTATCAAACCCCCGGTCCTGGAGGGCGTAAGCGCGAATTTTATTCGACAGGCCGATCCCCCGCCCCTCCTGGTCCAGATAAATCACCGCGCCAGAGCCCTTTTGAGAAATTTTCTCCAGTGCCAATGTCAATTGTTCCCGGCAATCGCACCTCAAGGAGCCAAACACGTCTCCGGTCAGACACCGCGAATGGATCCGGGTCAAAACCGGCGTCTCGGCCCGAATGTCGCCTAACGTCAATGCGATATGTTCACCGCGGGGAATATGTTTTGTCTTATAAGCGAATATCTTGAACTTCCCAAACTTGGTTGGGAGGTTCGCTTCTCCCGTGCGGGTAATATTTTTTGAAATTTTTTGTCATTAAAAAATACCCTGTAATTTTCAGGGCATTAGCAAAAATTCCGCCTTCTTTCATCCCGACTGTAACGGTCGGCTCTGGAATTTCGCCAGATCGTGTCACCTCATCGGCGACTCGTGGGCTTTAACCACCGGTGGGGACTTAACACCCCGCCCTGAAGACAAACTTATACTATCA
>JAUYJH010000099.1 GCA_030688705.1 Deltaproteobacteria bacterium
CCCCAACGGAGAGCCCACCGATGGCATAACCATCGAAATTTTTAGCTTTTGGTCCATTGTCTTCGGTCCTCGGTCTTCGGTCTTCTGTCATCAGCCTTTCAATATATTCTTTGCGCAAATGGGGATACATCCCCCCTTGAATAATTCCAAACAACGCTCGGCCGTTGGTCTTGGCCTTCAAAGAGCGGGCGGCCCAGCGGAGCGATAATTCCATCGACCCTTTGGCTTCTGTTTCTGATGCGGGGTAGGGGAGACATTCGTCCAAAACCATCATGATGTCGGAATCAAGCGCTTGCTGGATTTCGATCGCCAGCTCCGGTGTCAGCAGATGGGCGGCGCCGCCGTCGATGGGGGATTGGAAATGAGCCCCTTCTTCAGTCATTTTGCGCGTATGAGAGAGACAAAAAATCTGGTAGCCGCCGCTGTCGGTTAATATCGGCCGATCCCAATTCATGAATTTGTGAAGACCGCCTAATTTGCGGATCGTCTCGTGCCCCGGTTTTAAAAAAAGATGATAGGTATTGCCCAAGATGATCTCGGCCCCGATTGTTTTCAATTCTTCGGGGCTCATTGCCTTGACCGTTGCCTGTGTCCCGACCGGCATGAAGATGGGGGTGTTGATGACCCCGCGCGCGGTGGTGATTTTTCCGAGACGGGCCTTGGAGCCGGCGGCGGTTTTTATCAGTTCGAATTTCATAAAATAAGCATGCAGTCGCCGTAACTGAACAGGCGGTAACCTTGTGCTATCGCCTCCTGATAGGCTTGCAAAATAAATTCTCGACCGGCAAAAGCGCTAACCAACAGCAATAATGTAGAGGCGGGCTGGTGGAAATTGGTCAATATGCCGTCGACAATCTTAAAAGAGTAGCCTGGGTATATATAATGGCGGGTGATTGGTTGCATCCAGTCGCTTTCCAGCGCCCGCGTGGCAGTGGTGCCGACGGCGATCACGCGGCCTCCGTTTTTTTTGGTCTCTGCAATTTTTCTTTGCGTTTCTTCCGGCACGCAAAATCGCTCGCCGTGCATTTTGTGTTGCGTCACCTCTTCTTCGCGGATGGGGAGAAAAGTGTCCCGCGAGACATGCAGGGTGACAAAAGCGGTGTCGATTCCTTTTTGTCGGATAGTCTCGATGAGGGTTTCGCTAAAATGAAAACTGGCGGTGGGGGCGGCCGCCGAGCCCTTATGTTTTGCAAAGATCGACTGATAGCGCTCGCGATCTTCTGATGTGTAGTCGGCCTCTGACTTACGTTGGATATAAGGTGGCAACGGCGGAAGACCTATTTTTTCCAACTCTTTTTCCAAATTTTCACATTCAAATTTTATTTCAATATCTTCGGCTGTTTTTTGTGTAACAATTCCTTTGAGCGTTTCTGAAAAGACAAGTTCCATCCCCTCTTTGATTTTTTTTAACGGTTTTGCCAGACATCGCCAATGCTTTTGGTCCCTGGTCCCTGGTCCATGGTCCACAGTCCCTAGTAGTAGAATCTCCATTTTTCCCGCAAAAATCCGTGCCGGAAAAACCTTGGTATCGTTGAACACTAAAAGGTCCCCCGCATGCAGGTATTCCGGCAAATTTTTGACCCCGTCATTGCATATAGTGCCACCTGCCTGCCGGCAGGCAGGGGCCACCTGGTGACGATTTTCCGATCGGCGAAGCACCATCATCCGGCTTAAGTCCCTGTCCGGCAACGGTTTTTGGGCGATCAGCTCTTTGGGGTAATCATATTGAAAAAGGCTCAAATCCATAAAAAGCGTCATATAGTGCCTGGCACCATATGACAATTTTAATAAATTTTTCGGAGGGTTGCCTTCGGGTAATAGAATTGTAGAATTTCACGGTACGATTTTCCCGCTTCGGCCATCGCCTTGGCCCCCCACTGGCAAAGCCCCACGCCGTGGCCGTATCCGATCCCCGTGAAAACAACTTGGCGGGGGGACCAGTCGACATCAAACCAGGTGCTCTTCAATTCTTTGTATCCCAAAAGGCGGCGGAGGTCGGTGGCCCCCAAAAAGAGGGTCGATTGGTCGGTTTCCAGAATGACCATCACATTTCTGGGCGAGTTGTCATAACGTTCGATCGAAATATTCCTGATTTGAGAGCCTTCCAGCCCGTGATGTTTGAGCCGGTTCAAAAAATCGCGCGTGGTCAGACGCAGTTCCCATTTGCGCTGGTGGGAATTTTTACAGAAGGGATCGATCACCGATTTGGACGATTCTTTTTTTCCCCAGACGCGGCTGGCCAGTTCCGTCTGCCCGCCGCAACAACTGTGAAAATAAGCGGGATAAAAACCGCTGTTCCACAACACTTCGCCCGTTGTGGCATCGACCGCCTCTTTGACAATCCGGTCTTGCACGTCATTCAAAGACCCGACGTAAACTTGATCCATGGTGTCCGATTCCAGATCGTAAAGGCCCGTATTATTGTCCGACTTTTGTTTTTGCCTGCGTAAGGCGTAAGTACGGGCGGCAACGGTTTGCGCCTTGATCACCTCCGGGTGCCATGAGGCGGAAATCTCTCCGTGCACGAGCCCCACGAGATAATCCTCCAGAGGCAGTTCGTTCAAAATCAGCAGGTTTCCATTTTCCATTTTGCGGATCTCGATCATTCCCGGAAATTTTTTTCCATCCACATCGATCACATCGTGCTGGCCGCCGATTTGGATATGGGGGTAATCAAACGGCTCGCGATTGATGGTGAAGCCCCCCTTCGTTGGAACCACCTTTGCCGGAGCGTCGATGTGATAGCTGATCGGCCTTGTGGCCGGGGGTCTGGCCCAAAGTTCAAACCCCTCAATGGTTACATTTGGGATGTTTTTCAGCACCGCCACGCGGACTTGCGGCACCAGCAAAAGGAGGGCAAACAGGGAATAGAGGCGGTTTGGCGTCATAGTACCAGGGGATGTTTAGCATAAACATTTGATATGACAAATGGAATTTGGGTATAATCTGGCTTAAGCAACTTTGAAGAGAACCAGACGATAAAGGATGCAAATGTTTCGAATATCGATACCGATTAAAGTTTTGGTGGTTGCGGCTTTAAGTTATGTTGCGGCCATCTTTTTTACCGCATGGCTCGGGGTTTTTTTCAATCTCCCTCGCGATGTGATCGTGCTGGGCATGCCGCTTGCTTATCTCTTCACCATTTTTCATCTCTTTACGGTCGTGCTGGCGGCGGCGCTGGCCACCTATTATTTTCTCGACCGCCCGATGGCCAAATTAACGCAGGCGATGATCAAAGCGGGCGAGGGCGATTTTTTGATTCGGGCGGAAATCGACAAAAAAGACGAGATCGGTGTTCTGGCGAAAAATTTCAACCAGATGCTGATGAAAATCACCGATCTCTCGGCCAGAAAAATCGAGACGGAACATGATCTGACTGTGGCGCAGGAAGAACTGAAATTCAAACAGCAGTTGGAGGAAAAAAATCGGCAGATTGAAAAGACGAATCGCAAATTGGAAAATCTGGTGAAAGACCTTTCACTGCTTTATGAGATCGGGCAGGGAGTCAACCAGACTATCGATTCCACCCATCTCTATGCCGTGATCACCGATGTTTTGCGCGGCCATCTGCGGCTGGAAAATTTTTCGCTCATGGTGTGGGATGAAAAGGAACAGGTGTTGCGCGTGAAGGCCTTTTTCGGTTTTGAGGCCATTCCCGCTGTGCCCCAGATGACGCTTAAAATGGGCGAAGGGGTGGCGGGAGAGGTGCTGAAAAGCGGAAGGACAATGTATATAGGTGATTTGTCCCATGAGACGCAGTTTGTTTTCAAGGGGTTTGATTTGGAAGGGTGCCTTTTGTCGATCCCGCTTATTTACAAACACGAACATCTCGGCGTGATTAACTTTGGCCGTACCGGTCGGCACGCTTTTACTCCGCACGATATCAAAATGCTGACGCTGGTGGCCCACCAAGTGGCGCTGGCGATGGCCAACTCGCGTTTGTACACGCAGACACGCGAACTTTCGGTGACCGACGAGTTGACCGGCGTTTTCAACCGCCGCCAATTCGGGCAGGTGTTGCATATGGAATGGAAGCGGGCGATCCGTTTTCAACGCGATCTCTCTTTACTGATGATCGACGTCGACCATTTTAAAAATTTCAACGACACCTACGGCCATCTTAAGGGAGATGAAATTTTACGGAACTTGGGGCGGCTTTTGATCGATAATTTGCGCGAGGTGGATACGGTAGCCCGTTTTGGCGGCGAAGAATTTGTGATTTTGCTACCCGACACCGACAAGAACGGTGCCATGGCGGTGGCCGAAAAACTGCGGCATTTGGTGGAGGAAAAACTTCAGGGGGTTACGATCAGCGTTGGCGTGGCCCACTATCCAGAGGATGTCACCGAGATGGAAGATTTAATCGATCATGCCGACATTGCGCTTTATGATGCGAAAGATGCCGGCCGCAACAAAGTGTTCACTTACAAAGGTTCCAAACCCCTGCCGGCCGTGGATGACGACGGCAATCCAAAACCTCCCAACAAGCCGCGGATTGTGCATTAATAAAGACCCGTCATTCCGGCGGAAGCCGGAATCCAGTTTTTTTGGCAATCTTTTAAAAATACTTTTAAGGCTTAAGTAGTTGATTTTATTATTTTCTCTCTCTGGCAAAAAAGTTAGGCAACTTATTTTGCGTTGGGACGATAATCTTGATAGGAAAAACGAATCCAACAAAGGAGAAGATATGACAGATACTTATGTTGCACGTCAAATGGTCACGGCCCAATACGAGGCAAGATACTATGGTCTTGCTTTTCCAGGGGGTATCAGTCCCCACATCGCAGATTCTACAAAGTGGCACCTAGGTTCCGGATCTACTCCCGAAATGGCAAAGACGAATTTGCAGAGAGTCATTCAAGGTTATTGCGAAGGGAAAACCTGCACACCTATTGGTGAAGCGGAAGTGGATTTATCTCTCGGCACAAAAATTCTACATTGGTTATCTGAAGTATGGGCCTCTATTTGACCACGAGGAGCCAGGCACCTCATGAGGTGCCTGGCTCCTTATGCGGTTTTTACTCTCTTTTTCTCTGACGCCCATCTTGATATCGCTTGAGAGCCTCTTGAGAAGTGAACCATATCCTGCCTTCCTTATGGGCCTCCAGTTTTCCCTGACGGATGAGCAAATTTAAATATTTTGCCGAATAGGGGCTTTTTTCAGCAATTTGGAAGAGGGGTAAAAATCTCTCTCTCTCTTTTGATGAAATAGGAGTCAATGTTTTTAAATAAATATCCAAAGAGCGTTCCACAGCCCGCGCAACAAATTGAACGAACGATTTGGGATTTTCTTTATCGGCCTCACTCAAAACCCGATAGTATTTTTTCCGGTCGTTTTTGAGCACCACAACGAGGGGGTATCCCGCTTTCATCAAGATGAGATTCATTGCCAGCCGGGCTGTCCGCCCGTTGCCATCCAAAAAAGGATGGATAAAAACCAAACGATGGTGAAAAAGGGCTGCCAATTCCACAATAGGAAGCTTTTTTTGATTTTTTTGGAACCAGTCGATTAATTTTTTCATTTGCAGGGGAACATCTATGGCATCCGGCGGTGTATGATCCGCGCCGCCGATAAAAACATTGCTTTCACGATACCGGCCCGCCCATTCCTCTTCCGTCTCTCGGGTTATCAATTGATGAAGGGTGCGGACGAGCTGTTCCGAGAGAGTCTGCTGTTTTTTATATTCTACCAGTTCGTAGAGATATTCGAGGGCGGCATGGTGGTCTTTGGCCTCAAGATGATCTTTCAGGGGCTTTCCTTTGACGGTGATGCCTTCGTTGATAACCAGAAATGTCTCTTTTAAAGTAAGACTGTTTCCTTCAATGGCATTGGAGTTATAGGTCATTTCGATTTTGAAATGTTCTCGCAGTTTCTGGACAGCGGAGTGCGGCAGAGGGCGTAGTTTATTCAGGGCATGAAGCCTTCTTTCGAGCGATTCCTGAAGATTTTTCGGGAGAAGAGTCATAATATGGTATGGTGACGAAAATGACTCTATACCATATTAAGGAAATAACAAGGATTTTTTGTTTGGCTCCTTATGCGGTTTTTAAGACTTTCATCACCTTTTGCATATCTTCCCAGACCGGTTTTTTGGCGTCGGGATTGCGGAGGAGAAATGCGGGGTGGTAGGTTGGCATGACTTTGATCCCCTCAAATTCAAACCATTGGCCGCGGCTGTGGGAGATTTTGTTTTCGGTTTTTAGCAAATGTTGAAAGGCTGTAGAGCCGAGGCAGACAATGACTTTCGGTTTGATGAATGCGATTTGCTGTTGCAAAAAAGGAATGCAGGTGGCGACTTCATCCGGCTGTGGCGGACGGTTTTCAGGAGGACGGCATTTATTAATATTTCCAATGTAGACATCTTCTCTCTTCATCTTCATCGCTTCGATGATTTTGTTGAGGAGCTGGCCGGCTCTGCCGACGAACGGTTCTCCCTGTTTGTCTTCGTCGCGGCCGGGGGCTTCGCCGACAAACATCAACTTTGCATGCGGGTTGCCGACGCCAAAGACAATGTTGGTGCGCCCTTCGCAGAGCCGGCACCGTTTGCAATCGCCAATTTCGGCGCGGATTTCTTCCAATGTTCTTCCATGTTTTTGGTCCATAGTCCTTGGTCCTTGGTCCTTAGTCCCTCTTGAAATAAATTCAACTCCCCTCTGCCGGTGGTATTGCAGAGTCTCTTTTAGTTCTTGTACAATTTTTGTAAGGTCTGACATAAGTTCAAGGTGTCATTGCGAGGCCTCGTGAGCTTGTCGAACGAGGCCGTGGCAATCTTCCACGGGTATCCAGTAGATTGCTTCGCTGACGCTCGCAATGACAAAATGACAAGTTGAAAATGATGATCCCCTTATTCATTATTATTAGCATCTTTTTCCTTCTGTATCCCGCCAATGCCCATGCTTGGGGGCCGGGGACCCATTTGGATATCGCGCTGACGGTTTTGCAACATGCGGCGTGGGTGGTGCCGGCGGTACGGGCCTTGATTGAAACCTTTCCGGCGGAATATATTTATGGCTCCGTTTCCCCCGACATCATCAGCGGCAAAAAATATGCCGGCGCTATTTATCACTGCCATAATTGGTCGATCGGCAAACTGATTTTGGAAGAGGCAAAAACCGATATGGAACGTGCGGCGGCGTGGGGCTATTTAACGCACCTTGCGGCCGATTGCGTGGCCCATAATTATTTTGTTCCCTTCAAGATGATCAAAAGTTTTCGCCATCGTTCTCTCTCTCACATTTATTGGGAGATGCGTTTTGACCTGCATGTCCCGGACCAGCGGTGGAAAGAAATCAACCAAGTCATTCGCCGCGATTATGTTCCCTTCGATCATCTTTTGGAGAGAGTTTTGAAAAAGACTCTTTTTTCTTTCCGCACCAACAAACGCATTTTCAACAGTGTTTTGATTTTACAGAAAATGCGACAGCTTCGGTTTGGATTAAAGACCTATGCAAAAGTTTCCCGCTGGGAATTTGCTCCCAAAGAGGTCAAGCCCTATTCCGATTTGATGTGGGAGACGGTCCGCAATTTTTTGGAGAATCCTGAAAAGGCGAAATGCCTGAATGCCGAACCGTCCGGAATGCGCAAGCTGGCCTATGCCGCAGAGATGCGTAAACAACTGCGGTGGGCGGCAAAAAGGGTGCCGGCCAAAAAAATCGATAAATTTGTGGAGACGATTCAGGCGAAACTGAAACAGGGGCTTTTTGATCCCGCTGTGGCACTGCCAAATATTCAGGAATTATTTCAAAAAAGTTGAGATATTTTCCACAATCGCTTTCGGTTCGCAAAGGCGGCCTTTCCCTTCATAGCCGCAAGCCAAATCGCCGCTGTCGGGTTCCATCATCTGATAGCCCAACTCTTTTATCCGTTTTACATTGGCCTGTGTCGCCTTGTGCTCCCACATATGGACATTCATCGAGGGGCAAAAAAGAACCGGCGCGCGGGTGGCGAGTAAAATATTGGTGAGCAGATCATTCGCCAAGCCATTTGCCGCTTTGGCGATCAAGTCGGCGGTTGCCGGGGCGATGACGACCAGATCGGCCCTATCGGCCAGGGCGATGTGGCTGATCTGGCTCTCTTGGGTCAAATCAAAAAAATCGGTTGAGACCGGATTCATGGAAAGTGTCTGCAAGGTGAGCGGGGTGACAAACTCTTTGGCCGCGGCGGTCATCACAACGTGGACTCCAGCCCCCCCCTTGACCAAAAGCCGCACCAACTCACAGCTTTTATAAGCCGCAATCCCTCCACCAATGCCTAATACGATTATTTTTCCCTTTAGATTTTGCATAGTTAACCCAAGGTCCCCCCTCTAGGGGTCCGACACCTA
>JAUYJH010000107.1 GCA_030688705.1 Deltaproteobacteria bacterium
GAAAACGGTTGACAATCGCATCAGCCATATCCCTGTTGGATGGTTTTTCCAAAACATCACCCCACATCAGCTCATTGAGAATCCAAATCCAAAATGAATCCGTGGTTTTTTTGGCGGCGGTCAACTGGTCCAGAACAAACCAGAGATCGCCGATCATTTTGTCGGCATCGGATTTTGAAAACCCGTATTTTTTTTCACGAACCACTCTTGCCAAAAGGGAGTTCAACGATACTGCGACATAATCTTCCGCCGATTCATTGGGGGCTATCCGCCGGATTGTTCCAGAAGCTTTTGGCGGCTTTACAATCTCAATCGGAACAGGAAGGGACCAGTTATCAGAAGAGACTCGCAATGGTGAGGTTGAAAATCGATGAAGGGGAGGAGCGCCAAGCCATGCAGAATCTGCCGGCCTTTTGTTCGGCGGCATCCATAAAAAAGTGTCTGCCGGTGAAGGTGTTCCTTTTGCCAGCTCCAAAACCGAATCGGGGAGAGCCTGATTGGTGGCGGCAATCCCCGTGACGGGAATGCCCCAGAGCGTTGTAATCAGATGGGTAGACATAATCGAAGCCTCTCTTCTATTCACATCTTCGCCATGATTTCAATAAAGTTGCTTTTCAAGGGTGTACCGTGTAAGTGTCCGACACCTACAGGAGGGACCTTATGCAAATCGTTGAAACCACTAAAGAATTAGTCCAAAAAACATACTCCAAAATGGAGGGGAATCTCAAAATCATCCGGGATCGCCTTAAAAAACCGCTCACCTTGGCCGAAAAAATTCTCTACGGCCACCTTCAAGACCCCAAAAATCAGGAGATCACCCGCGGCAAAAGCATCCTTTTTTTAAATCCCGACCGTGTCGTGATGCAGGATGTGACGGCGCAGATGGCCCTGTTGCAATTTATGCTCGGCGGCCAAAAGCAGACACAAGTTCCCGCTTCCATTCATTGCGATCATTTGATTCGCGCGCAGGTGGGGGCGATGAATGATACGTTGGTTGCCTTGAATGAAAACAGGGAAGTTTATAATTTTCTGGAAAGTTCCGCCAAAAAATACGGAATCGGTTTTTGGAAGCCCGGCTCCGGCATTATCCATCAGGTTTTTCTCGAAAATTACGCCTTTCCCGGCGGTCTTGTGATCGGCACCGATTCTCATACTCCCAACGCGGGCGGGCTTTGCATGGTGGCTTGCGGTGTCGGCGGGGCCGATGCGGCCGAAGTGATGGCGGGGATGCCATGGGAAGTTTTGGCCCCCAAATTGGTCGGCATTAAATTGACCGGCCATCTCAACGGCTGGACCGCGCCAAAAGATATTATTTTAAAAGTTTGTGAATTGTTGACGGTCAAAGGGGGAACGAACAAAATTATCGAATATTTTGGCCCTGGCACAGCCTCTATTTCCGCCACCGGCAAAGCAACCATCACCAACATGGGGGCAGAGCTCGGCGCCACCACCTCTGTTTTTGCCTACGATGAAAGAATGTTCGACTATCTGAAAGCGACAGAGCGGGGCGCTCTTGCCGACTTGGCCGAACAGCACAAAAATTTATTGGGCGATGATCCCGAAATTGAAAAGTCACCGGAAAAATATTTTGATGAGGTCTACGAAATCGACCTGAATACGCTGGAGCCGTATGTCGTGGGCCCTCATTCCCCGGATGTCGCCCGGCCCATTTCCAAAATGAAGGAAGACGCCGATAAAAACAAATACCCCAAAAATATCCGCTACGCCTTGATCGGCAGCTGCACCAATTCTTCCTATGAAGATATCGAGCGGGCGGCCGATGTGGC
The DNA here is from genome assembly GCA_030688705.1 of Deltaproteobacteria bacterium. Lineage (GTDB taxonomy): Bacteria > UBA10199 > UBA10199 > SPLOWO2-01-44-7 > SPLOWO2-01-44-7 > JAHFSU01. Next base: position 1,788 of record JAUYJH010000107.1, read on the forward strand.
CAGACAAGCGATAGCCGCGGGGGCTAAAGCGATCATTCCTCTGATGGTGACCCCCGGTTCAGAACAGGTTTTTGAAACAATCAAGCGCGACGGCCAGCTGGAGGCTTTGGAACAAATCGGCGCCACCGTTTTGGCCAATGCCTGCGGGCCCTGCATCGGGCAATGGAAAAGAGAAGATATCAAGCAGGGGGAGATGAACACGATTATTTCTTCTTATAACCGGAATTTTCCGCGGAGAAACGACGGCAATCCGCAAACCCTCTCTTTTATCGGTTCGCCGGAATTAGTGGTGGCGATGTCGTTGGGCGGCTCTCTCGACTTTAATCCCTTGAATGATGATCTGGAAGCAGGCGGCAAAAAATGGAAATTGCGGGCGCCGGCAAAAGCCCCCGATATTCCCGCCAAAGGTTTTGTGAGAAAGGCGGAAGGTTATGTGGCGCCGGCTTACAATCCCGAATCCATTTCGATCAAAGTCGACCCCAAAAGCGAGAGATTGCAAATTTTGTCACCGTTTGAGTCTTGGAACGGAAATGATTTTGAAAATCTGCCGCTTCTGTTCAAGGCCAAGGGAAAATGCACAACCGATCATATTTCCCCCGCCGGGCCCTGGCTCAAATTCCGCGGACACCTCGATAATATCAGCAATAATATGCTGATCGGCGCGACCAATGCTTTTACCGAAGAGGCGGGAAAGACAAAAAATATTTTGACCGGTGAAACGGGAAAAACACCGGCCGAAGTGGCGCGCGTGTATAAAAAAGAAAATCTAAAATGGGTGATTGTCGGCGATGAAAATTACGGCGAAGGTTCTTCGCGCGAACATGCCGCGATGTCGCCGCGCTATTTGGGTTGTGCCGCGGTGATCACACGGAGTTTTGCGCGCATTCATGAGACGAATTTGAAAAAGCAGGGGGTGTTGCCTTTAACTTTTGCCGATCCGAAAGACTACGACAAGGTTCAAGAAGACGACCGGATCAGTGTGACGGGATTAAAAGATTTAAAGGCCGGAGCCCCATTAACCCTTGTTTTGAAACACAAAGAGGGCAAAGAAGACAAAATTTCAGTCAAACACTCCCTCTCTGAAGAGCAAATCGGCTGGTTCAAGGCCGGTAGTGCGCTGAATTACGTGAGAAAACATTAACTTGACTAATATTAGTCATCTATTTAAAATAGTTCTGTAATATTGAATAGATGGTTATGAATCCAAAATTAAGACTTTTTTCGAAATTTGCCTCTTTTGGAGTGGTTGCAAGGGGAGAGGTCAAAAACGATCTTCCACTGGTTCGCGGCCTCATAAAAGAGAGGCTTCTTAAAAAAGTCTACAAAAAAGGCTGCGTATTTTATGAATTGACTGAAAAGGCACTCCCTTTGCTTGAGGAGTATCGCCACAAATTATTGGCAGAAGCTCGCTTGCAGTATCATCTTTATCCGCGGCGCCGGCAATTTTATGGTCCTTTGCTGGAAGATGTTCGTTTTTTGGATGATGCGGCGCCAGATGCGGAAGATTTTCGTTTTTTGGGAGATTGGCGGCTTCAAGAGCCTCCTTTGCCGGCACAATTGGAGTTATCGCAATGGCGTTTTTATCATGAAAGAGGGTTGGATTGAAAAAGGGCAACAAATTTACCTCTATCGATTCTGTCTCTCTTGTTCCATTGCTTCAAAAGCTGGACGCCGCCTTGGCAGAAAAAAGTCAAAAAGCAAAAATTGTTGTTTTGGGTGGTTTGGCCATTATCGCACAAGGATTTCGAGAGCGTGCCACGTTGGATATTGATATTGCGCAAAATCGTGATGCGGCGATTTTTATCAAAATTTGTAATCAATTCGCCATTCCTGTCGATGTTATTACGGTGTCTTCTACTGTCGATTTACATCATGCGCCGACAAAAAATATTTTTTCAGGGAAATGCCTGACATTGGAAGCGATAACAGCTCCGGATCTGATCAAGCTCAAATTGGAACGATTTTATAAACAAGACCCTGATGATATTTATGCCATGATTCAAAAAATCCGCATGACTTATGATGGCTTCAAAAAACTTTTTATCGATATGTTGCCCGATTTTATCGGCAATCCCCGAGGCCTTATTTTAAGCGCGCAACTTGTGGTGGAGCGGATGTTCCCCGAAAAAATTGAGGATTTTAAAAAAACTGTTTCAAACCGTCCGTGAAAATTTGCCGTCGCCGGCTTTCAAATAAGCATCAAAGACCATGCCGACGTTGCGCAGGAAAAAGCGGCCCAAGGGGGTGATGAGAATCTCTTTTGGGGTGATTTGAACGATACCGTCTTCCGCGAGCGGTTTGAGGGCAAAGATCTCTTTTTCAAAATAAAGGTCAAATGTTTCGGAGCGCTCCAAACGCTGGTGGCAGAAAATTTCGTGGATGATTTTTTGGCGCAAAAGATCGTCTTCGCTCAAAGACATGCCGTGTTCGGTGGCCCGCCCCGTTGCCGCGATCTTTTCTTCGTAGGTTTTCAGTTTTTTGGCGTTTTGGGCAAAGGCTCCCCCCGTGAAACTGATGGAAGTAACCCCCATGCCGATCAAATCGCAATCGGCCTTGGTGGTGTAGCCTTGAAAATTACGATACATCGTCCCATTGCGGCGGGCGCGGCTTAATTCGTCATCCCTTTTTGCAAAATGATCGAGGCCGATAAAATCAAAGCCGGCATTTTGAAAAGTCTCGATCGCTTCGCAAAACATTCGGAGTTTCGTCCAGCCGTCGGGCAGGTCTTTTTCGTCGATTTTTCTCTGGTGCGCATGCATCCACGGAACATAGGCAAAATTAAAGAGGGCGATTCGGTCCGGGTTTAAATCCAAAACTTTTTTCAATGTGGCGCGGAATTTCTCCGGCGTTTGCTTGGGAAGGCCGTAAACGAGATCGATGTTGACACTTTTGAATCCGCACTCTCTCGCCGTCTCCATAATGAGGCGCGTCTCTTCTTCCGATTGAATCCGCCCCGCCTCTTGTTGCACCTCGGGGTCGAAATCCTGAAGGCCCAGACTGGTCCGGTTGAAGCCAAGTCGGCTTAAAGTTTGGATTTGTTCGTCAGAGGTGACCCTCGGGTCTATTTCAATCGAGATTTCGGCATCGTCTGAAAAAGAAAAATATTTTTGGACGTGACGGACCAGTTTTTCTAATTGTGCCGATGAAAAATAGGTCGGGGTGCCTCCGCCAAGATGGAGCTGCTGCACCGGTCGTTTTTTGTCGACGAGCCCTGCTGTCTGATCGATTTCTTGGAGCAGTGTTTGCAAATAAGGCTCGGCCATCTCATGCCGCTTGGTGGCCACGACCGAACAGGCGCAAAACGTACAGCGCTCTTCGCAAAAAGGGATGTGAAAATAGAGGGAGAGGGGCGACCCCTTTTTGTTTCCCGCTTGAAGATGCCGCTCAAAATCTTCCGGCCCAAAATCTTTGGGCCAATTGGGGGCGGTGGGGTAGCTGGTATAGCGTGGGCCCGGGCGGTTGTATTTTTCAACTAGCTCCCGCGTGATGACCACCCGTTGGCCATCGATCGCGGGTTGAAGGGGTTTTAAATCCATACGGGAGGTTCTATTTTAAGCGGCGGGCAAAGTAAAATAAAATAGTGTCCCTTTACCCTCTTCACTTTCGGCCCGGATGGCCCCCTTGTTCAAGCGGATGATTTCTTTGGCGATTGCGAGCCCCAGCCCGGTCCCCTTGTAATGGCTCCCCCCGACGGGGCGGTTGATCTGGACGAATCTCTGGAAAAGGTCGCCCAGCCGGTCTTTGGGGATTCCCGGGCCGTCATCTTCGACCCCGACGCGCACCCCTTTTGTCCCTTCCGGTTTGGCACGAACGATGATCCTCGATTTGGCAAAACGGAGGGCATTGCCGATCAGATTGGTCAAAACCTGCGCGATCATATTGGCATCGGCAAAAACTTTGGGGAGAGGATGCGCGATATCGGCGGTAATTTTCAGATTATTCTCTTCAATTTGCGGCCCCATATTTTTGACGGTTTCCGCGATCAGACGCTCCATATCAAAGGGAGCGGGATGCATTTCCGTTTTTCCCGATTCCAACCGGCCGATATCGAGCAGGTTTCCGGCAATCCGGTTGAGCCGATCCAAATTTTTCCGGACGATCTCTATCCCCCTTTTTTGTTTTTGCGTGAGGGGACCCAGAATTTCATCCTCGATGTTTGCCAATGCCAGCTCTGCCGTGGCGATCGGGCTTTTAATCTCATGCGAGACGATATGGATGATCTGCGTTTTGGTCTCCTCAATTTTCGCGTGCTCCAGCAAAACGGACAAGACAATAAAGCCGCTAAAAAAGGTCAAAAAGATGAGGAATATAAAAGCGAAAAAATCTTCCTTGGTTGCAACCCTTTCATCGAGAAGAACCTCAAAAACGCCGGCCAGGTCAATCATGACGATGGGAATGGCGACGCAGAGACCGAGAACAAAAATGGCCCCCCACTGTTTTTTGCGGTCTTTGTAGAGGGCACCGGAGATCCAGTGGACAAATTTTCTAAACATGCACCGTTTCCATTTTAACGAAAGACTCCTTGAGACCAAACCATTTTCGGCCCCCGCCAGTATGGCACACGACAATCTCTCTTCTCAATCTCCAATTTTTTAGAGGGATGTGCATGACGGCCAAAACTTTCGCGTTTTCCGGATTAAAACGGCCCCCCTCCCCCCAGCGCCACGCGTCTTTCAGATATTTTTGCAAAAACGGTTTGAACCGGGTCGGGTTTCCCCGCCAGTTCAGAAAACCGCCGAGGCCCTGGGATTCCAGCCACAAGTCATACTGAAAGGGGACTTCAAAATTTTTTAACCCAAGATGGGTCATGCGCCCCTGTTCCGAAAAGCCGTGGCCGAAAACGACGGGGTCATTTTCAATGGCACCGTTTTGAAAGGAGAGAGACGGCAAGTGATAGCGAAACCGGGCCATGGCGAGAATTCTTTTCGTTCTTGTGTAATTTGGATGCAGGTCGATTGAAAAAGGAAGGGGGGTTTCCCCGAAAATTTTCCAGATGGGGCCTTTTTCAAAATGCAGGTCGGGAAGTTCGCGGGCCGCGGCATGAAACAGCCGGTCTTGGGTGACGTTATAAAATGTGGCATTTTCGAAACGGTCTCCCCAAAAGGGAAAATTCGGTTTCCGTTTTCCAAGCAGGGCGATCCACTCATGTCCCTTGGCCGTTTTGAGGATCAAAAAAAGGTGATGATTGCCGGTTGTGTAAAAGAGAGGGGCCATGAGCGTCTGAATTTATCCGAAAAATAATTTAAGCAGAAATCGAAGCAGGCGTTCGGGCCCCTTTTTATAGGGGAACCACCAGAATTCACTTTTTGAACAAAACGGGAGGGGAAAGCGGTGCTCAAAAATGGTCTGCGGCTTGGTGAATTGCAAAATCCCCTCTTGAGAATGGCGTTGGCCCAGCCCCGATTGTTTCCATCCGGAAAAGGGGGCATCCATAATCATAAAATGATCCATCACATCGTTGATGGAGACGTTTCCCGATTCGATCTGCCTCGCCCATTTTTCCGCGGCGGCTTTGTCTTTTGTGAAAAGGGTCGCTGAAAGGCCGCTTTCCGAATCGTTGGCCAGTTTTAAGGCCTCTTCCGGCGATTCAAACGTCATGATGGGGAGCAAGGGCCCGAACGATTCTTCTTTCATTACGCGCATGGTGTGATCGACACCGACCAACACCATCGGCGACCAGAATGTAGCCGCTACTTTTTGGTAGGCGATGGAAGCCCCTTTTTGCACGGCATCGGCGACCAAGTCTTCAATATGTTTTGGGCCTTTTGGGAGTGTCGCCGGGCTCAATTCATTGGGTGTCAATTTTTCCGCCAGTGCCACCACTTTTTTCACAAACGTCTCCGCGATTTTTTTGTCGACATAGACCCGTTCGGTGGCGATGCAGTGCTGGCCCGAGTGGGCAAAGCGCCCCCAGAGACAGGCCCCGGCCGCGCGGTCCAGATCGGCATCTTCCAGAACAATCATCGGGGCCTTGCCGCCCAGCTCCAAGATGCACGGTTTTAAAAGTTCCGCCGCTTTGACCGCCACTTTTCTGCCAACCGGCGTGGAACCGGTGAAAAAAATAAAATCGGCCTCTTCTATCAGCCGGCCCCCGGCTTCCGGCCCCCCCTCCACTACCTGCAAAAGATGCAACGGAAGCCCTGATTCCAGTGCCAAATTGGCTCCAACCACCGCCCCTTTGGGGGTCCATTCGGAAGGCTTGATGATAACGGCATTTCCGGCCATCAAAGCCGGAATGGCATCCCCGATCGTCAAAGAAAAAGGGAGATTGGATGGGCCCAAAATACCCACCACCCCATACGGCACCCGGCGCACGGTGACCCGTTTATTTTTAAACATCCAATGAGTTTGGGCGCGCCGTTCTTTCAAAAAAATTGAGGCTTTTTTTCGATAATAGTCGGCGGTCATCAAAACCGTTGCGAGTTCAATTCCCACTGCTTCGGCAGAAGGTTTGTGTGTGTCGGCTTGAATGGCCTCGACGATCCGATTTTGATTTAAAAAAAGATATTTTTGGAAATTTTTAAGCCACGCGGCTCGCACAGAAACAGGGAGCGCGCTCCACGTTTTTTGCGCCGCGCGGGCCTGCGCCATTATTTGTTTGTAATCAACCCCCATAACCCTGATTGCCCCTTGATGTGGCCGAAAAAAATGCCTTTCAGACGGCGGGCCATTTTATAGCAAAGAGAGCCTCCCCAAAACAGGATAAAAGGATAGGTGAGAAAAAGAAAAAATCCGAAAAGATTCCAAAATCCCCAGAAATTTTGGTAGGTCGGCGTCGGAATCGGAAAAGTTTTGACGATCCCCATGGTGTCGAGCCACGAATACCACATGAAATGGTTGCCCCCTTTGATGCCGAGATCAAAATAGAGGCTTCCGGAAATCAACCAAAACATGGCCAAGGTGAAAAGAAACCAATTTTTAAAATTCCAATTTTTGTGCAGATGCAAAGCCCAAAGCAGGGCCCCCAACAGAGGCAAAAAAATCGGAATATCAAAAATAAAACTTAAGAGCATAGCATTTGCCTCCGATACCATTCGAGGTTTTTATCCATGCCGCCGTCTTTTAAAATGTCGCGGTATTTGATAATGGGTTTGTTTTGAATCAGCCGGTCGAGCTTTTCGTTCGACATTAAAAAGTTGTAACCATTTCTGAAAAAATTCAAAAAGGGCCGCTCCACTGCCGGCTCCCGCTTTTGTATTTTTGCCAGCGTCTCGCACCAAAGCCCCAAAAGATAGATCACGGGAACGGGGATGTGAATCTTGGGGGTGAAATCGACCGGTATCCCGTGGGTTTTGATCCAATGGGCAATATAGGGGACCAGTTCTTCAAGGGGATATTCCGACCGATCGGCCACATTATAAATTTCGCCAATGGCCTCTTTTGTTTCGGCCAAAAAATAGGCGACGCGGGCGATGTCTTCCACATGAATGAAACTGATTTTGTTTTTTCCGTTTCCGGGAATGCCGCTTAGCTGATTTCTTAAGAGCATCTGGATCACTTTCAGGGCCCCGTAAGTGCCAGCGGGGCCGCCGTATTCGATGCCACTTCCGTAAATGGCCGCGGGGCGGATGATGGTGACAGGGACCCTGTCGCGGTATTGCAGGGCCAGTTCTTCGGCCACCAGTTTTGACTCTTCATAAAAACTTCTCGGTTTTGCCGCCGCCTGCTCATCCAGATGCCCCGCCCCCCGGAAGGTCGAGCCCAAGACGGAACCGGAACTCCAGACCACCACCCTCTTGAGATTGGGGATTTTCATGGCGCCGAGGAGAACGTTCTTGGTCCCCAAAACGTTGATCGATTCGTAAACGCTCCAAGGGCCGTGATATTTGAAATAGGCGGCGACGTGCAAAATGATGTCGGGTTTTATCTCTTCGATGTAACCGGCGATGGAGTCGATGTTGCGGATATCGACCCCCAGCTTCAGCTTCACTTTGGGGTTTAGATACTCTTTGTAGCGGGTTCCGATGTCTGTGCCGAAGACCTCATGGCCCAACTGGACCCCGAGATTGCAAACCGAGGGTCCGACAAAACCGCAGGCACCGGTGACGAGAATGCGGGACATTGCAGTCTCCTTATCGCATTTATTGTATGCGGCATATGATACAGATCAACCAGAGATTTGAAATTGAAGTTGCCAAACGATGGGGCAGGCGTTATGCGTCGGTCATCGGGAGGAACTATGTTTGTATCCACAACATCCACTGCCTTTTTCACCTCGTTTTTTCAGGGGCCGGCGGGACTCGATGCTTATTTGAGCGCCACCCCAGCGATTGATTTACAAAGAATAGAAGAGGCGCGTGGCATTGTTGGAGCCTTTCAGAAGGCAAACCCTGACGACACCGGCAAACTGAACAAGGCAATCAGTATGCTGTGGAAGCCTTTGAATGAAAAAGATGGAGCTGGGGCTAATGGAGCGTTGAAGGGGATGGCAGAGGCTTTACGGTCTCTCGACGAAACCCAATATGCCGATATCGCGGGTAGAGCCAAAATGGGGGTTGTTTTTTCTGCGATTTATTTTGCCGGAGATACTTCCTTATCGAATGCTATTGGAGAAATTCCAAACCGGAGCGATTTGCAACCTTCCAGCAGAACGACATTTTTGGTGGGGGCCTCATTTATTCTCTCGGGGGATGTCGATTTGCAGCGGTTGATTGAAGCATCACAAAGAGGGGATAATGAAG
>JAUYJH010000108.1 GCA_030688705.1 Deltaproteobacteria bacterium
TTGGAAAAAAGTGAAACCCTTTTGGGCCGTTATCCCGAGTGGGTGGCCGAGGTGAAAAGATTGAGAACCCAGATTGAAGAGACAAAAGCGAATCCACAACCGCCGCAGACCGGTTATCCGAATTTAATCTATCATTGAACGGATATGAGTATCGTCACCAAAACAGGCGACAAAGGGGAGACCGGATTGCTTTCGGGCGAGAGGGTTTCCAAAACCGATCCTCGGGTGACGGCCTACGGTGTTTTGGATGAATTGGTTTCGGCTTTGGGATGGGTGCGGAGTTTGCAACCGTCCGGCGAATTGGTCGGGCCTCTTAAAAAAATCCAGACTGACCTTTTCCGGTTGGGGGCGGAGCTTGCCTCTGTAAAATTGGATCCGCGATGGAAAGTAACGCCGATCGGTCCAAAAGATTTGGTGGAATTGGAAAAGTGGATACATGAATTGGAACCGCGGCTCGGGCTTCCGAAGGCGTTTGTTTTGCCCGGCGGTTCGCCCTGCTCGGCGGCGCTCGATGTGGCCCGAACCACCGCGCGGCGTCTGGAGAGAAAAATTCAGGGTTTGAAAGAATCCAAAATTTATGAAAGTGCGGAGGCATTAAAATATGTGAATCGTCTGTCCGATTTGTTGTTTATTTTCGCGCGATACGAACAAAAGCGCGCCGGTGTCGCCTATGAGCCAGTTTAAAAAACATGGATAATTTCGTCGTCTGTTTTTCCACAATCGATTCCGAAAAAGAGGCCTTAAAGATTGCCAGGGCTCTGGTGGAGAGCCATCTGGCCGCCTGTGTCAATATCGTCCCGAAAGTGACCTCGGTTTATGAATGGAAAGAGGAAATTTGCGAAGAGACCGAGCTGTTGCTCATCATTAAAACACAACAAGCCCGATTGAAAGAACTCAAAGCCGCTTTAGAAGATTTGCATCCCTATGATGTCCCCGAATTCATCGCCCTCCCCATCACCGACGGCCTTCCCGATTATTTGGGCTGGATTTTGGCAAACACGAAGTAAAATTCCGGCTTCGACTTATTAAAAAATCATTTGCTTATTGGTCAAAAAGAATCAGCAGGGGATGGTAAAGTGAAACTCCGTTCCATGTTGGGCATCGCTTTCTGCCCAGATTTTTCCGTGATGGGCTTGGATGATTTTTTTGAGAAAAGTGCCAAATTTTTGACATATTTTGACGGTGCGACAAAAGACAGAGAGAATTCTTAATTAATGAAAATCCCTTTTTAAATCAGCCCGCATTTTTGATTTCTCTCGTTATCCGAACTCATGTCATCAGATGGCACAATTCTTGCTGCGTTACTAGCTTGGTATGAAAAAGTTCTCCCCATGGATTCTCGTCAGCCTCCTCATCGCGTTTGCCGCTCATGCCGGCAGTCCTGGAAGCGCCTTTCGAAAACCCAGCGGAAAAATTGTTTTAACGACAGAGGCGGGGGCCAGAGTCTGGATCGACAACCGGAATGCAGGGACCGCAACCAAAACCGCTTTTACGGTTAACGTTCCTGTCGGAAAACACACGCTGAAAATTTCGAAACCCAATCATTATGACTATACCAACAGCAACATCTCCGTGACAGTTGGACGAACAACAAATCTTGGTGTCATCCGATTGAGGGTCATTCCAGGATCGATCAAGATCGCCTCGAATCCACCTGGAGCATCTGTGCTTCTTGACGGTCAGAGCAAAGGGACAACCCCTTTGACAATACCAAACATTGCACCCGGAACTCATAGTATCAGGGTAGCCAAACAAGGTTACAACCGTTACCAGCAAAGGGTTGCCGTTGCATCCGGTCAAACATTGAATCTCAATATCATCTCATTAGTGCCGCTTGAAATGGCACCAGTGGCAATCGAAAATTCCACGCCGATTGTTTCCGGAGTGGTTGATACAGACACAAACACCGCTACTACAATAAATGAGTTTGCGGAAGAATGCCGCGGTACCGTTTTAGGTCAGGAGGCAGCATTTGACCTCTCTTATGACCCTTTTCCGGTCCCGGTAACAAACCGTCTGGATGTCGTAGTAACAACCACGATGGGAAACTGGATCCCTTCTTATGCTTCTCTTGTAAATGAAGAGGAAACTATATGGGCCCAGGCTATAGTTGGGGAGGGGGGGGTTATGCGGTTTCAAAATCCCTATAATGTCCTGAACCCCAACCATACCTACTCAATTGTTTTTTCGGATGAGAGATCACACCCGGTTTTGAAATGTTCCGGATTTCGACCGGATCCGCGGGCAAACCGCCCGGACTATGAACATGATTATTGGTTGACTGTTTCCTCCAATGCGGGGGCTCGTGGCGATTCCTTTTCTATCACCGTATATCAGCTTTTTTTGGGAGCCGCCGATCCCCGGCAAATTATCATCCGTAAAGATAACGCGCCCATTCAACGCATCGATCTGAGAGAGGCGACAGCATCCGATGGAGCCCCCTTTTATGGCGCCTTTCCAAAGACTTATATCGGGGATTGGTCAACGGCAAACATCGCCGCTGGTCAAGAACAAGTCCAGTACCAAGTAGGCCTTGCCACGGGGCGACGTGAATTTCAAAATCTATCCGAAATTTGGATATACGATTCGCCTTTTTCCGTGGATGTTTTTCCGAACAGCGGGCTTGTCGGTACCCGGTTTGTTATCAGTATAATCCCGCGCTTTCAGAGAACACCGACCGGCATTCTGTTCAGAAATGGCGGGAGTATTTCTAGGGCCCCTGTATATGATGACGGACGCCATGATGATGGGCTGGCAAATGACAATCTCTTTTCCGCCGTGTGGACACCTGACAGGCCGGGACAATACCAAATCGGCATTCTTGAAAGAAACAGAGAAACCATGACATCGTTGAACGTTTCCGTTCTGGACGCATCCCTCTTTACCGAATCTTGTATTCCCATTTTTCCGGAGATCAACAATCCCGATGAGGAAAGATTCAATGTTGTCTTTGTCGGTCTCAATTTTGAAAAAACCGATGCCATGCGCGCAAAATTATTTTCTTTCCTTCAGGATTATCTGGATACCAAAAAGCAGCACGAGGGATTGTTAACGGTTGAGCCCTACCGATCGGTTCCGAAATTCAATTACTGGTTTGTGCCCAATTTAGGGCCTTTGTTCAAGATGACTCGGCCATGGAAAACAAGCCGAAGTAGAGACGAAGGCGTTTTTTATGACGGAACCCTTTTAAGCCTTTCCTGTCCTTTTGACTTTGACAAAAAAATCACGGTAGCTTTGATAAAAGATTATCCGCATTCTTCTTGGGCTTTGAGTACTGGATTTGCTGCGATAAGACTCAGCTCGGAAGGACTCGATGAAAATGCAGGCGCTCCCATGAAGAGAATCGGCTATAAGCTGATACACCATGAACTTGGCCATGCGATATGGGGACTTAACGATCTGTATGTCAGTACGGAAAATCTGGCGAGCGAATCGCCTGATTTGGCAGACTGTCACGGTCCCTCTTCCCGCGAAGAGTGCATGCAAAACGCAAGTTGGAAAGAATTGATGGGGGATGATTGCGGCCGACCCGGAGTGATCGATTGCGACTATGATCCGGAAAGAGGGTGTGCCGATGAGAGTTGTCATGAAGTCGGCTGTTTTGAGGGGGCTTGTCACGTTCCCAATCTTTGGCGGCCGCAGCTGAATAATCTGATGAGGCACCATGGGGGTCTCCCCGGGGAAAAAAGCACTTATGGGGTCGGTTTAACGCAAATATGCAAAACGCTTCATAACCACTTTAACCGGCATATTGGTGTTTGCGCGCCCGACATAAATATGCGTTTGCCCTACATAAATACTCGTTTCAATTTTCGGAGGGAATTGCCTTGAATGCAACCGCTAAAATAAAGGTGTGTCTTGTCTTATTGACAGCCGTGGTAATGTTTTTCGCGACGTACGACGGTTTGGAGGCAAAATATTCTCCTCCTCAAAAAACGAAAAATTTCCAATGGTCGCAACCGAAGTCGCAACCAAAAAAAACAGTCATTCCAAAAAAAGAGAAGGAGTCGAGCGAAAGTTTTAAAAAAGCACCGGCAGAAAAAAAGTCGGACACGACAAAAACAGAGAAAACAGAGCAAACAAAGAAGACAGAAAAATTAAAACTGCAGAAAACATTTTTTCTTTTGCTGAAATATGAAAAAGGAGAATGGATCAAAGCGGAAATGGCGGTGATCCCCGCCTATCTCTCTCCCTATCAACAAGAAAGCGGGGATTACATTGCCACCCTGACGGACCAGAATGGAAAAATATTACAGAAAAAATATTTTGATTTTTCATGGAAACAGACCCTTTGCGCGGAACCCCAGTGGTTCGACCGGCTGACCGGCAAACAAATTTACGTGCCGTCAAAAGAGGAGAAATTTCAACGCCAAGGGCGGATACAGACCGTTCCCTACATGTCAGTAATGCTTCCTTATGATCCCGATGGAAAGACCGTCCTGATTATGAATACAAAATTCAGAAAAATCATGATCAGGTTGAACGTCTCGCACCTGACCTCTCCAAAATAAGGAAAATTCTGTCAGAATTATTCATCTGCCGCCATTTTTTCGAATTCAATTGCGAGAATTTCAAACTCTTTTTGACCTTTTGGGGTATGCCCTTGTAGGGAGTGGTGGAAAATACATAAAAATCGGGATCCTTCGGCTACGCCTCAGGATGACAAACATGAACTTTTTCATTTTCCACCACTCCCGTCCGATGAATCGTGGCCTAGAGAAGATACCAAAAACGTCAAAATTGTGACGATCGTCAAAAAAATGACATATCTTGTGTTGTTTTCATGCCAAGCTGTCTCCTTAACTAATTAATTCTACTAATGAAAAATTACGGAAGTGGAAAACTGAAAATGGCCCAATATTTGCAGACTTATGGAATGAAGGGGTATAAAAATGAGATTTACTTCACTTTACATTCTCATTGCTTGCGTCGTTTTTTGTTTTGCAGGTTGTGGTGGTGCAATTTCCGTCGGTGGGGGAGGTAGCGGATCAGCCACGGTCAGTCTAATTGTCCAAAATCCCGATCCGACAGCGACGGGGGGGGCAGCAAAAGCGGTTGCAGGAGTTTCTAAGAGCGTGACCGTTTCCAAAAGCTCTTCGGCCACCTTGAGTGTGAGCCAATGCACTCTGACTGTTACCGATCCAAATGGAGGTGCCACAGCGCAAACGGCATCGGTTCCGGAAGGTGCTTCCAGTATCGATTTTTCAGTGTCGAGTCTGACGGCAGGCCTTAACAACTTCGATGTGGAATGTGAAGACACCTCGCTGACAAGTAACGGGATTAAAAATGGGTTTTCAGGAAGCAATTCCGGAACCATTGCCTCGTCGGGCAATAGCACCATTGCTGTTTCCACCGAATTTTTGAACATGATCAATGATGGAACCGACGACGCAATTTCAGCTGATATCCAGTCGATTCGTTGCAGCCAGCCCAACACCTCTGATACAGAGTGTGTTATCAACTTTGACAGTGTATTGGCCAATTCTGTCCAGGATGCCATCGAATGTTACATCGCCATCAATCCGAGTGGAGAGGCAGGGAGTGACAGTATTGTTGATGCTATGCGCAAGGATAGTGGCCGGTGTGGATTGAAAAAGAGTGAATATTTCAAGATTACGCAGAGCAATGGCTTGCCGATGGCGGAACTTTATAATGCTTCGGACACAAACATCATGAAGGCCTCTTCCGCGTGGGGGACGGCGGACAATGGCAATACAAATATCACTGTGAGTTTGAGCCACAAGCAGATGAAAAGCAAAATCGCCTCCGATCAGAATGGAAAGTGGTGTGCCGTCTGTCTAGAGGGTGCCAATTCCGATGCGGCGCCGAACAGTGGTTCCGCGAAATTGGATTTCAGAGCCTCAACGGTCTCCCTAGATGTGGCGGCCGAGGTTAAAGCGTTCGGAGAGGCGTGCACAACGAACGGGGATTGTAGCACAGGGCTTTGCGACCCTTTCACTTATGTTTGTTTTGCTATTCCGAAAAAAGAGCCTAAGCCGATGGTGGTGATGGGGAACAGTTTTTCCTGCTCCCTTTCCATGAACGGAAGGGTCACCTGTTGGGGAACCAATAACTACGGGCAGTTGTCACAGGGTGTTGTTAACAGCCCCGTCTACAGTGCGGCGCCTCTGCCGGTTTTGAATCAGGATGGGAGTGTTTTGACGGATGTCGTAGAGATCGGTGCCGGCAATAAGGGCTGTGCGCGGCTCCACGACGGTCAGGTAAAATGTTGGGGATACAACGGGGTGTGGGGAGGTTTGGGAAACACCGCCAATGCCAGTGCACAAGTCGATTGCGGCGGTCCGGCTGAATGCGGTGTCGCTTATCCCGTATCCGTTTTGGATGCCACTACCGGAGTTGCCCTCACCGGTGCCACGGCTCTTTTTGTCGGTGGAGGTCAATCCTGCGTCCTTGTTAATAATGGCGGGGTCAAATGTTGGGGGCAGGGCGTCCAGGGGCAGACAGGAACGGGTGTGCTCTTGGCATGGCCAAACAGAACCCCCATGGCAACGGATGTGGTCGGTCTGGGGGCCAACTCGGGTGTTCTGAAAGTTGCCTTGGGTGATTATCATTCTTGCGCCATTTTAGCCGACAAGACCGTCCAATGCTGGGGGTGGAATGTTCGCGCTGTTTTGGGAAGAGGGAGTGGAACAGGTTATGTCAATGATGCCACCGTTTGGATTCCGACTCCCGATTATGTGGTCACCAGCTTGGGTGCCAATGGGACTTATGACAGTGGCGGCGGGGATGATACCAAATTGTCTGATGTCGTCGATCTTTGGGCGGGGGGTTATTCTGTCTGTGCAAAACGGAGTAGTGGGGCGGTCCTCTGCTGGGGGCGAAACGACAACTATCAGCTGGCCGATGGAACGGTGACGCACCGGAACATGCCGGTGGCTATTACGGCATTAACAGACGCTACCTCCATCGAGATCAACGAATTATATAGTTGTGCGCTGATCAGCGGCGTTGTGAAATGCTGGGGAAATAATCTTAACGGAAATGTCGGTGTTGTTGGCGTTGCGGTTCAAACAACACCTGTTACAATTTCAACAGGAACCACACGGGTTGTCGAATTGGGGGTCAGCATTTACAGTACGTATGCCACCTGTGCTGTTTTGGCGACAGGGGAAATCCAGTGTTGGGGACAAAATAATTTAGGACAATTGGGGACCGGGACAATAATTGAAAAAGAATCGCCCGTTTATATGTCCTTAGGAACAAAGCGGTTCGGGGTCTCCTATTAAAGTCGGGAGATTGTTTCTTCCACATTCTCGCCATGCTTGGCTTCGGTTATAAAATCATCACCAGGGCACCTAAAAACCCCTATTGTCATCCTGACCCTGAGCTTGCCGAAGGGGAAGGATCCCGTGGAAACACGCCAAAAATCGGGATTCTTCGCGGAGTTTACACTGAACGGAGTGAATGTGCTCAGAATGACAAATTGCA
>JAUYJH010000120.1 GCA_030688705.1 Deltaproteobacteria bacterium
AAAACCGATTTTCAAAAGATTCAGGGCCAATTTTTCATTGAGTAAAAGGGGGGGCAAATTGAATGTCAGCACATCGAATTTTTTCTCTTTCAGGCGCCGTTCATGAAGCCAAAAAACAATCCCCAAAACAAAACAGCCGAAAAGAAAAACAAGGCTTAAAAGAGCCGAAAAAAGATGCCCGGTCAAAAGCCACCGGTTTTTGCTGAAGAGATAAACAAGATAGAATGAGTCGTGGCTCCGGTCCAAAGAGAGGACAAAAAGCATGAAGGCCAGCGGCAGAAAAAAGGCCCCCAAAGACTGTAGGCGATAACGAAACAGTATCCACAAAAAAAGCAGAACAAGCCCCAGCGAAACCAAAAAAAGGATATCGCCCAAACCGGTCACCACCGGCGGCCCTCTCTCCATCAAATAAAACAAAACCAGATAGAGGATTTGCAAAAGGGCCCCCAAAAATGTGAAGATTTTTGCCGCCAATCCGGTGGGGTAGCCGAAGAGCAAAATAAGATAAAGCAGGCTTGCCAGCGCGTATAAAAAAAGCCCCGGAACAAGGCAAATTTGGGTCATGAAATGATATCCTCCACAAAAAAGACTTTTGGGTCTTGGGGCCCCCAACTAATCCCCAAAAGGGACAAATGCAACCTGTTTTCGGTCAGTTTAAAACGGGTGGCGTACCAGAGGGCCATTTTTTTAAGCCGTTCCACGCGGTAAAAAGGGAGGCTCTCCAAGGGGTGGCCATAATCATTTGTGGTGCGGGTTTTAACCTCTACAAAATGGGTATGCTCCCCTTTTTGGGCGATGATGTCGATCTCCCCCCAACGAGTCCGGAAGTTCCTTTCTTTGATCTTGAATCCTTTGTTTTTAAGATAAGTTACGGCGAATTCTTCCCCTTTGGCACCGGTCTGCCGGTTTATATTGACTTTTTTCCGGGCTCTGTTAAACATCGCGCCACTTTAGGGAAAAACATATGGCAAAACAATGTGAAATTTGCGGCAAGAAACCGGTCACGGGGCACAAGGTCTCCCACTCCAATATCAAGACCAAAACACGCAACTTCCCCAATTTGCAAAAATTGAAGGCGGTTGTTTCCGGCAAGGTTCAACGCATCAAGGTCTGCACCCGCTGTATCCGCTCCGGCTGGGTCCAGAAGGCGGCTTAATTCACAAGGTGCCTGGCACCTCATGAGGAGTCAGGCTCCTCGTGAGCAACTTTTCTAATTTCCCACCGATACCCTTTCTGTATGTCTTCTTTTTTAAATCCCATGGCAGTCGGCTCTGTTCTGGCCCAAATTGAATCGGCTTATACCCAACTAGGCATGCCCCAAGCCGGCAGTGAAATGGCGTGGCGGGCCGTTTTGCCTTCTGTGGCCATCGATTATGGCGTGGAATATAAGGCAGAGAGCGATTTGCTGACGCCCAATGCCACTCCGGAACTCCATAGACTTGTCAACGATTTCAAGAATCTGACGCGCGGAAAAAGGGCCGCTTTTCAGGAAGAGGCGATTGGCGCCATACACGCCGAGTGGCAACGTGCCGGCGGACGTTTTCTTCTTTTTTCCGATGCAACGCTCGATGTTTATTTAAGCGCGATGCGAAACGGGGAGCAATTGGTTGAAGGGGGAATGGAGATGTATGGCGATTACGGAGGTCTCGATCCCTCTATTCTGAACAAAGGTTTAGGAACATTTTCCGGAGGTCGCGGACAAATTCAGCTCTTGTCGGCTTTGGCGGTGGTCACAGGAAAACACAACTGGAATTTGCAGAGATTGCCGCAATTTTTGAAAACGGCGGGGGGAAAACCGAAAGAGCTGGGGTGGAAATATCTCTTGATCGACTGGCGGCGGGGCTACATCATCTTGCAAGATCAAACGGCGTTCCAAAATGGTCTTGAAGGCTACAAACTGTTTGCCGAAAAATATGCCGACGGCGATATGAAAAAAGCCTACCAGATTGCTTCCGCACTTCTCGACAAAGCCCAATTCAAGGCCCTCGGCTGGGGGAAACAAATCCATCTCAAAGTCAGTGAGGTCGATCGGATCACAAAGATTTTGCTGGATGGTTTGAAAGAGGGCTCGCTCAAAGAGCGTAAAGGCTATAGAAAGTTTGCCACCGACCATGCCGACGGCGATATGCTCAAGGCCTACAAGCTCGCCTCGGCCCTGCTTGACAGCGCCCAATTCAAAGCCCTCGGCTGGGGGAAAGGAATCCATCTCAAAGTCAGTGAGGTCGATCGGATCATAAATATTTTGCTGAATGGTTTAAAAGATGGCTCGCTCATAGGCCGTAAAGGTTATAGAAAATTCGCCACCGACCATGCCGACGGCGATATGCTCAAGGCCCACCTGCTCGCCTCGGCCCTGCTTGACAAAGCCCAATTCAAGGCCCTCGGCTGGGGGAAACAAATCCATCTCAAAGTCAGTGAGGTCGATGTGGAAAAAAATCGCCTGCTTCAAGGATTGGCCGACGAAAGTTATGTCGCAACAGACGGATGGCTGAAATATTTCAAGACTTCCAAAGTTTCTCCCCAATCTTCGTGGTCCAACGCCAGCGCTCTGCTGGAGGAGCGCTTCGCCGAACTCGGTTGGCCGTCAGAAAGAGAGGCTGTCAAAATGGTTTCCAAAAAAGCGGCTTAACTCACAAGGTGCCTGGCACCTCATGAGGAGTCAGGCTCCTCGTGATACTAACTCCTCACCCGCTCCACCGAAATAATCCCTTTCACCCGTTCGAGAGATTTGAGAACGTGTCTCAACTGCTCCACACCGGTAATTTCGACATCGAATGTATTGACCGCGTTGTGTTCTTCGGTGGTGCGTGCGGTCGCTTGGGCGATGTTAACCCCCTGGCTGGTGATCGCTTCGGTCATCGCCTGCAGCATGCCGGGCCGGTCGGCGCAAACCACCTTGATCTTGGCAATGCGCGAAATGGGAGCCGACGCATCCCATTCGACAAAAATCCGCCGGTCGGGATCGGTGCTTAAAAGTTTGGAGCAATCGTGGACATGAACACTCACCCCTTTGCCGCGGGTCACATAGCCGGTAATGGCGTCCCCCGGCACCGGATTGCAGCATTTGCCAAAGCTGATGAGCATGTCGGAAACTCCGCTCACCTTCACCTGCCCCAAAGTCCTCCTTGCGATTTTTCGGGCCAGCCGGGAAAGCGTGGTCTCTTTCACCGATTCTTTCGGCTTTAATTCTCCCTTGGGGAGCACAAAACCCAGCAGATCTTCCGGAAGAATTTTTCCGTAACCCATCGCCGACAAAAGACTCTCCTCTTCCTTAAACCCGTTTTCCTTCGCGTATTTCAAAACGGCCGGCTCTTTGAGGAGCTTTGTCGGTGAAAGACCGTGCTTTTGACAGGCCTGTTCCAGCAGTTCCCAGCCGACCTGTTTGCTTTGCGTGTGCTCCTCCAGTTTTAAAAATTGCCGGACCTTTGCCTTGGCCTTGGAGGTCTTTACAAATTGCAGCCAGTCGCGGTTGGGGCGCATGTCTTTCCGTGTCAGAATTTCGACGGAATCACCGCTGTGGAGTTTGTAACTTAAAGGGACGATCTTGCCGTTGACCCGGGCGCCGACACAGGCGTTGCCCACCTCCGTGTGCACGGCATAGGCAAAATCGATCGGCGTGGAACCCCGAGGCAGTTCTTTCAGTTCCCCCTTGGGGGTAAAAACATAGACATCATCGGCGAACAGATCGAGTTTGACCGTGTCCAAAAATTCGGCGGGGTCCTTCAGTTCGCTTTGCCACTCCAGCAGACGGCGTATCCATCGGAATTTCATCTCGTCCTTGGTTTCTCCGGCGAGTTTTCCCTCTTTGTATTTCCAGTGGGCGGCAATCCCGTGCTCCGCGATCTCGTGCATCTCCCGCGTGCGAATCTGAAACTCCACCCGCTCCCCTTCGGGGCCGATTACGGTGGTGTGCAAAGATTGGTAGTTGTTCGCCTTAGGCATGGCGATGTAATCCTTGAACCGCCCGGGAATGGGCCGCCAAAGAGAGTGGATAATCCCCAGAGCCTCGTAGCATTGCGGCAGGGTATCGACCAAAATGCGGAAGGCGATCAAATCATGCACCTCATCAAACGGGATGTTCTGCGACTCCATTTTGCGATGAATGCTGAAATAATGTTTCAGCCGGCCGGTCACTTCGCAGGGAACGCTGTTTTCCCGCATCGCCCGCGTCATCATCTCTTTTACGCTGGTGATATATTTTTCCCTTTTTTCTTTCCGTTCACTCACCTGCTCGTCGATCATCCGGTAGAATTCGGGTTTCAGAAACTTGAGCGCCAAATCCTCCATCTCCACCTTGAATTCCTGAATCCCCAGCCGGTTGGCGATGGGGGCGTAGATATCCATGCTCTCTTGCGCGATCTCCGCCTGTTTGGTCTCGCTCATGGAGTCGAGCGTGCGCATGTTATGCACCCTGTCGGCCAGCTTGATCAGGATGACGCGAATATCCTGCGCCATGGCCATGATCATTTTTCTGAAATTTTCGGCTTGTCTCTCTTCCGAGGTGGTGAATTTGATTTTGCCCAATTTGGTCACGCCATCCACAAGCTGGCGGATCTCGTTTCCAAAAAGCCGCTCCACTTCTTCAAGCGTCACACCGGTGTCCTCCACCGTGTCGTGAAGTAGCGCCGCTACGATAGAGGCGACATCGAGGCGCATTTTGGCCAGAAGAAGCGCCGCCGCCAGCGGATGCGTAAGAAAAGGCTCCCCGGACCGGCGTTTCTGCCCCTCATGGGCCTTGGCGGCAAACACATAGGCTTTTTTGATCAGGTCGAAATCGGCGTCTGGGTTATAGGCGGCAACGGCTTCCAGTAAATCATCCAATCGAAGCATATTCGGGCTTATACTACTTAACTACTTGAAAAAATACAACTTATTAAGAGCCTATCCTAAAACCTGTTGCGCGTCCCAATGGCTTCGTTGGGCCACCCCAAAATCCTCACGTACATCCGTGTACGCTCCGGTTTTGGGGGCCCCGGCCCGCCTCGCCCTTGGGCCGCTCACGACGGTTTTAGGATAGGCTCTTAGGACCGAAGGCCCAAAATCTCTATTATTTCTTTACAGGCTTGGTCCAAATCGCGGTTGATCACTTGAAAATCGTATTGGTCCTTAAAGCCCAACTCATGGCGGGCGTTTTCGATCCGGAGTTTTTTTGCTTCTTCACTGTCTGTACCCCGGCTGGAAAGCCTTTTGATAAGCTCTTCAACAGAGGGGGGGAGCAAAAAAATGGTGAGACAGCGGCTGCCAAAAAGATTTTTAAGGCGCATCCCCCCCTGCACATCAAGATCCAAAATAACATCCCGTTCCTCCAAAAGCCACTTGTCAAGGGGGGCCTTTGGGGTGCCGTAAAAACAGCCATGCACCTCCGCCCACTCCGCGAATTCATTGTCGTGAATCATCTGCTTGAATTTTTGTTCCGGAATAAAATGATAATCGGCACCCTCTTTTTCTCCCCCCCTTGGGCTCCTTGTGGTGCAGGAAATGGAATGGATCATGCGGGGATATTGCTTCAGCAGTTTTTGTATGACCGAAGTTTTTCCGGTTCCGGACGGGGCTGAAAGGATGACAAGGCGCCCTTTTGTAAAAGAAGAGCTCATTCGATGTTTTGAACCTGTTCCCGCAAATTTTCCATCAAGGCCTTGCATTCGACAACGTGCGATGAAATGGCCGCGTTGCAAGCTTTGGCGCCGATGGTATTGATCTCGCGGTGCATCTCTTGAATCAGAAAATCGAGTCTCCGGCCGATCGATTCCTTGAGTTGCAGCAAATGGACATACTGCGCGGCATGGCTTTTAAGGCGGGTCACCTCTTCGGTGACGTCCATCTTGTCCGCGGAGAGGTTCGTCTCGCCCCCGTTTCCGCTGGATGGCTTCATCACCTGCGCGGCCCTTCGCCGCCCGGAATCATGGCGGCTTAATTTTTCGATTTTGGCGAGATGCTCCTGAAAACTTTTAAGCCTTTTTTTCTGATCGGCCGCCAGATGGGCCCCCTCGCGAAGGCGCATCTTGTCGAGCTGGGCCAAAGCCTGCCCCGCGATTTTTTGAACCGCCCCCCAAAACCGGGCATAGTCCCCCTCTTTTTCTTTTACGGCGACAAAATTTTGCACCCCCATCAGCGTCAACGGATCGCTTTGCGGGGGAATTTTGAGGTTTTTTTGCAATTTGCGGATTGCATGCAGATACTTTTTGGCCAGATCCACATCCAGCTCCAACGCGGGCCCCCCGAACACCGGCTCCATTTCTTTGAGAAAAAGATCGATTTTTCCACGGTGGAGCCTGGTCTGTATAAAATCCCGCAACCGGATTTCCAGAGACCCCATGCGCGAAGGGAGCCGCATGGAAATATCGCAATAGCGGTGATTAACGGTTTTGATTTCAATAGAAAGACGGCCCCTGCCCACTTTACCGCTGGCATGGCCATAGCCGGTCATGGAATACATTACGTTTATCCCTCAAATACAATTTTGGTTTCGCCGAATTCGATCGTGTCTCCCTTTTTCAGAAGGCGCGATTCAATCTCCTGGCCGTTCACAAATGTTCCGTTTTTGCTCACAAGGTCCAGAATACCGACACCGATTTCGTCGAAAAAAATCATCGCGTGCAGTCTGGAAAGAGTGCTGTCCTTTAAAACCACATCGGGGGCTCTGCGAAATGTTCCCAACCGGTCTGGTTGGGTGGTCTCTTTGGCCGCCGGCTGGGGCTTGCGAAACTGCTGTGATATATATTGCAAAACAAGGCCCTTGGTTTCATCGTCCAAAGAAAGGGCCCAGTCCACGTTCAAAACGGTTGTCTTGGTGGTATCAACAATGGAACGCCCCACGGCGCGGCAATGCCCCAGATCCAGATCAAACTCCATGCCGCCGTCTTGCCCGTCAATCACGTGAAAATGGACTTTTTTGGAAAAAACCTGCGTGGCGGCGGGAGCCATTTTTGTTTGCGGCGCCGCCTGAACGGACTGCGGGCTCCGCATATCGACCGCCTCTTCCACGAGCATGACGGGAATCCCTTCGCGCACCGGAAACTTCAGCTGACAGCGGTTGCACAAAAGGCCCCGCCCCCCTTCCACTTGCGAGAGTTTTCCCTTGCACTGCGGGCAGACAAGAATGTCGAGCAACCTTGAGGAAGAAGCCATGGTATTCGCTTAGCCCATGCGATTTATTTGGCGGTCTTGTTGTATTCCTTGATGACGCGGTCCGTAAGGTCTTGCGCCCCCGATGTGAACAAAACGCCCCCCTGCGATCTTTCAAAAATAAACGTGAAGCTTTCTTTTTTGCCGATATCCTGAACGACAAACTGCAAACCCGTCAGGATTTTTTTGAGAGCGTCGGCCTTTTTATTGGCCAATTCCTGCTCATAAGTGGCGCCGGTCTGCTCCACCTCGATCAGTTTTTTTTGAAGGGCCTGCTTTTTTTCATCCAGCGCCTGGCCCGTTAAAATCAGCCGGTCTTTTTCAAAAGAATTTTTTAACGCATCCAATTCGGACTTGAGAATGTCGAATTTTTTCTTTTTCTCGGCCAATGCGGCATTGAGGGAGGCTTCCGCTTTTTTGCCGTCGTTGGTTTCATTGATGGCCCGCTGAAAATCGACCACGGCGAATTTCATGGAGTCAGGGGCATTTTCAGCCCGCAAGGCCTTGAGAGCCACAACCCCCGCCACAACCGCGGCCAGAACAATGAGTGTTTTACGAATCATAAAAACCTTCCTTTCTCTCAATTCAAGAGTGGCGGTTCTATAGCATTACCTCTGCGAAATACAAGAGATTTTAGAAGCCTCTAAAAAACTTGGGCTGGGGTGGCTTTTGAGAAAAGCCTGCGTAAGGCGATTTTAACATCCGGGATCCATAACCAAAATCGCCGACATAGGAGCGAATTTTTTGGGTCGACCCAAAAAATGTCGCGTCTTTTCGAAAAGGTTACCCCGGCCCAAGTTTTTCAGAGGGTCCTTTAGAAGAAATGCCCGATGGTGAAGTTGAAGACGGTTTTTTGTTCCCCGGGCTGGCGATCGATCGGGAAACCCCACTCAAAACGGAGCGGCCCCATCGGGGAAACCCATCGAAGCCCAAAGCCCCAATCCATGCGGATCTCTTCGAAGCTGAAATTCGAACCCTCCCCATAGGCGTTACCCGCGTCGAAAAACCCGACCCCCTTCAAC
Organism: Deltaproteobacteria bacterium; assembly: GCA_030688705.1. GTDB lineage: Bacteria > UBA10199 > UBA10199 > SPLOWO2-01-44-7 > SPLOWO2-01-44-7 > JAHFSU01. The sequence goes on from JAUYJH010000120.1 coordinate 8,148, forward strand.
CCCAGGGAGGGAATGATCGGATATTCCAGCTCGGCGTTGATCACCATCATTTTGTCGCCGCCGAATACAAACGTGACCGGCGTCCCCAAGGGCCCGGGGACAATTTCACTGGGGCCGATGGAAAGAGGGTAAAACCCGCGGAGCGTGTTGACCCCCCCCAGAAAGTAGCGTTCGAAAAGGGGGACTATCCCGTCATCCATCGATTTGATATAGCCGATCCGGAGATAGGTTTTAAAGACCAGTTGATCGACGACCGGCTGATAAAATTGCACCTTGCCGCTGGCTCTCCAAAAATTGTTGCTCCCGCCGAGTTTGGAGCCCGAAACCTCCATCTTGGCCTGATTGAACATCCCCTTTGAGGCGTAAATGCGGTTGTCGCGGGTGTCGCGGTTTAAAGTAAAACTCACCAGAGAGGTCAGCCCGCTCGCGTCTTCACGAAAACTGGCGGGGACGAAGGTCTGAAAATCGGTGGCGTCCACCTCTTCGGCCTCATAGCCGAGCGACACCGACATATTGTCAAAAAAGCGGTGGCCGATGGAAAAACTGCCGCCGTAGGAATCGCGGTTGAAATCGGTAAAACGATAAGCCGTCTTGAATGCCGACATGCCGACAATCCATTCAGAATCGAAAAAGTAGGGATCGGTCATGTTGAGCAAAAACTGCTGTCTGCGGCTGGAGGCCTCGGCCGAAATTTCGCCGTTCCAGCCCCGTCCGAAAAAGTTCTGTTTGGAAATGGAACCCGAAAGGATGAAATCTTCCGTGGTGGAAAAACCGGCCCCCACGCTGAAACTGCCGGTCGGCTTTTCCTCGACGCTTATTTTGAGCACCAGCATATCATCGCGGGCGCCGCGGGGTGTCGCGAAATTGACCTCCTTGAAAAACCCAAGCGCCGCGATTTTCTGGCGGCTCTGCTCAATTTCGGATTCGCTGTAGACATCCCCCTCCTTGACCTTCATTTCCCGGCGGATCACCTTGTCGCGGGTTGTCGTGTTCCCCGAAATTTCAATCCTTTCAATAAAAATGCGGGGGCCTTTTTCGATGGTATAGATAATGTCCGCGGTCTTGGCCACCTCATCAGTGTCGGTCACCGGCTGGATGTTAACGAAGGCATATCCCTGATTGCCATAGAGCTTGGTCAGTTCCTGCATGTCTTTCTCGATCAGCTCGCGGTTATAAATCTGCCCCGGCTTGGTTTGCAATTTGGAGATAAGTTCTTCCCGGGTGGTCAGAATATCGCCCGCCACACCCACTTTGCCGATCCGGTAGCGATCCCCCTCCTCCAGATGGAAGGTGACAAAAAAGTAACGCTTGTCCTTGGTCAAAGAAACTTTCGGGTTTTCCACGCGGACTTTCAGGTAACCATTCTTCAGATAATGAAACGTCAGGCGCAAAACATCCTGTTTCAAATCTTCCTCTTTGTAATGGCCGGTGCCGGTCATAAAAGAGAGGGTCCCCTTCTTTTTGGTCCGTATCTGCTTGCGCAGTTCATCATCGGTAAAAACCGTGTTGCCGACAAACTGCACCTGCCGGATGACGGCCATGGGGTATTCGCGGATATCCAAAACCAGCTCATACTCCCCCTCGGGAGTCGTCTCCACCCGCCACGAAACATCGACCGAATAATAATTCTTTTTGGCGTAGAGGTTCTTGATCGCCACAACGGATTCGGCCAGCCTCTTTTCGTTGAGAGTCTGGTAGAGCGGCACAGTCACCACTTCGCGGATGGCCGGCGCCTTGATCTTGTGATTGCCGGTAATAACCAGCTTGTTGATCACCGCTTTTTCGATGACGACAAACGTCACGATCATCCCGTGGGCTCCCCGCTCCTGTTCCACCTGAATGTCCTGAAAATAGCCGAGCTTGAACAGGCGGCGGATATCGGCGTTGAGCTGTTCGCGATTGGCAATCCGCCCCGCCTGCGTCTGGATATTGGAGCGGATGGTCGATTCCGGGACCCGTTGCACCCCCTGAATGCGGACTTCCTGGACAAAATGCCCGCCCCCCTCCTGCGCGAAGGCGGCCAGTGAAAACGAACAACAGATTGTCATTGCGAGAAGCCAAAGGCGACGAAGCAATCCACGGGAGATTGCTTCGCTACGCTCGCAATGACAGCGCCATTTAAACCGCATGTAATTTTCCATCTTTCAACTCAAACACGGCGTCCATTTTTTTTGCCAGTTCCCGATTGTGGGTGACCATGAGCAAAACACCCCCCGATTCTTTGGCCGCCTGATCCAAAACCTGAAAGACCTCTTTGCCGGTTGTTTCATCCAGATTACCGGTCGGCTCATCAGCCAAAAGAAATTTCGGCCGCATCACGCAGGCCCTCGCGATGGCAACGCGCTGTTGTTCCCCTCCGGAAAGCTGCGACGGCATATGGTTCTCGCGGGAGACAAGCCCCACCTGTTTCAACCCGTTCGCGGCCCTCTGTTTCGCCTCCGCCGGAGGAAGGCCGGCGATTAAGGCCGGCAGCATCGCGTTTTCCAGAGCCGTCAGTTCCGGAAGAAGATGATAAAACTGAAAAATAAAACCGATTTGCAGGTTGCGCAACCGGCACCGGCGGTTTTCCGGAAGAGCCTGCCAATCCTCCCCGTCCAGCATTATTTTTCCCGATGTCGGTTGATCCAGCCCCCCTATAATATGCAGAAGGGTCGATTTGCCGGCTCCGGACGTTCCCACAATTCCAATGCGGGCGGGAGAGCGGACCTCGAACGAGAGTCCTTTCAGAACAGACACCGTCTGATCCCCTTCCGGATAATTCTTGTGTAAATCGTGGATGACAAGCATTGCTTTACCCTGGGCCGTGCAGACCTTCGCGAATGGGAACGCTCAAGGCCTTTTTGGCCGCAAACCAAGCGACCACCCATACAAGGAAGAGCGTTGAAAAGACAACGATGAAAACGGTATTGGCCTCCCAAGCCATCGGCAGGGTTTCCAAAAAATAAACCTGCGGATCCAACGGGATCAGACGATAACGCACTATGGCGAATATGCTCCCCGCCCCCACACCGGTCCCAAGCACCACGCCCAACAGACCCAAAAGAAAACCCTGCAGGGTGAAGAGAAGCCGTGTTTTCCACGGGGGAACCCCCAGCGCTCTCAAAATGGAGGTGGTTTTGAGGCGCCGGAAAATGGAAAGCAAAACGGCGCCGATCAGATTGAGCGCCGCGGCAAAAACCATGAGCCCCATGAGAATCCAAAAGAGCCAGCGTTCCATGCGCAGGGCCTCGAACAACGGACGGTTGATATCGATCCAGTTTTCCACGGTCACCAGGGGCCCCAGCATCTCTTCCAATTTTTCCGCGACAAGCGGGGCCTGTTCCGGATCGCTGATCCGGATTTCGTATCCCTGAAAATCTTTTGGAAGGGAGAAAAAGTTTTGCAATGTTTCGATATCGAGAAGGGCAAACTGTGAATCAAATTCATAAAGGCCCGACTGGAAAGTTTCGCCCACTTTTATTTCTTTGACGTTTTTTGCCGAGATGTCTCTGCCGTTTGGGAGAAGCAGTCGAACCGTCTCCCCCTTTTGAACACCCAAAGTCTGCGCCAGCGCCCCGCCCAATACAATTTCGTCCTTCGGTCTTCTGTCTTCTGTCCCTGCCTGGCCGGCAGGCAGGTTCTGTCCTTTCAACACCACCCCCTTGATCCTCCCTTTGTGTATCAAAAGGGCTTCACGGTACAAATACGGAGTAATGCTTTCCGCATCGATCCCTTTTGCAATCTCTTCTTTTGAAACTCCCCTTTCTTCAACAGGCAAAACCATCAGATGCGCGTTAAAGGAGAGCAAAGCCTTTTTATAATCCCGCTCAAACCCCTGCGTGACAGAAAGACTCATCAGCAAAGCGGCTACGCCGATGGCAATCCCGGCCACAACGATCCTCTGCATCCTTCTGACCGAAAGCGGCAGCGTGAAACGCCACCAAAAACGTCTCAGCAAAAAAAGAAGCATCTTCATTATTCTTCCCTCAACATCGGCAGAATCTCCATCCGGGATGCCATCCGAACCGGATACAAAGAGGAAACCAGCGCCAAAAGAGCCCCCACAACCATCACGAAAAATATCCAGAAGGGCTGTATTTCCACCGGCAAATAGTCGAGATAATAGGTGGTCGGAAGAGGAATCGGAAACGCTTTAAGAACCACGCAGGCAGAGAGCCCCAAAAGCCCCCCGATTACAGCCCCCGCTCCCCCAAGAATTCCACCCAGAGAGAGAAAAAGCCCCTTGGCCTGCCAAGGCGACAAGCCGCAGGCTTTGAGAATGGCCAGATCCCTTCTCTTGGAATCGACAAACATCAGCAAAAGGCCGGTGATGCTGAATGAAGCGATGACCCCGAATAAAACAAGAAAAGAGATCATGGCCAGCCGTTCCAGTTTCAACGCGGCAAAAAGTCTTTTATTTTGTTCGGCAAAAGTGGCCACCGTTCCCTTGTCCCCGACAAGTTTTTGAAGCCTCTTTTCAACGGCATCCAGATCGGAGAGGTTTTTGAGATAGATGAGAAGCCCGCTTTCACTCTGCTTTCCCAAGAGACCTTTTGCCGTCCAGAGGGGAACGATCACCCGCATGGCATCCCAATCATAAAGACCGGTTTTAAAAACATGCGTGACCTCGAATGTCTTTTGCCGCGGAACAAATTCCCCCGTGGGGCCCACCTCGCCCAAAGGATAAATGACAGTCACCTTTTCTGCGTTGTCGGGATGCATCCCCAAAATGGCCATTAATTCATGGCCGCCGAGCAACTGCCAGCTTTCCAAATCTTCCGGATAGATTTTCACCTTCTCCAAAAAAACGGGGCTTAAACTTTCCACCCCCCTGATTTTGGCCGCGGCCGAGGGGCCCTCGTTTTCCGGATGCCCCTGAACGATCACCTCGCCGTCCACAAACGGGGCGACCTCTTTGACTTCGGGCCAGAGGGAGGCCGTTTCGCGGATTTTTTTATCGTCGCCGCCGTTTAAGGGAATGTTCACCGTCAAATGGGCGTTGAGACCGATCCATCGGCTATTCAACTCGTTTTGAAAACCGCGCATGACGCCCAAAACAAGCGCGAGCGAAAAGACGCCAAGAGCCACCCCCCCCAATGCCACGCCGGAAAGAAGCGGAATAAAATGCTGGCGGGTTGCAAAAAGATAACGCCAGGCGATCAATCGAGAAAGGGAGTCAAACATAAAATTCTAAATACTAAATTCTAAACTCTAAACAAATCACAAATTCTAAAATCCAATCTCTAAACATAATATTTAAAATTTGGATTTTGTAACATTGGAATTTGTTTAGAATTTAGAGTTTGGGGCTTCTTAGTTGAGGAAACAGTATGACATCACGTATTGACGGCGCATTGGTGAGCAACATCACAAGCCGGTCGATGCCGACCCCTTCTCCGGCCGCCGGAGGCATCCCCACTTCCAAGGCACGGATGTAATCTTCGTCAAAATGCATCGCTTCTTCGTTTCCTTTGTGAAGAGAAGCCACTTGCGCGTGAAACCGTTCCGCCTGATCTTCGGGATCATTCAGTTCATTGAAGCCGTTGGCAATCTCTCTGCCATAAATGAAGAGTTCAAAACGGTCGGCAAACTTCGGGTCTTTGTCGTTTTTGCGGGCCAACGGCGACACTTCCGTCGGAAACTGGGTCACAAACGTCGGCTGTATCAACTGCGATTCGACTTTTTGTTCAAAAACCTCGAGCAGTTTTTCGGGGGGGAGTTTTTTGGGATCCGTTTTCGCGAATTTTTCAACCGCCTCATGCATGGTCAAACGGACAAACGGCGCCTTGAAGTGGAGAATTTCGCCCTGATATTCCACTTCTGTTTTTCCGGTGATTTTTTGGGCCAGCGCTTCCAGCAATTCTTCGGTCAATCGCATCGAGTCTTCATAGGTGGCATAAGCCTGATAAAACTCAAGCATGGTGAATTCGGGATTGTGTTGGGTGGAGATTCCCTCATTTCTGAAATTCCGCCCGATTTCAAAAACGCGCTCCAAGCCACCCACCACCAGACGCTTAAGATAAAGCTCCGGCGCAATGCGCAGATACAACTGCATGTCTAGCTTGTTGTGATGGGTGATAAACGGTTTTGCGGCCGCGCCGCCGGGGATCGGGTGCATCATGGGGGTTTCCACCTCCAAAAAATCCCGTTTGGTGAAAAAATCACGCAGAATCTGCAAAACTTTGGAGCGGACAATAAACGTTTTGCGCGCCTCGGGGTTGACAATCAGATCGACGTAACGCTGGCGATAGCGGGCCTCGATATCCTGAAGCCCATGCCATTTTTCCGGCAGGGGTCTCACCGATTTGGCGGCCAGGGCGATCTTTTGCGCTTTAATCGTCAACTCGTTGGTTTTGGTGCGAAAAAGAGTCCCCTCTGCATAGAGAAAATCGCCCACATCAAGACTCTTAAACAACTCAAACTGTTCATCGCCAACCAGCTGTTTTTCAATATAAATCTGAATTTTTTCGGTATAATCGGCCACTTTAACAAATGCCGCTTTTCCAAAAGAACGAAGGAATAAAATGCGCCCGGCCACGCTGAAAGTCTCTTTGGAGTCGACATCATACTTGGAGAGAATTTCCCCCGCGGTATGGGAAGGCTTTATGTTTTGAGGATAGGGGGCAATTCCTTTTGCGCGCAATTCTTCGGCCTTTTTGCGCCGCTGTTCGATGTAGATATTTTCGTCGGACATGAAGGGGTATCTGCTACCTGTTGACAAATCATTCGTCAAGTATCGGTTGTACGCAGGAGGTGCCAGGCACCTTATAAAGGAGGCCAAAAGCCACTATACATCGTTCAGTGAAAGCTTCCACTCGCCGGCCTCAAAAAGACGCGACATTTTTTGGGTCGACCCCGCGACAGCGTTTAATGCGCGACGCGCGAGCGTCGCATCCGAGCTGGCTGAATTCGCTCCTATGTCGGCGATTTTGGTTATGGATCCCGGATGAGAAAATCGCCTTACGCAGGCTTTTTTCGACCGGCTCGTTCGCGCTTTCACCAAATCGTGTATAGTGGCTTTTGGCCTCATTAATATGAGTTGTTACCGGGTTGTTGATTCGATTTTTTGGACGCGGGCGGCGTGACGCCCGGCTTCGAACGCGGTGTTCAGAAATGTTTCCAGAAGTGATTCAGCCTGGTGCGTGGCGCTGATGCGCCCCCCTAAACAGGCGATATTGGCATCATTATGTTCTCGGCTCAAGCGGGCGTCGTCAAAACTTCGCAGTACCGCCGCGCGCACCCCTTTTACCTTATTGGCCACCATGCACATGCCGATGCCGGAGCCGCAGACCAAAACGCCGCGGTCGGCCTTTCCTTCGGCCACAGCCTTGGCCGCTTTGGAGGCAAAATCGGGGTAGTCGCTTCTTTCCTTGGAAGAGGTGCCGAAATCCAAAACCTCGTGCCCCTTGGATTGAAGATACGATTTGACATGCTCTTTGAGCTCAAAACCGGCGTGATCGGCCGCGATGGCAATTTTGAAGGACATGCGTCTCCCCTATCATAAAATTTTTCGAATGCGCAAGACCTGTTTCGCCATGCCGCTCTCTTCATCGATATCAATCAAAAGACCTTCAAGGCGAATATCATCCTCCGCCACCTTAAATTTTTTGAACTGGCCGTCGCTTAAAAAGCGCTGAACGGCTGTTTCTACATCAAGGCCAATCACCGAATGATGCGGGCCGGTCATCCCCAAATCGGTAATATAAGCGGTCCCCCTCGGCAAAATTTCTTCGTCGGCAGTTTGCACATGGGTATGCGTTCCCACAACCGCCGAGACACGCCCATCCAGATACCACGACAAAACCCTTTTTTCCGCCGTGGCCTCGGCATGAATATCGACCAAAATAATTTTCGGTTTCGGTTTGAGCCCCGCCAAAAAATCGTCCACCGCGCGTAACGGGGAACGCATCTGCGGCCCTTTTCCTTCCATGAAAACACGGCCCTGAAGATGAATGACACAAACATCAAAACCTTTTCTGGAGGGGAGAATACAAAAACCGTGACCGGGCCGCCCCTTCTCCACCAAGTTGAGAGGACGCAAAATCGCCTCTTTTTCAAGGTGGGGAAAAATAGAGGGTTGTTCCCAAACATGATTTCCCGTTGTGATGCAATCAATGGGAAGTTGTAAAATCTCTTCGGCAAGTTTGTCGGTGATCCCTTTGCCGCCGGCCGCGTTGTCGACGTTGACGAGGACAAAATCGATCATATGCTGTTCAATGAGCCGCGGCAAAAAATGTTGCAGCGCCTTGCGCCCGGGTTCCCCATAAACATCGCCGATACAGAGAACTTTCATTTCGCGTACTCCGTCGCTCTGGTTTCCCGGATGACCGTAACCTTGATTTGTCCGGGGTAGGTCATTTCTTGTTCTATTTTTTTCGCGATGTCTTTGGAGATGACAAAGGCTTGCGCGTCGGTCACCTCCTGAAAGTTGACCATCACGCGGATCTCGCGCCCCGCCTGCACGGCATAGGCTTTTTCCACCCCATTGAAAGAGAGGGAAATTTTTTCGAGATCCTCAAGGCGCTTGATATAGCTCTCCAACACTTCGCGGCGGGCGCCGGGCCGGGCGCCGGAGAGGGCATCGGCCGCGTCCACAAGCGAATCGAGAGCGTAAATCTGCGGGATATCTTCATGATGCGCCCCTACCGCGTGGCAGACCCCTTCATCTTCCTTGTACTTTTTGCAGAAATCCATGCCGATCAGCGCGTGGGCCCCCTCGACTTCGTGAGAAACCGCTTTGCCGATATCGTGCAGCAGACCTGCCCTGCGAGCTTTCATTTCGTCAATCCCCAGCTCGGCCGCCATCATGCCGCAGACAAAACCGCATTCAATCGAATGGCGCAAAACATTCTGCGCGTAGCTGTATCGGTACTTTAAGGCCCCCAGCAGTTTGACGATCTCCGGATGGGCCTTGGGGAGTTTCAATTCCATGAAAGCCTGCTCCCCCGCTTCAATAATCGATTGGTTGATCTCATCGGTCACTTTGGCGACCATTTCTTCAATGCGAGAGGGGTGTATTCGGCCATCTTGCAAGAGGCGTTCCATGGTAATCCGGGCAATTTCCCGTCGGACCGGATTGAAGCCCGAAAGAATCACCGCGTCCGGCGTTTCATCAATCACCACGTCAATGCCGGTGGCCGCCTCAAACGCACGGATGTTTCTCCCCTCACGCCCGATGATGCGCCCTTTCAGCTCTTCATTGGGGAGCGGCACGGTGCTTAAAGAGCGTTCTGAAACATAATCCGAAGCGAGGCGTTCTATGGTGCTGGCAATGATGTATTTCCCCTTTTTATTGGCCTCGGCTTTCGCCTCTTCTTCAATTTTCATCATCAGGGTCGCTGATTCCCGTTTGGCATCTTCCAGCAGAGACTCCTTGAGCTGTTTTTTGGCGTCTTCCGTGGTGATGGCGGCGGCCCGCTCCAGCGCGCGGCGGGTTTCCAATATCTGTTCCTGATATTGCCTCTCCAGAACCCCCAGATGTTCTTTTTTGTCGACGATCCCCTTTTCCTGTTTGAAAAGTTCCTCCTCTTTGGTCTCCAAAAGGTTAAACTTTTTTTCCAGATTGTCTTCTTTGGCCTGAAGGCGTTTTTCCAGATTGTGAATCTCCCGTTGTTTTTCGGAAAACTCCCTTTCAAAATGCGCTTTGGCTTTCAGCTGGGTGTCTTTGGCCTCCAGCTCCGCTTCTTTTTTGATCGTTTTGGCCCTGTTTTCGGCATCATCCAAAACCGATTTGGCCCTATTTTCCGCCTCGTGCAGTTTTCGTTTGCCCAACACAACGCGGGCGTAAAACCCCCCGCCGATTCCCGCCAACAGCCCAACAACCCCGCCGATAATCCATTCCAGTCCCATAAATAACCTCCTTAAATGATACGGATCACTCTCTCTTCGGTGACAACCACATCCATTCGCTGGTCTCTCGGCTGCGAGGGAAGAGTATCCGCAATCTGAAACTCATAGGCAAACGCCACCCGCTTGCCGTGAAAAGGTTCCAGCAGTTTGTCATAATACCCCTGACCAAAACCCAGGCGGTTTCCCTTAAGATCAAAGGCAACTCCCGGAACGATGATCAGATTCAAAAAATCAATATTCGCCAAATAATGGGTCCGTTTTTTGGGTTCCAAAATGCCGGCAAACCCGCGCCCCAATTCTTTCAGATTTTTGACCCGATAAAACCGGATCTCTTTTGTCTTGGAATCCACCGCGGGGTAATAAATTTCTTTTCTTAAGGCGTGCGCCTTTCCGAAGATGCCGGCCGTCTCCGCCTCGTTTTTGAAGGCGGCATAAAGCCCCACACGCTCCGCCAGATTAAACTCCTCAAGCGAAAGAAAAAGGGACTCTATTTTTTCGGAGGCTTCGCGGACAAAACGAGGGTCCAGTTGCCTGCGTTGTTCCAGAATGGCTTCGCGCCACCGTTTCTTTGGATCCATAATTATCCCTGAAGAGACGGCGCGTTTTTTAAGGCTTCAAAAGAGGATCAAATATCCGATCAAAGGGGTCCGGTTATTCTTTTTTTGCTGCTCGAATCGGTTAAAAACTCTCATAAACTCTGTATCTTGGATTTTGTCTCTTTTCACCTTTCAAACGCCGCCGTCAAAAAAACTGACGGGTCCCGCGGGTGCCGTGTGACTGGCTATCTTATTTGAACCCCAATTACGAGGTGGGACCCGTTTTGCCGCGTTTTAAGGCTTCCCGCAAACGGTAACCGTTGCGGGCCTGCACATCACGGCAAGGGACAGCTCCCTAATATTCAAATATCGGTTCTAAGATAATACAATCAAGCACGCGCATTACAGGTTGTCCCGTCAAAATCGTTAAAATGGTAAAGCTCCTTTCATATTATTAAAACATCATGACTGCAAATCGATCAACTCAATCACATCTTTAATCTTTTTTTCCACCTGCGTGTGTTGCCTTTCTTTGTTCATCCGGTATTTCAGGTACTCATCCGCGATGTTCATGGCCGCGAGAATGGCCACATTGAGACTCGCCACCGACTTTGAGTTTTTCACCACTTCATTCATCTTTTGGTCCACAAAGGTGGCAACCTGATTTACATAATCCTCGCTCGAATCACTGCGCACGACAAATTTTTGACCCATTACTTTGATTTCTATCTGTTTTTTCATACGTATCTTGCGGGCAACACTTCAAGTATCACTATAAAAATCTCTTGTATGGACGTCAAGCGTTAGTTTTGCTACACCCCGCTCCGCTGGGGGTGTCATTCGCAGGAGGAGCCAGGCACCTCGTGAAATTCACGAGGTGCCTGGCTCCTCCTGCGAATGACACCCC
>JAUYJH010000121.1 GCA_030688705.1 Deltaproteobacteria bacterium
AAATGGAAACCGGTGATGCGGGCGGTCTCTGCGGCCCAGCCTTTTGGCGGCTCCATCTGGAATTACGCCGTAAAGTCACAATCAGACGAAGCGTTTTTATATCAAACCGCCTTTGTTCCCGTACAGGCGCTCCCCAAAGAGGGATTTTTAAAAATCGATGAAGAAACATGGAGGGATTTTGATCCGCAAAATATTCAACATTAATCGCAAAGGTTCCGCCGCGGTCGAGATGGCGTTTGTCATTCCGTTTGCCGTTGTCATTCTGGCCGGTTTTTATTTTCTTTTTCAATGGGGTCACGGGAAACAAAGAGACCTTGTTATTCGCCAACAAGCCGATGCCATCCGTTTGCATAAACGGCAGATGGCTGTTCCGGTTTTAGAAAGGCCGTGTCAAGTGCAACACCCTGCCATCAAGGCGCTCTGCGAAGGGAGAGGAAGATGAAAATAAAACAGCCGGCCTGGATAGCCGCGGCGGCGGGTGTTTTGGCCCTGCTTCTTTCCTTTGGTTATTTTCGTGTCAAAGAGGCACGGCTCAATGCGCTTGAAGATCCGGTGACCGTTGTCGTCGCCAAAAAAGATGTTTTGCAGGCAAGCCGCCTTGATCCATCACAACTGACTCTTATGAAATTCCCACGCCGCTTTGTCCAGCCGGCGGCGGCCCTTTCTCTGGAATCGGTTGCGGGGCAGGTGGCGATGACGCCGATTCTTAAAGGGGAACAGATTGTGATGACCAAACTGCTTCCATTGGGCGAAAAAAGCGGGCTCCAATCCAAAATCCCCTTGGGGATGCGGGCCTTGTCGGTGGAAATGGATGATGTCTCCGGTGTGGCGGGTCTGATCCGCCCCAATAATTTTATTGATCTGTTGGCCACCTTTGAAATGGAAGATTCCACCGAGAATCTTCAAGTCGGCACCCATACGATCGCCCAAAAAGTTCTGGTTCTGGCCGTCGGCAGAGAAATTCAAAACGGTCTGGACGGAAAAAAACAGAAAGATTCCAAAAATATGTTCGGCGGCGCTTCCTTTACCGAGTCGCTAACCGGCAACAACAAAAGAACGCTGACTTTGGCGCTGACACCCCAGCAGGCGCAGGAGGTGGAGTTTGCCAAACAGCAGGGGGTTGTCGCCTTTTCGTTGCGGCCGCAGTGGGAAGAAGAGCCTCTCAATTTGCAGCCGACCACGGCGCTGGATTTAGTTGGGTTCAAAGGCAGGGCAAAGAGGACGGGGTATCGGGAGTATAGGGGGAAGTAGGACAATGGACAATGGACCAGGGACAATGGACCCACGACAAAAAACAATCAAAAAGCTTTTAGTCCTTGGTCCTTGGTCCATGGTCCTTGGTCCAATATCATTATTGTTGGCCTCCTTAGCCTTCGCCTCTCCCCTCTCCCCCCAATCCCTCGCCAAAGGGGAATCATCGGTTATCCAGACCGATTATGAAATCGGCGATGTGGCCATTGCCAATCCCAAAGTGGCCGATTTTATTATTCAGGATGAGAGAAAATCGCTCTACCTCAACGCCAAGAGCGAAGGGTTCACCACCCTGACTCTTTGGAACAAGGACGGGGAGCTTAAAGATGTCATTCCCGTGACGGTCCACAGTGCCAGCTTGAGCGCTATTTTGAGAGAGGCCGAACAATCTTTTGCATCAATCAAATCGATCGATTTTTTGGTGCAAGACGATGTAATCCGCATCGTCGGCGAGGCCCCTTCTCCTTCTGATTATAAAAGAATCCAATCTTTTGCCGCCAGGTATCCGCAAATTTTGAATGAGGTCATCATGGCCAAGCCGGTTTTGGATACCATGACCAGCCGCATTGAAAAAGCGATCGCCATGCCGGGGATCAAAGTCCGCTCGGTCAAGGATCGCGTGGTTTTGGAGGGGGTCGCCTTTAGCCAAGGGGCCGCAAACAAGGCTTACGAGATTGCCAAACTCTACGATCCCACCGCATTGAATCTTATTGAAATCCGGCAGGGGGACAGAACGCTGGGGAAAGAAGAGATGGTGCAGATTGATCTCTATTTTATGGAGATTCAAAAATCGGCGCTGCGCACCTTTGGCATCCAATGGGCGCCGGGTTCTTTTCCTGCGGGGGGCGGAGAAAATCCGTTCGGCGGCGGCGGTGGCGATGCGTCAGGCGGCATCGGTGGGCTGGGACAATCGCTGATCGGTTTTGTGTTGAATCTCGTTCCCAAAATTCGCTTCATCCGCGAAAAAGGGTTGGGCCGTGTTTTGGAAAACCCGACTATTTTTGTCAAAAGCGGCGACTTGGCCACTTTTTTCAGCGGCGTGCAGGTTCCCTATTTTGCCCAGCAAAATGTCCAATTCAAAGAGGTGGGGGTCAAGGTGGAGGCCCAGCCGGTTGTTTCCGGAAGCGACGTCGATCTGAAAATGTCGGCGCAAATTTCCACCCCCTCCGCCCACATCGATGGCGGCATCAATACCCACTCGATCAATACCACCGCGTATATCCCGTCGGGCCAGGCGATGGTGCTCGGGGGGATTTTAAGCGGCCGGGATGTCAAAACCTATAACCGCGTTCCCAAAGACCTCTCCACCTCATCGGCCCTTTTTACGCTTTTTTTGTCGAAGGATTTTCAGACCAGCAAAACAGAGCTGGTGGTTTTTGCCCTTCCAAAAATTGTCGCGGCGCAAGCGGATCTCACAAGTCTCAAAGAAGATTGGGCAAAGACGGAAGAACAAATGCTCAAAGACCGCTCCATGAAGGAATATCTTGAATACATGAAGAAAAGGAAAAAAATAAATTCTAAACACTAAATACTAAACAAATTACAATGAATCAAAATAAAAATTCCAAACCCGCTTGTTTCGATCTTGAAAAACGGACACTGCAATTTGCGGAAAATATTATTCAATATACAAAGGTGCTGCCAAAAACGCTTTCTAATCTTGAAATTGCAAAACAACTGATCAGATCAGGGGGGTCCGTTGGCGCAAACTACATCGAAGCAAACGAATCGCTGGGCAAAAAGGATTTTATGATGAGAATTAAAATTTGCAAAAAAGAATCAAAAGAAAGTCGCTATTGGCTCTGCTTAAGCGAGACTTTTCAGATCAATAAAAAAGAAATGCTGATTCAAGAGACAAATGAACTGATGAAAATCTTCGGAGCCATTTTAGAAAAATGCAAATAATTCGATTGTTTGGATTTTGGAAATTGAAATTTAGAATTTGTTTAGAGTTTCGAATTTAGGATTTAGAATTTTGTATTTTTATTTTTAATTTTTCATTTTTATTATGAGTGCGAAAATCATATCCGTAATGGGTGTCAAAGACGGGGTTGGGGCGTCGGGTTTGGCCAAAGACATCGCCGCGGCCTCCCGCAAAAGGGGGGAGACAGTACTCCTCGTGGATGGTGATGCCGACCATCCCGGTGATTTGCGGCTTGTCTGCGGCGATGCCGCCCCGTGGCGCAGCCTCCCTGATCTTTCGCGCCTCTCTTTTGATTCGGACCCTGCGTGGACCCGCGCTTTTTTGAAAACCGCTTCGGGGTTCAGCGGCCTTGAAATCGCCGCCGCCGGTGAAAATGCCTGGTCGCAGGTGGAGCCGCATCTCCACCGTTTTGATCTGGTGGTCTGCGATTTGGGCTCCCGGTTTCATTCTCTTGCCGCCTCTTTTTTAAAACAATCGTCCCTTTTTGTTTTGGCGGCCGGCTCCTCGATAACGCACGTGGAGGCCCTTAAACGCAAAAGCCAAAAACTTTCGATGAGTTTTTTTCCGTTCCAGCGCATCGGCTGGGTGGCCAGAAATTGGGGAAAAGAGGCGTTTTTGAAGACCGCTGATCTGGAGCAAATCACAAAGATAGCGTGTGTCGGCCAAAAAGGGTCCGATTGCCTTTTGACAATGGACAGGCTCCCCCCCTTGAACGGAGATTTGGCCCCTTTTCTCCCCGATCGTCTTTTTGGCGAAAAACTTCCCCCTGTTGTGGTGAAGGCGGCGGAAGAACCCGAGGCGCCGCAGACTGTTTCTTTCAGACCGGAGCTTCTTTCTGCCGTCAAAAAAAGCATGGAGACAAAGGGGCTCAAAGCCGATCAAAACGAGGAGGGATTGCGCGAAAAAGTGAGAATCATTATCCACGAGGTGCTTCAAGACGCGTCGCTCGATATTCCTTCAGAAACCGACCGCGACGTTTTAACCCGTGAACTTCTTGATGAGCTTTTGGGGCTGGGGCCTCTGGAAAAACTCCTCTCGCACCCCCATTACAGCGAAATTCTGGTCAACGGCTTGGCGCCGATTTTTGTCGAGGAAAAAGGGCGGCTTCAACCGACCTCTTTTCAATTCATCAATCTGGAATCGCTGAACAAGGCGATTGAGAGAATTTTGGCCCCGCTGGGGAGGCGCGTCGATGAGGCCTCTCCGATGGTCGATGCCCGGCTCAAAGACGGCTCGCGCGTCAACATCATCATTCCGCCTTTGGCCCTGAACGGTCCTGTGGTGAGTATCCGCCGTTTTTCAAAAAATAGTCTCTCCCCCGAAGATTGGGTGCGCATGGGGAGCGTCACCGAAGAGATGCTTCAGTTTTTGAAAGAGGGGGTGTTGCGCAAAATGAACATCCTTGTCTCCGGCGGCACCGGTTCGGGCAAGACGACCCTTTTGAATCTTTTGTCCTCTTTTATTCCCAAAGAAGAGAGGATCATCACCATTGAAGACGCGGCGGAGCTTAAGCTCAACCAGCCCCATGTGGTGCGTCTGGAGTCTAGGCCCGCAAACATCGAGGGGAAGGGGATGATCGCCATCCGCGATTTGGTGCGTAACTCCCTAAGAATGCGCCCCGACCGGATCGTGGTCGGCGAATGCCGCGGGGCAGAGGCGCTCGACATGCTGCAGGCGATGAACACCGGTCACGACGGTTCGCTCACCACCCTGCATGCCAACACGCCGCGCGATGCCCTTTCTCGTCTTGAAACGCTGGTGATGTTTGCCGGGATGGATCTGCCGTCCAAGGCTATTCGGGAACAGATTGCCTCGGCCATCGACATTATCGTGCAGATTGCAAGGGGTGCCGACGGAAGCCGCAAAATTGTTTCCATAGTCAAACTGTCGGGGATGGAAGGGGATGTGTTTACCTTGGAGGAGATTTTTGGCGATTGTCATTGCGAGGCCAGCCACGCTTCGCTCGCTGCAGGCTCCGGCCGAAGCAATCTCCCGTGGATTGCTTCGCCCCTTCGGGGCTCGCAATGACACCGCGCCGCAAGAAAAAAATAGAGGCAGGGCTCGCCGACTGTTTCGTGCTCATTGCCAACGCCATGAAAGCGGGGCTTGGCCTGCAACAGGCGCTGAAACTGGCCGGCGAGGAGGGGCCTTGGCCTTTGAACGAAGAATTTTCTCTCGTTTTAGAGAAGACAAAACTGGGACACACGCTCGATGAGGCCTTAAGCGACACCGAAAGAAAACTGAACATCCCCGATTTTTCACTCATGGTCCATTCTGTTATTTTACTGCGCGGCATCGGCGGCAATTTGGCAAGCCATCTTGAAAATCTCTCCAAAATTTTAAGAGAACGCCAGAAAGTGACGGCCAAAGTGGGGCTTTTGACCGCGCAGGGGATGACGCAGGGGGTGATTTTGGCGGTGATGCCCTTTGTGCTGGGGCTGGTGCTTCATTTTTTATCGCCCGATTTCATCGCCCCTCTTTTCGCGCATCCGCTGGGTTGGCTCTCGCTGGCGGCGGTCGTGATTCTCGATTGCGGCGGTTATTTTTGGATGCGCCATATGGCAAAGGTAACTATATGAAACATTTTCTTATTTTTCTTTTGGTCCTTTGTCCCTGCCTGACCGGCAGGCAGGCCTGGTCCATAGTCCATGGTCAAGTCTGCCATGTCGCTTATGTCGAAAAACACAACGGCATGGAAAGAAGCCTGACCGCGCGGGTCGGAAAGGAGATTGTTTTGGGGGAGGTTTTAGGAACTTTTCCGGCCGACCTCAAAGCCCATCCGCCATGGTATTTGACGGGATTCCCCGCTTTTGAAAAGGAGATCCAAATTGCGCTGGAAGGCCTGCCGCCGCTTCTTTTGCACCGTGAGTTCCATTGTCATTCTGATCCGCCTCTGGCGGAGAAGAATCCCGATTGCCGTGTTTCCCTCAAACTTTCCGCAAAACAGGAGTCCCTGCCGCTCAATGAAGAAGAGGCGCAGGTCAATGCCCTTCTAAAGCCTTTTGGCGTGGATGAAGTTTTTTTGGAAGGGACCGGCCGACAGTGGCTTGAATCCGAGGAATTTTTGCTCAAAGGCCATCTTGTGAAAGAGGGAAAAAAAGAACCGCTGGAAATTTCGTGGGCCAGGGGGAAATTGCCATGGTGATCCTTATTGCAACCGCCTTTGCCGCGGCCGTTTTTTTCGGGGCCTATTCCCTTGGCCTTGTTTTTGAACGGGAAAAAACACGCCTCAAATGGTTTTCAACATTTTCCGGCATTCCAAAAGGGAATTTTCTTTTTACATGGAACGCCCCTTTGATCTCTATCATTGCGAGGAGGCCCATGCGGCCCGGTGTCATTGCGAGGCCCGCAGGGCCGAAGCAATCTCCCGACAGACTTACAACCCTCCTCAAAGACTCCGGCCTCTATTCCTTTTGCAAAGAAAAAGAATTTGCCGCTTTTGTTTTTTGTCTTGCGGCAGAAAGTGCCGCGCTTTTCTCTCTTTTTTTTGGATTCTCCTTTTCCCCATTTTTTTGGGGAGCCCTTTCAGGCGCCGCCTATCCTTTTCTCTGGCTTCTGCAGGCCAAAAAAGAGCGATTTGCAAATATCCGCCGCGATTTGCCGACGGTCATGGATCTTTTGGCGGTCTCCGTTTCGGCGGGGCTCGACATGATGCAGGCTTTGGAGAGAATTGTCGCCAAACTCCCCAAGCGGGGGCTTGTCGAAGAAATCGATCAGATGCTGCACGAGCTAAAACTGGGCAAGACCCGCAAGGAGGTTTTGATTTCCCTTAAAGAGCGGGTTCCGCTTCCGGAAATGAAAACGCTGATCTCTTTTTTGGTGCAGGCGATCATGCTGGGGACTTCCATGGGCCCGGTGTTGATTGCCGGGGCCGACCAGATGCGCCACCAGCGTTTTTTGGATGCCGAAAAACTGGGGATTCAAGCCTCCCAAAAAATCCTTTTTCCCCTGATTTTTTGCATTCTGCCGGCGGTTTTTTTGACAATTTTTTCACCGCTAGTGATTCGCTACTACGTTTTGTCATCCTGAGCGTAGCGAAGGATCCCGGTGGCATCGGGATTCCTCGCTTCGCTCGGAATGATAAAAAAAATGTTTTACATCGTGCCTTTGTTTTCCAGTTTTTTAATCTGGTTTTCTCTTTATCACGTTCGCTTAAATGCATTCCAAATGGAACAAGACCGCGGCCTCATGCTTGCCAAAACAGTGGCCGCCGTCAACCGCGATGCGCTTCAAAACCGCCTCGACTTTTTGATCCGCCTTGATGAAGTGGCCGGAGCCAAAGGGATAAAAAAGGTTTTTGTTTTGGACGATCAGGAAAAAGTATTGGCACCCGTTTCTGATTTTGGCCGTCCGTGGAGCATACGTCATTCCGGCCCCCGATTTGTCATTCCCGCGAAAGCGGGGATGACAAACACATCAGAGAGTTTATCCGTTATTCCCATTCTTGGCCAAAATGAAGAAAAACTGGGGACGGCGGTTGTCTTGTTTGAACCCCAAATTCCCAAATTTTATCTTCTTTGGGCGGCCTTTTTTGTACCGCTTCTTTTTTCTTCGGGAGTTTTTCTTTGGCGCGTTTTGCCCCGGCGTAAAAATGTTGAAACTCCCAAGGAACAGGAATCTTTTGAATGGCTCTCTCTTATGGGAGGGATGATGCAAAAAAAGGTCTATTGTTTTGACGCGTCGGGGTCTCTTTTGGCCTCTTCCAATGGCAATACTTATCGCCATATTCTCGATCTCTTTCCCGATGCAACCGTGGCACAACAGATTTTGGTTTCTCCCTCTCCTAAAGAGGGAATCCATCACATGGAGCTTAAAAATGGTAAAAGGCATATTATTGTCGCTCTCTCTTAGCGCCCTATTTGTCATTGCGAGCGCGAGCGAAGCAATCTCTCGTGAAAGCCGTTTTGCCGCAACAGATTTGGCAGAGCAGTTTTATAAAATAGCGCATGAAAAGCGGGAGTCGGGGCAATTCAAGGCCGCGATTCAGGCCTTTGAGCAGGCGGCCTTTTTTAATCCCGGCTTGGCCGAGGCAAAAGTTCAAGAAGAAAAATTACGCAAAGAATTGCAGGCCCAGGCGCAAAACGCCTATCGCGAAGGGTTACAGCATTACCAATTACTCCGTTTTGAAGAGGCCAAACAAAGCTGGCAAGCGGCGCTCCATGCAATTGTGGATGAAGGGGATCCGTTGAAGATGAAGGTTGAAACGGCATTAGGGTATTCTAAACCAATTTTTATAACTCCCTCTCCCCCTGTGGGAGAGGGATGGGGTGAGGGGGATATCCGCACCCTCCTTGAATCCGGCGATCAGGCCCAAGCCATGCTGGCCTTGAAAGAAACCCTGCAAAAATCTCCCGAAAACGAACGGGCCAAAAAAGTTTATGCCAATCTGGAAACATCGCTTAAAAAAGAGGGAACCGCCGGTCCCTCAAAAGAAATTGAAGAAAAATTCGCCGAAGCAAAACAGCTTTTGGATATGTCCCAAAACAAATCAACTCTTATAACTTATCATCAACTCAAAAAAGCCCACGCCCTCTTTCAAGGCGACGATCTCAAACCACCATTTTTTAAACAGATTGAAGATGGCCTTGAAAAAAGCGCCGCCCAATTGACAAAAGAACTGGAGCCAAAATTGGCCCGATGGGAAAAAGAATGTTGTCATCCTGAACCCCAAGGGGGTGAAGGATCCCGAATGACAGCCGTCTCTCTCCGCCACGCCATTCAAAATTATCCCCCCAACCCAAAAGCCGATGCGCTTTTGCAAAAAGTCTACGAACGCCTCGATGAGAAGGGACGTCCTCTTTTGATGATCGCCCGCACCAAGCAAGAGATGGAGGGCTGTTCCGTGGCATTGGAAGATTTTGAAGCCGTTAAAAAAGCGGCTGTTTTTTCGGAGGTTCCTGCTTGGGGAGAAGCCCACAAAAATCTGGAGGCGTGTAAAAAATCAGTTGAATAATTGTAACTTATACGGTACACTATGGAAAGTTGGCCAAGAAAAGTTAAATTATATCGCACTCCGGATGGCAGGTCTCCTTTTGAGCAGTGGTTTTTTTCTCTAAGAGACGGTCGGACGAGAGCCAAAATCCGTACCTGTTTAGACAGAGTCGAAGCCGGCAATCTTGGAAAGTATCGGTCAGTAGGTATGGGTGTTTATGAATTAAAAATTAATTTTGGCCCGGGATACAGAATTTATTTTGGAATGGAACAAGATGACATTATCTTATTATTGTGCGGAGGTGATAAAAATAAACAATGGAGTGATATCAAGAGGGCACAAGAATATTTAGAAAGTTATCGAGGTTAAATATATGAAAAAAGAATCTAAAACCAAAGATTACCATGAATTTCTTGTTGAATCTTTAAAGGACCCTGAAGAGGCGGCAGAATATCTTAATGTGGCGTTAGAAGAAGGAGATGAAAAAATGATTCTAAAAGCCCTTCGCAATGTTGCCGAGGCGGCGGGAGGGATGGGCGAAGTGGCTAAAAAAGCTCATTTGAGCCGAATGACTTTATATCGCGCCCTTTCTAAAAACGGCAATCCCGAATTTTCCAGTTTTTTGGAGATTCTCAAGGCGCTGAAAATCAAACTCATCTTCAAATCCGCGGCGTAATCATTTGACTTATGCTTAGCGCTAAGCTAATATAGCCGCATGTCTATCAAGTCTTTTGCCAAAGCACTGGGGCGAAAAGGGGGGTTGGCTCGTGCCAAAAGGCTCTCCGCCGAAAAGCGAAAATCCATTGCTTCTTCCGGCGGGCGTGCCCGGTCTGAATCTTTTGAGATCGCAAGAAGAATTAAAGAAAACTTCCGGTACGTATCTGCTATCCAAGCGTTGACGGGCGTTCCAAAGGTCCGTTCTCTGAAAACGGCCCGCAACAAACTGCCTGGAATTTATGGCTGAAATAACGGATTTCATTGAAGAGGCGGGAGAGATTGCCAATGAGCTTGAAGGTCTGGGCATGATGCCGGTTCTTGTCGGCGGCATGGCTTTGGTGATCATGGGGTCCCGGCGGGTGACACGGGATTTTGATTTTTTGGTTTCTGCCGAGGCTTTGGATCACAAAGCGCTTCTCGATATTTTTTACAAAAGGGGTTTGGAACTGGCCTCCCGCGTCAATAAACAGGGAAAGATTACGGCCACCCTGGATAACAAAAATATTGCGGCTGTTCGATTGCGTCTCGATGCTCCCCGCGGTGTTTATTTTTTCAACAAAAAAACGGGTTTGCGCATTGATCTGCTTTTCGATTTCCCATTTCCAGCCAAAGAAATTGCCGCTAATGCCCAGACAAAAAAGGTGCAATCTTATCTCTTTCGCATTGCCTCCAAAAAAGACCTTCTTCGTCTCAAAGAGAAAGCTTGCAAAGATCGCGGCTTGTCAACCGATGCGCAGGATTTGGAGTTTTTGAAAAAACAGGGATGACCAGAATGGTGTCCCACCAAAGGCGGGCAAGTGCTACTTATTGGTCGGATGAATCCAGTCAGCCATGGCAAAACCGATTTTTCTCCCAAGCCATTCGGTGCCGATATAATTTCCAACACCCGAATAATGAATGCCCGCGCCGAGAGCAAAACCACTTCCCACCACAACCGCGGTAGTTGCCGCGGCCGATGAGGCTACGGTAGCTGCCGCAGCGGTGCCGGCACTTTTGGCAAAAGCCGCCGCGCCCGCCGCCATTACCGCCACCGCCGGTCCAGTCTGCCGGGCTGTTTGTGCGGCCATTTGTAATCCGATCCGCGCATTTTGCGCCTGTGTTGAAACAACTGATCTGGCCGTACGGACTAAATGGACACTGCCGTCATTGATAACCTGCCAGCCGAGCTTATGAGCCCCTGCGATAGTGGGCTTCGCCATTCCGGCGTATTTTGCCGTGTGTGCCCCCAATGCCGTGACGGCTGCTTCGGTTCCGGCAAAGCCGCCCAAAGTTCCTATCGCTTCACTCGTGGCGCTTCCATGTTTCAGGGCTTTTACACCGGTTGCATCCAAACCTGCTTCGGTCACTTTTTTGGAGACCTCAAAAACAGGCGTTATGGCCGCCAAGTGAAGTGGGGTATAGGGGTTGACTAATATAAAACCTCCCAATATGCCCAGCCCAATCCGGTCGTGCTCTTCTTCGGTGAGGAGCCCCACATCTTTATGTGCCGCCACGCCGAGCGCCGCAAAGGCCCCCGCCATTTTGGCAAAACCGGGAATATCACTCCAAAATTTTCCAAGAAGATTCGGCGCCCGCATGGACAAAGGCAAACCGGCAGGATTTCGGTTCACCATGTCATTCCGGCCCGCCACGTCATTCCGGAGTGCCACGTCATTCCGGCGAAAGCCGGAATCCAGTATTTTCGCTCCGGTTCTCCGTTCGGAGCCCGCCCTGAGCGAAGTCGAAGGGTTCTCCGTTCTCTGTGTCTCTGTTCTCCGTACCTCTGTTCTCCATTCTCCGCCCACTCTATGCCGTACATCCGCCCCTCTAACGGCAACTCTTCTCCCCGCCGTCCGTATCCTGCGGCCTTGGACTTTTCCGGCGGGGCCGGATGTTTTTCCTCCGCCATTTGTCCGTTGGGCTCTTTCTCTTTGACCCTCGGCCAAAGCGGTTTGAATCTCATGCGGATCTGAAAATACCAATTCAGGATTTTTGCCAAATTCAATAAGTTGTGCTGCAATTCTGGCCCGTTCGGCCTCGATGGAAGGGTGTTCCATGATAAAATCGAGAGCGGCTCCGGCCGATTCTCTTGAAATCAACAGACCGCCCACTTTTGCCTTTTCTTGTGTCAATGCGGCGATATCCTCTGCGCCAATGTGGGTCTGATCTTTAAATTGCGCCTCTCTGGCAAGCTCATCGAGAAGGTTTAATGCTCCGGAATTGGGACTTTGTTCAAGAAACTTTGTTGCTGCGATAATTCTTGCAAACAAATTGTGTTCCGCACCCTGTATTCCATATTCTTTGAATAAATCCGGCGCCATCTCTTTTAAAATCTGCGTCAAAGACTCAACACTGAAGTCTCCAATGTTGATAATTTTGCCCATTCGCCTCTCAATATCGGGCACCGCTTCCCTGACTTTTTCGATTTCCGAAGTCGTTCCAACTAATACAAAGCCTGGGTTCTCTACTTCCAGCGTGGGGAGGACCATTCGGAAGGCGTTGGTTGATGTGGAACCGGGGCCGAATCCCGATGTTTCAGCGATTGATAACCAGTTTTGAAGTTCCTGGGCATGATAAATTCCCGGCTTTCCAAGCCAGGTTTTGTTGAGGGCATCCGCCACCTTTGCCGCCATTCCCTTGAACAAACCCCCTTTAGCGGCCATGCCTGTTGCATCGATATTGCCCGCACTCTTATTTCCGGCAAATTTTGCCCTTTTAAGTTTGATGCGATCATTCAAGAAGAGCCACTGAATATATTTCGCAATTAAATCTTTTCCGCTTCCGGAACGCCCGGCAAGAATAATATGGGGATGTTTTGAGTCCATGGCAGCTTGCACTTTTTTGACAATCTCCTCCACCTCGGGAACGACAACGATTCCTGGTTTTTCAACTTTCAGCTTTTCGGTTACATCTTTAATAAAGTCATCGACATTCATCTCCGTTTTGCCTTCCGTCGATTTTTTATGCAGTTGATACATCATCACGCCCACCCCTGCCCCAACAATTCCGGCCAGTGTTGCCGGTATTTGGCCCAATAATATTTTCCAGATCATCGTCTTTTGGCCATCTTTTAACCCTTTATCAGTGCGTGCTCCTTCAAACGCCTTTTGCAGGGCGGCGACAATTTGTTTGGCCCTTTCCGGCGTAAATTTGTCCGATTTTAAAATGGCTTTGGTTAATTTGCCGTCGACATCTTCAACAGACAATTTGTTGGTTACGGAGAGGTATTTTTTGTTATCCCCGTTTGGATCGATACACCCGTCGCCTTTGGGGATCTCCAACAGAGTCATTAGTTCAAGGATTTCCTCGTTTGTTAATTCGACGCCAAGCAGTGTGTTGTAAAATGCTCCCTTATTATCCTGACATTGCTTGTCCAAAATTTTGTGGCCCCCCTTTTTGTAAACCAATAAAGGGGTGCCTCCATCCACGCCCTTTGACGCGAATCGGCACATTTCATAAATAGAATCCGGGCTTTTGGGAACCAAGAGTTTTGTGTCATCGTCGACTTCCAAATTATAGCCGTAATTCATGGCCTGAATGCGGCGTATCTCTTC
Organism: Deltaproteobacteria bacterium; assembly: GCA_030688705.1. Lineage (GTDB taxonomy): Bacteria > UBA10199 > UBA10199 > SPLOWO2-01-44-7 > SPLOWO2-01-44-7 > JAHFSU01. The sequence goes on from JAUYJH010000121.1 coordinate 13,358, forward strand.
ATCGGTTTTCGGATTTCTTAATGTCCCAAGATCACCCGGTTCTGTTCTCTTCCCGCTCTCTAGTTCTTTTTTCTCCCTTTCCAAACTTTTTTCCACATCCCCCGGTTTGTCGTGCTGTGCCGACAGCCGGTTCTTTTGAGCCTTTGATGAAAGTGTGTTAAAATCATCGAGATTTTTTTTGATGCGTGTGTCCGTAACGGGGAAGACACGTACGCGATGCAGATCAGCATTTGGATTAAACCAATCTTTGCCCTCTTTGTCTCCTTCAGGAACGCAGATCGGAATTTCATCTAGGGTTTGGTATGTGATGGCGGCGGCGTCGACATCTTCCCCCATGGGAAGAAATCCGTCTTGAAAACGCGCCCCTAATTTTTTTACGTTGTCATCGCCCATAAATAAAATCTCCAATTATTACCCACCAGCCCTGCCGCCTTTAGCTTTGGGCGGGGGCGGTTTTCCTGTTGCCTTATCTATTTCTCTTTTTCTTCTTTGGTGATCTGCTTCTGCCTCATTTTTTGCCTTTAGCCTGTCTTCTTCTTGTTCGTCTTGTGACTTTTTCACTTTTTCATCAAAATCTGTGTCACGTTTCTCGGCATCTGCCCTCATTTTATCTTCTGCCTTTTTAGCTTGTTCTTGGATCTCTTGTTCACGTGCTTCCAGTTTTTTTTGTTCTGCTTGTGCGCGTGATTCCAAGTCTTTGCGGGCCTCTTGTGTTTCTGCATCTCCCCCTGCTGGAGAGGGAGGTGTATTTTTGGCTGTTTGCGCCGATTCTGTCCCCGATGTCGGCTGTCCTTGTCCATTTTGTTGTTTGGATGGATCGTTGAAAGGCCAAAATGAAATCGGCGGCCAAGAAGACCAATTGCGATAGTGCATCAAAAAGGGATCGGTCATTAACATTGTGTCGCCCCAGCCTAGCAGTGTGGCGCCGGCCGCGAATTGATCATGCTGATAAAAATCGTCGCCCCAAAGATCAAGAGGGGACTGGGGGGACCATGGACTAAAAGCGCCACCGAACAGACCACTTCCGTAAAAACCGCGCCCAACTCCGGGTGCGGCGGAGGGAAATAACGGAGCCTCATTAAAAGGATGAAATACGCCTTGCCCACCGAACACCTGCGGAGGAGGGACCATCATGGGGAAGCCAAAGCCCCCCATCCCCCCCAATCCAAATGGAGAGAAACCGTTTGTGGTGGCATCAACAATAGGACTCAAAAGAAAGGACATAGTAGTTTACCCATTAAAGTTATCGGCACTCCCTACCTCAAAGTTGCCTACAAACAACTTTTTTTTCCTTAATCTCCCTCTCCCCAAGGTGGGAGAGGGAAATCCACCGAAGGTGGATGGGGTGAGGGGCCCTGTAAAGTGAATAACCTGGACTTTGTGTGCTGTTTTGTTGAAAACAACCCATTCTTTGTGAAAAATGATATTGCCAAATAACATATGTTATTTTAATATCACATATGTTATGTATATTACAAACAACCTTGAGCGGCTTTTGGGAGATAAGGTAACCCTTCGTGTTTTTAAAATTCTCTCAAAGCAGAACATCGGCATAACGGGGCGCCAGTTGGCCATAATGGCCAAAACGTCGACTTTTAAAATAAGCCATGTTTTGAAAGATTTGGTGGCTCAAGGCCTCCTTTTCGAAGAGGTGGTAGGTAAGGCTCATCTTTATAAACTCAACGCCGGCCATATTTTTGTTCAAAAAGTGGTTGGCCCTCTTTTGGCATTTGAAAGAGGTCTTTTGCCTGATTTGGGTTCCAGGCTGGCCACGCAATTAAAACCGCAACCAATCTCCATCATTTTGTTCGGTTCTACGGCAAGAGGCGAGGAAACAGCCGCCAGCGATTTTGATTGCCTCCTTATTTATGCAGATCAAGATTCCCTGCCAACGGATGAATCCCTGTTTCGTTCCATGGCGGAAGATTTTGTTCATTATTACGGTAATTTTTTGAATATAAAGGTACTTCATTTGGGCGATTTCTTAAAAAGATTGCAATTAAAGGATCCTTTAATTATCAACATCGCCAAAGAAGGAAAAGCCATTTACGGCAAAACACTGGTGGAGATTATCACGGATGGTAAAACAAGTTCCGACAAAGAACGTTCAGAAATCTGAATACAAAGATTATCAATCCAAGGGAAAACAGTTTTTTGATGTCATGTTGGTGTGTCTGCAAGATGAAGAATGGGATGCCGTTCTGCTCAATGGCATTCATGCCTGTATCAGTTTTAATGATGCCATCACCACTTTATATCTTGGAAAGAGGAGTGCCGGAAAATCGCATCAGGATTGCGCCCATCTTTTATTGCAGGCCCTTGCTTCTCCGGAGGCCAAAAGAAATGCGGACCGGCTGATCGAAATTATCAATTTGAAAAATCTTGTTGAATATGAACCGCGGCGTTTTACACAAACGGCTGCCCACGACTTTTCTAAAAAAGTGGAGCGATTTGTTCACTGGGCCCAAACACTTTTAACCTGACTGGAGGCATCATGCAAAATTCGGTACTTGAATACATTGAGAAAAACCGCGAACGCCATTTGGAGGAGCTTAAAAATATCATTAAGATCCCCTCTATCTCAACCCAGCCCGATAAAAAACCGGCAGTTTTAAAAGCCGCTGATTTTGAACTGGCCCATTTCAAAGCGGTGGGGTTGGAGAATTGCCAGCTTTTAAAAACAACGGGGAATCCTCTGGTTTATGGCGATTGGCTCCATGCCGCTGATAAACCGACCATCCTTATATACGGCCACTATGATGTTCAGCCCCCCGATCCTTTGGATCAGTGGAAATCGCCTCCGTTTGAGCCGACTATCCGCGACGGCAATCTCTACGCGCGCGGCGCCACCGATGACAAAGGGCAATATTCGACCTTTTTGTTTGCGATCGAGGCTTGGCTGAAAACGGCCGGCAAACTGCCCATCAACATCAAAATTGTTTTGGAGGGGGAAGAAGAGTGCGGCTCGACGGGCATTGCCAAATATGTTCCGGAGCACGCCGATTTTTTCAAATGCGATGCCATGATGGTGGCCGATATGCCGTGGCTCGATGAAAATCGTCCGGCCATTTCTTATTCTTTAAAGGGGCTTGTCTATTTTGAAATTGCGGTCAAGGGCTCGAGCCACGATCTCCATTCCGGTTTGTATGGCGGCATGGTGACCAATCCCTTGCAGGCTCTTTCCCAAATTTTGGCGAAATTAAAGGACAATAATGGAAAAATTTTGATTCCGAATTTTTATGACGATGTCCTTCCGATGACGGCTGATGAAAAAAAAGAGATAGCGGGTCTTGATTTTGATGAAAAAACGACGGCGAAATATTTAGGCGTTAAAGAGTTGTTCAGCGAAAAAGATTTTTCGCCGTTGGAAGCCAACTGGACTCGTCCGACTTTGGATATTTGCGGCATGTGGGGCGGTTATACGGGTGTCGGCAGCAAGACGATCATCCCCGCCGAGGCGCATGCCAAAGTAAGTATCCGCCTTGTTCCCAATCAGGACCCGCAAAAAGTGCAAAAGTCTTTTGGCGATTATGTCCGCTCTCTTTGTCCTCCGGGGGTTTCAGTTGCAGTGGACAATCACTCGGGCGGATGGCCGGTCCACATTGAAAGAGACAATGCCTTTTTGAAAGCGGCGGCTTCGGCCTATGAAAAGGGTTTCGGCAAAAAATTAGTTTTCAAAAGGGAAGGGGCCTCTATTCCTGTTGTGGCCACATTCAAATCAGTTTTGAAAGTGCCAATGATTTTGGTGGGGCTGGGATTGCCCGATGACGGCTATCACTCTCCCAACGAAAAAATCAATTTGAGCCATTTTTACGGCGGCATCAAAGGCGCCGCCTTGGCCTTTGAGGCGTTGGCAGAAACAAAATAGCGACGGTGGCGGAACGGTAGACGCGCTAGGCTTAGAACCTAGTGGGGAAACTCGTGGGGGTTCAAATCCCTCCCGTCGCACAAAATCAGAAGCAACTTATTTTTCCAAAAAGTTTTAAGGTTTTTTGAAGCAACTTTCACTATCTTTCCAACCGATAACTAAAACAGGGTCGTTCTTCCAAAATTCCCCTTGAACCGGAGCATTAATTATGTTCTTAAAGGAGCGTTTTTATGAATGAAAACACACAAACCAGAAACGATGTCTCTTACATCTGGACCCGGTTTAACCCCAAGTGGGCGTTGAGCGGTGTTTTGGCCGGTATTGGGGCGGGGCTTATTGCTATTGCCGTTGGTGCCTTTTTGTCGATGCATTATATGTTCCGAGAGGCTGCCTATCCCTTCAAGCTGATCGGCGCCGTCTGGTTTGGCCCCTCCGCCCTTAACGCCGCCACATTTACACCCGGCGGTTTGGCGGGGCTGGCGACCCATCTTTCTCTTTCCGCCTTTTTCGGTTTTGTTTTTTCCCAGTTCGTCCCCGAATGGACCAAAAAAAGAATTTTAATCATTATGGGTGGCTTGGGGGGCCTGGCGGTTTGGCTTTTTTGGTCGACCATGTTTTTGCCCTCTTTCAATGAAACCATGGCCGATCTTTTGCCCAAACCGGTTTCGATTTTACTCCACTTAACTTTTGGCCTCTCTTTCGGAGTACTGATCGTTGCTTTCAGAAAAGCGCTGGTTAAAAAATAAAATGAAAACAACCGTTGAAGATGTGAGCGGAGTCAAAAAGCGCCTCAAGGTGGAAGTCGACCCCGATGTGGTGGCCGAGGCCCGCGTGCTTGCCATCAAGGAACTTCAAAAATCTGCCAAAGTAGAAGGCTTTCGCCCCGGCAAGGTTCCACAACAGATTATCGAACAGCGCTTCGCCCACGAGGTTCAGCACCAGATGATAGACAAAGTGGTTGATTTGACTTTGGCAGATGCCGTCCAGCAGACAAATCTCCGTCCCATCTCCAGACCCGAAATCGATCCGGGCCTTTCCACCGCCACCGGCGGTTTTTCCTATTCGGCCACCTTTGAGGTGTTGCCCGAAATTCCGGTCAAAGAAAAAGATTACAAAGGCCTGAAGCTCGAAAAAACCGAGGTGAAAGTAGAAAACGAAGAGATAGAAGCAGAACTGAAACGTCTGCAACAGGCCATGACCCAGCTGGAGCCTTTACCGACAGAGACAGTGCTGGCGCAAGGGCATGTCGCTACGATCGACTTCAAGGGTCTGATTGAGGGAAATGAATACAAAGAAGGCGAAGCGAAAGATTTTCTGGTGGAACTGGGGACCGGCGGCCTTTTGCCCGAGTTTGAAAAAGCGATCGCGGGTGCCAAAACGGGTGAGGAGCGCGAAGTCCGCTTCGATTATCCAAAAGATTATTTCAACAAAGATCTGGCCGGAAAAAAAGCGGAGTTCAAAATCAAGGTAAAAAATATCCGCAAGAAAAACGTTCCCGCGCTGGATGACGAATTGGCAAAAGACTTGGGGGCGTTCAAAACACTCAAAGAGGTGAAAGAAGATTTATCCAAACGCATCGGGGAGGCGAAAGAATCACAGGCCAAAGGGGTTCTTTTCAATGAAATTTTGAAACAGCTCGTCGACAAGGTGAAATTTGATATCCCGGAATCACTGGTCCATTCTGAATTGGGGAATATGCTTCAAGAATTGGCCGAAGAGATGAAAAAACGGGGGCAAAAAGTCGAGGATTTGAATCCCGAAGAGGTGATCAAACACTATAAACCCGAGGCCGAATTTCGTGTGAGGGGCTTTTTAGTCTTGGACAAGGTGGCTCAAGATGCCAAAGTGGCTGTTTCCGATGGGGAAACTGAAGAGCGTCTTGTTGCCATTGCAAAGGGGATAAACCGTCCTTTTGAAGAAGTGAAGGCCCACTATGAAAAAAATAAATTAATTTCAAGTCTAAAAACACGCATTTTACATGAAAAAGCCCTTGAATTTGTCTTGAATGAGTCTAAAATCAAGGTCGTGAAGCCGAAAAAAGAGAAAAAATAACAAAAAAGGGGTACTTTATGAACCTGATTCCGATGGTGATCGAGCAGACCGGAAAAGGGGAGCGCGCCTACGACATCTATTCCAGACTCCTTAAAGATCGTATTGTTTTTATCGGTTGTCCCATAACCGATGAGGTGGCGAGCGTTATTATCGCCCAACTTTTGTTTCTGGAGTCGGAAGACGCCGAAAAAGAGATACACATCTACATCAACTCCCCCGGCGGGGTGGTGACCGCGGGTCTCGCCATTTACGACACCATGCGATACGTAAAACCTTCCATTTCCACCCTTTGCATGGGACAGGCGGCCTCTATGGGGGCGCTTCTTTTGGCGGCAGGCACTCCCGGAAGGCGTTTCGCGCTCCCCAATGCCCGCATCATGATCCACCAGCCTTTGGGCGGGTTTCAGGGGCAGGCGACCGATATCGACATTCAGGCCAAAGAGATTTTGAGAATGCGCGAAAAGTTAAACGAAATTCTGGTCCATCACACCAACCAACCCTCCATTAAAATCCAAACCGACACCGACCGCGATTTTTTCATGAGTGCCTTGGAAGCCAAGGCCTATGGTCTTGTCGATGATGTCTTGATCTATCGTCCTGAAAAGGAAAAACTGCAAAAACCGATTCACGCGATAGGGGGGCCCAATGCCTAAAAATCATCTGGAAGATCCCGCGAGCCTCAACTGTTCTTTTTGCGGCAAAAACCAGCGGGATGTGAGAAAACTGATCGCCGGCCCCACGGTTTATATTTGCGATGAGTGCATTGAGCTTTGCAACGACATCATCGCCGAGGAAAACTCCCGCGCGAGACCGTTGGGGAGCCATTTGGGCGTTCCCAAACCTTCCGAGATCAAGGCATTTCTGGATGAATATGTGATCGGGCAGGACTATGCCAAGCGGGTCTTGTCGGTTGCCGTCCACAATCATTATAAAAGAATCGAAGCCAGAGCCCATGGCCGGGAAGATGTCGAACTTCAAAAAAGCAACATCATGCTGATCGGCCCCACGGGTGTCGGCAAAACCTTGCTGGCCCAGACGCTGGCCCGCATGCTCAATGTTCCTTTCACCATCGCCGATGCCACCTGCCTCACCGAGGCCGGTTATGTGGGGGAAGATGTCGAGAACATTATTTTGAATCTTTTGCAGGCGTCCGATTACGACAAGGCCAAGTGCGAACGGGGCATTGTTTATATAGATGAGATCGACAAAATTTCGCGCAAGGCCGAAAACCCCTCCATCACCCGCGATGTTTCCGGCGAGGGGGTTCAGCAGGCCCTTCTCAAAATTTTGGAGGGGACGGTTGCCAATGTGCCGCCCAAGGGGGGGAGAAAACATCCCCAGCAGGAATACATTCCGATAGATACCTCCAACATTCTTTTTATCTGCGGCGGTACGTTTGTGGGTCTTGAAGACGTGGTGGAGAGGCGCTTGGGCCAAAAAAGAATGGGCTTTGGATCAGAACTCAAGACGAGAGGAGAGAAAAAACTCTCCGAAGTGCTGCGGGACATTGAAACCGAAGACCTGATCCGGTTCGGGCTGATACCGGAGTTTATCGGCAGATTGCCGGTGATCGCCACTTTAAACGAACTCGATGAGGCCGCGTTGGTCAAGATATTGACAGAGCCGAGAAATGCCCTCATTAAACAATATCAGCGGCTCTTTGAGTTCGAGAAAGTCAAACTTCAGTTCACTTCTGCCGGCATCGAGGCGCTGGCAAGAGAGGCGATCCGCAGAAAATCGGGTGCCAGAGGTTTGCGGGCGATTCTGGAAACTGTCATGCTGGACGTCATGTATGAGATTCCCTCCCAGGAAGGTGTCCGGGAAGTCGTTGTCGGTGAGGATGTCATTGTCAAACGCGCAAAACCGGTGATTATTTACGAAAAGAAGGCCCAGAGTGCGTGATTGTCATCCTGAACGGAGTGAAGGATCCCCTAGATTCTTCGCTCTGCTCAGAATGACAACCTAACCAGGAGAAAATATGACTGATTTGGTTCCCAAAGGTCCGTCGATGACGATTCCGCTGTTGCCGCTAAGAGACATTGTCGTGTTCCCTCACATGGTGGTCCCTCTTTTTGTGGGGCGGGAAAAATCAATCGCGGCGCTGGAAGATGCGATGAACAAAGAGAAAGATATTCTTCTCGCCGCGCAGGTGAACGCCAAAACGAATGATCCCAAGCCGGATGATATCTATAAAATCGGCACACTTGCTTCCATCATCCAGCTGTTAAGGCTCCCCGACGGAACGGTCAAAGTTTTGATTGAAGGAAAAAGAAGGGCCAGAATCCAGCAGTTTTTGCCGAGCCAGAATTATTTTTTGGTGGAGGCCGAAGCGATCGACGAAACGCTCGACAAAACCATCGAGCTGGAAGCCCTGATGCGCGGGGTTAAAACCACTTTTGAACAATATGTGAAACTCAACAAACGGATTCCGCCTGAAATGCTGGCGAGCGTTTCCTCTATTGATGATCCGGCCAGGCTCGCCGACACGATCGTGGCCCACTTGGCGCTCAAACTTTCCGACAAACAGCAGATTTTGGAAATAATTTCTCCCACCGAGCGCTTGGAAAGGCTTTTGGGGATGATGCAGTCTGAAATCGAAATCCTGCAGGTGGAAAAAAGGATCCGTACCCGGGTCAAAAAGCAGATGGAGAAGACCCAGCGTGAATATTATTTGAATGAACAGATGCAGGCGATTCAGAAAGAGCTGGGCGAACGCGACGAGTTCAAGAGCGAAATCCAGGAACTCGAAGAGAAGATGAAAAAGAAAAAGCTCTCTACCGAAGCCCAGGGCCGCTGCAAACAGGAACTGAAAAAATTGAAGATGATGTCGCCGATGTCGGCCGAAGCGACGGTGGTGCGCAATTATCTCGACTGGATTTTGTCTCTGCCGTGGGGGGAAAACACGCAGGACAAGCTCGATCTTCGGGAGGCCGAAAAAATTCTGGATGAAGACCACTTTGGCCTGAAACAACCCAAAGAGAGAATTTTGGAATATTTGGCGGTCTGCCAGCTGATGGGAAAGGTGAAAGGGCCGATCCTCTGTTTTGTGGGTCCTCCGGGGGTCGGCAAAACCTCTCTGGGCAAATCGATCGCCCGCGCCATGGGGCGCAAATTCGTCCGTCTATCCTTGGGCGGCGTGCGCGATGAGGCCGAGATTCGCGGCCACCGCAGAACGTACATCGGCGCCTTGCCCGGCAAGGTGATTCAGTCCTTGCGCAAGGCCGGCTCCAACAATCCCCTCTTCTTGCTCGACGAGGTTGACAAGATGAGCATGGATTTCAGGGGCGATCCCTCCGCGGCTCTTTTGGAAGTGTTGGACCCGGAACAAAACTTTACTTTCAACGACCACTATCTCGATTTGGATTATGACCTAAGCCACGTTATGTTTCTGACCACGGCCAATACGCTTCCGGCCATTCCGCTTCCTCTTCAGGACAGAATGGAGATCATCCGCCTGCCGGGCTACACGGAAGATGAAAAGCTGAACATTGCCAGAAAATATCTGATCAAAAAGGAATGTGAGGCGAACGGTCTGCAGGAAAAAGACGTTCAGTTCACCGATTCGGCCGTCAAATCGATCATCCGTCAATACACGCGCGAGGCGGGGGTGAGAAATTTGGAGAGAGAAATCGCCTCTATTCTGCGCAAGCTGGCAAGAGCCGTGGTGATGAAGCAGTCCAGAGGGAACGGCAAACCGATCAAGGTGACTCCCGCCAAGGTGGCTGAATATCTTGGGGTTCCCAAATGCCGTTTCGGTCTGGCGGAAGAGACCGATCAGGTGGGGATTACCACGGGGCTTGCCTGGACCGAAGTCGGCGGCGAGTTGCTGACGACCGAAGTCACCGTGATGCCCGGCAAAGGAAAACTCACCGTTACCGGAAAACTGGGCGAGGTGATGCAAGAATCGGCGCAGGCCGCCATGAGTTATGTCCGCTCCCGCGCCGACGCATTGGGGTTGGGGCGCGAGTTTTATCAGAAGATTGATATCCATGTGCATTTGCCCGAAGGGGCCATCCCGAAAGACGGTCCGTCGGCCGGCATCACCATGGCCACGGCCATTGCTTCGGCGTTGTTGAAAATTCCGGTCCGGCGCGATGTTGCCATGACCGGTGAAATTACGTTGCGCGGACGGGTTTTGCCGATTGGCGGCTTAAAAGAAAAACTCTTTGCGGCGCATCGGGGGCAGATTAAAACGGTGATTATCCCGAAAGAGAATGAAAAAGACCTGAAAGAGATTCCGAAAAAAATCCTCAAAGATCTGCAGATCGTTCCGGTGGAACACATGGACGAAGTTTTGAGAACGGCGCTTGTGGTGGATGATCCGGAACGCCTTTTCAGGGGACTTTCCCCCAAAGTGGCCCCGTCGCCGCCCCTTAAAAAGGGGGCCACCGCCGCCGCCCCCCCGATCGTGATGAAGCATTGAGGTTTTTATGCCCATCTTAAAACTCGACAAACACGATCCCCAAAAAGAGCTGGAGTTTGAGGTGAGGTGTGCGCTTCAACTTTCTATGGTGGATAGGATTCATAAGCTCCTTTTACTTTCAGAGAGGATTATGAGATTAGCCAAACGATATGCAACTCGAAGACCTTATCAAATTATTAAACGACCGGCACGCTGAATATCTAATCATTGGAGCCCATGCTCTTGCTGCTCATGGTTATACGAGGGCGACCAGTGATCTGGATATTCTTATTAATCCCGCGGAAGAAAATGTCACCAAGGTGCGTGCTGCGCTGGAAGCCTTTGGTTACGATACAACCGATGCCTCTCTTGAGGATTTTCAGACCAAGAAAATTCTTTTTCGCCAATATATCTACGATGTGGATATTCATCCATCAGCCAGCGGAGTTGAAACCGATTTAGCACTGAAAAACAAAATACAGGGTACATTTGAAGGAGTTTCCACACACTATGCTTCGTTGGATGACATGATTGAGATGAAAAAGGCAGCCGCCCGCGATGACGATTTGAAAGATCTAAAATATCTGGAAGAAATCAAGCGCCAACTTTCCCAGAAAAAGAAGAAGTGAAAAAAACGTTTGGTCAAATTGAGGCGGAACTGCGTGCCAAAGCGGCCAAGTCAAAGTATGTGGGCCGCGGTGGTTTGAAGCTGGAGCATGCTCTCAAAGAATTCCAAATAGATCCAACCGATAAAATTTGCCTTGATGTCGGCGCTTCGACCGGCGGTTTTACCGATTGTCTCCTCCAACATAATGCCAAAAAAGTTTATGCGGTCGATGTCGGCTACGGACAATTGGCTTGGAAACTCCGTCAAAATAAAAAAATAGTCGTTTTGGAACGCCAGAATATACGCCATATCTCCAAAAAAGAACTGCCGGAACCGATTGCATTGGCGGTCATCGATGTCTCTTTCATCTCCCTTAAAAACATTTTTCCGGCGTTGGCCCCATTTTTGTCCCCCGCCGCAAAAATTGTCGCCTTAATCAAGCCCCAATTTGAAGTGGCTAAAAAAGAGGTGGAAGCCGGCGGCCTTGTGACCGATCCGCTGCTCCACAAAAGAGTTATTGAAGAAATTATCGATGCCGGAGGCAAAGAACATTGGGCATTTAAAGCGACAACCCCCTCACCCATTCTCGGCGCCGATGGCAATCGGGAATTTCTCATTTTGTTTGAAGGTCATTAAATGGTATATTTGCCTATAATCAAACGTCATTCCGGCGGAAGCCGGAATCCAGTCATAATGTGAATTGCTGGATCCCGACTGCAGCCTGCCCCGTACTGCGATACGGGGTCGGCGATGACGTCGATTTTTTTGATTTATGCGATATTTTTTTTCAATTTTCGTTACACTCTTTTTGCTTTTAGGGGTTTCTTGCGCCCGCCAATCTTCTTCCAAAGTGGAAAGCCTAAAGGATGAAAAAAACCCCTATTATTACTTTGCCCGTTCCAATCTTGAGTCGTATGAAGGTATGATCGACGCTTCCATCGCCGATCTCGAAAAAACAGTCAAAAGTTATCCCGACAGCCCCTACCTTCGCACTCTTTTGGCCCAACGCTACGCACAAAACAAACAACTGGGAGAGGCCGCCCTGCAGGTGGAAGCCGCGTTAAAGCTGGACCCGAAGAGGGTCGATGCCAAAATTCTTTTGGCGCAAATTCTGGAATCTCAAGGCGAGATTACCAAAGCAACGGCCCTTTTCAGACAGGTGGTTCGGGAAAAGCCCGAGTGGGAAGAGGGATACTTAAAGCTGGCGCAAAGCCTTGTTTACGAAAAAAAATTCCACGAGGCGATCCGCGTTTTGGAAAACATGAAGCGGCGTTTTCCCGATTCTTTGTCGGCCGATTACTACAGCGCCACCATTTATCAGGCTTATCTGGATCAGCCGGCAAAAGCCCTGGTCTATTTTGAAAATATTCTGAAAGAAGACCCTGAAAATGTGAAGGTGCGCCACCAGACAGCGCAGATTTATGTCGATCAAAACAGGATGCGCGAAGCGTTGAAGGAACTGCTTCTCATTGAAAAACAGATGCCCGCCGACCTGGGGCTTCAACTGCAAATCGCCTCGGTTTATCAGGAGTTGGGCGACATGAAGGAGACCATCGCACGGCTTGAAAATATTTTGAAAGCCAACTCCAATGCCGACCGGATTCACTATTATCTTGGGTTGGTTTTGGAAAAACAGGGAAGAAACGACGAAGCCCTTGCCCATTTTGCCGATGTTCCTCCGGCATCCTCTTTTTTCAAGGACGCAAGACTGCACGAGGCCCTGCTTTACCGGGATTTAAAGCAGGAGGAAAATGCCATACGTGTTTTGGAAAAGGCCATCGCCAAAGACCCCAAAATTGCGCAATTCTATCTTCTTCTTTCGCTGATGGAAGAGGAGAAAAAAAATGACGACAAGGCGTTTGAGATTTTAAAAAAAGGGGTCCGTGCCGTTCCCGGGGACGAACAGCTCTCCTTCAATCTGGCCACTTTCTATGACCGTCTTGGCAAGAGGGAAGAGGCTCTTAAGCTGATGCGCAAAACGCTGGAGATCAACCCAAAAAACGCTTCCGCCCTGAATTATATCGGCTATGCGTACGCGGAAGAGGGGAAAAATCTCGATGAGGCGGAAAAGCTGGTTCAAGAGGCGCTTGCCTTGAAGCCCAACGATGGTTTTATCGTCGATTCCTTGGGCTGGGTTTATTACCAGAAGGGGGAATATAAAAAATCTCTTGCGACTCTCGAGAGGGCGGCGCGTCTGTTGCCGAAAGAGCCGGTCATCAACGAACATCTGGGGGATGTCTGGCTGAAATTGGGGAATAAACAAAAGGCCTTAAGCTATTTCAAAAAGTCTTTGGAGTTTGAAAAAGAAAAAGAGGATGGAAACAGAGAGGATATGGAGCGTGTGGAAGGGAAAATCCGGCAGATACAATAGGACCAAGGACAAAGGACCAAGGACAAAGGACCAAAAGCAAAAGAATAATTGGTCCATGGTCCATGGTCCATGGTCCATGGTCCTGTTTTTTTTGTCCTTTGTCCTTCTTTTATCTTCCTGCACCTTCAAGGTCCCGAAAGATCCTCACGCCCTTGTCCAGAATCTGCCATCCGATCCGGAAACGCTGAATCCGATTACCTCTTCATCGGCCTACGCCGTCGCGGTTTACGGGTTCATTTACGAACAGCTCTTCGAATTGGACAACGAAACGCTCCTGCCAAAACCGGTTTTGGCAAAGCGGTGGGAAATCTCCCCGAACCGGATGCAATATACGTTTTATCTTCGCGAGGATGTGCGGTGGCAGGATGGCAAACCGCTCACCGCCGATGATGTGATTTATACCTATGAGACCATTCAAAATCCGAAAGTCGATGCCGCTTCCTTGCGCAACTATTACCGGGATGTTTTGAAGGCCGAAAAACTGGGGCCCCATGCCGTTCGGTTCACCTATCGCAATCCCTACGCCGGCGCCCTTTATACATTGGGTCTGATGATGGTCCTCCCGAAACATATTTTTGACGACGGGCGCGATTTTAACATCCATCCCGCCAATCGCAAACCTGTGGGGAGCGGCCCTTATGTTTTTGAGGAATGGAAAACGGGGCAAAGAATTGTGCTCAAACACCATAACAAATATTGGCGCGAGTCTTATCATTTCAAAAAACTGATTTTTAAGATTGTTCCAAGCGGAGAGACGGCGTTCCAGCTTTTTAAAAAGGGAGACATTGATTTAATAGATATTTCTCCTCTTCAGTGGGCCAGGCAGACGGAGAGCGAGAAATTTACCCGGAAATTTGTGAAACATCAATATTTCACACCCTTTTCTGCCTATAATTATATCGGTTGGAATGAAAAAAGACCCATCTTTCAGGATAAAAGAGTCCGTTTGGCGCTGGCCCATCTTGTCGACAGAACGACCATCAATGAAAAATTGCTTTTCGGGCTCTACATGCCGATTACCGGGCCCTATTATCCTTTGGGAGCCAATTATGACAAGAGTTTGCCGCCTATCGATTATAATTTGGAAAAGGCAAAACAATTGTTGAACGAGGCTGAATGGATTGATCACGACGGCGACGGGATTCGCGATAAAAAAGGGGTGCCTCTTCGGTTCACCATGCTTTTTTCAACCGGGGTTCAGTTTTATGAGCAGCTCACCCCCATTTTACAGCAGAATTTTGCGCGAGCCGGCATTGAACTGGATCTAAGAAGATTAGAGGCGGTGACCCTTTTTAGGCTTTTGGGAGAACATGATTTTGATTGTTATGTGGCCGGGTGGGGTCGCGGCGCGGGGATTGAAGATCTGTACCAGACATTCCACTCTTCGCAGGCGGCCGGGGGATCCAATTTTGTGAGTTATGCCAATCCGCAAGTCGATCGCCTTTTGGAAGAGGGGCGGCGTGAATTTGATTCCAAAAAGAGAAGCGTGATTTATCAACAGGTTCATCGTCTTTTGTACGAAGACCAACCATATCTTTTTATGTTCGCCCGGCCCGAACTTTTGGCGAGAGACAAACGTTTCAAGAATGTTAAGGAATACCCGATTGGGTTGGATATGAGGGAGTGGATGGTGGAAGAATGAATACAAATTCTAAATCCCAAATCCGAAATCCTAAACAAATCCCAAACTTCAAATTCCAATGTTTCAAACAACTGTTTGGAATTTGGAAAATTGGCGTTTGGGATTTGTTTAGAATTTAGAAATTAGAGTTTAGGATTTTATGTTGCTATATATCTTAAAAAGAATCCTGCTGATGGTGCCCACTCTCATTGGCATCATT
The DNA here is from genome assembly GCA_030688705.1 of Deltaproteobacteria bacterium. Taxonomy (GTDB): domain Bacteria; phylum UBA10199; class UBA10199; order SPLOWO2-01-44-7; family SPLOWO2-01-44-7; genus JAHFSU01. Next base: position 28,499 of record JAUYJH010000121.1, read on the forward strand.
TTTATCACTTTTATGGTGATTCGTCTGGCGCCGGGGGATCCCGCGGAAATGAAGCTCCGCAGCGGGGCGGGAGGGATGCTGGCTGATAAATCGGCCGTCTCGATTGTGGAAGAGACCCGCAAACTTTACGGCCTGGACAAACCGATCGCGGTGCAATTTGGCATCTGGGTCAAGAGGGTGGCCACGTTCGATTTTGGCGATTCCTACAAAGACCATCAGCCGGTTTTGGGTAAAATCGCCACGGCCCTTCCGATTACGCTGACCTTGAACATCATCACCATTTTCATCGTTTATCTGGTTTCGATTCCTTGGGGGATTGTCTCGGCCGTTAAACCGACGGGACTCTTTGATCGTGTCAGTGCGTTGATCTTGTTTGTTTTATACTCTCTCCCCTCGTTTTGGGTCGCCTTGATGCTGATTATTTTTGTCGCCGGCGGCGATTATCTCAACCTGTTTCCGATCGCCGGATTTATTTCGGATGAAGCCTATCAACTCAATTTTTTTCAAAAAATGGGAAATGTGGCGTGGCACCTTGTTTTGCCGGTGGTCTGCCTGACCTACGGGAGCTTTTCGTTTCTGGCCCGCTTCAGCCGCGCCACCATGCTGGAGGTGATTCATCAAGATTACATCCGCACCGCACGGGCCAAGGGTTTAAGCGAATGGAAGGTCATTGTGAAACACGGGTTTCGCAATGCCTTGATCCCGCAACTAACTTTATTGGGGACATTATTGCCGGCTTTGCTCGGCGGCTCTGTCATTATCGAGCAGATTTTTGCGATACCCGGCATGGGGCGGCTCGGTTTTGAGGCGGTGTTAAACCGCGACTATCCTCTGATCATGGGGATTGCCACGATCGACGCCTTTTTGACCCTGATCAGTCTGTTGATCAGCGATCTTTTATATGTGGCGGTCGATCCAAGAATTACGTTTGAAGGGAATTTATAAGTATGCACGAATCCTATTGGCAACAGGTGTGGCAGCAATACAAACGCTCAAGTCTGGCCGTGGCCGCTTTGGGCCTTGTGTTGATTCTGGGGTTTGTGGCGTTGGCCGCCCCATGGCTTAGCCCCTATTCCCCCGATGCCTATGATTTAAATCAGATTCTTATAGCACCGAGTACGGTCCATTGGCTGGGCACCGATGATCTGGGGCGCGATGTCTTGAGCCGCATGATTTATGGTTCGCGCGTTTCTTTGAGCGTCGGCTTTGTCGCCGTCGGCATTTATGTTTTGATCGGCATTATTCTGGGTGCCTTGGCGGGGTATTACGGCGGCTGGATCGATGTCCTTATCTCCCGTGCGATTGAAGTCATGCTCTGTTTTCCGACTTTTTTCCTGATTTTGGCGGTATTGGCCTTTGTCGGCCCCAGCATCTATAACATCATGATCGTGATCGGTGTCACCCAGTGGACCGGTATTGCCCGTTTGGTGCGCGGCGAATTTCTGAAATTCAGAAACCGTGAATTTGTTTTGGGGGCCAGACAGATCGGCGCCGGCGATATCCGTATTATCTTCAAATATCTTCTGCCCAATTCGATAGCGCCTGTTTTGGTTTCAGCCAGTTTCGGCGTCGCCTCCGCCATTTTGACGGAGAGCGCTTTATCCTTTTTGGGTTTTGGGGTGCCGCCGCAAGTTCCCAGTTGGGGGGCCATTCTGTCGCAGGCGCAAAGTTTTATGGATGTGGCTTGGTGGCTCACTTTGGCCCCCGGCTTGGCCCTGTTTATCACGATTACCGCCTACAATCTGGTGGGTGAGGGTTTAAGAGATGCGATTGATCCGAGATTAAAAAATTTATGAGATGTCATCGGCGTGTCGGTGTCATTGCGAGGACTGCGAGCGCAACGAAGCAGGACGAAGCAATCTCTCGGTAAGAACGGGAGATTGCCGCGTCGCCTAAAGGCTCCTCGCAATGACTTAGTGATAGTGTGTTAATAGGAAAATAAATATGAGCCTCCTCGAAGTCAAAAATTTAAAGACCTATTTTCGCACCCCTTTAGGCGCCGTGAAGGCGGTCGATGATGTCTCTTTTACAATCGAAAAAGGGGAATCGGTCGGATTGGTGGGCGAATCGGGGAGCGGCAAAAGCGTTCTTTCTTTGTCTCTGCTCCGTCTCGTTCCGCCACCCGGAAAAATCGTCGGCGGTGAAATTCGGTTCAACGGCCAAAATCTTTTGGATTTTTCCAAGGAAGAGATTCGACGCATCCGCGGAAAAAAGATCGCCATGATTTTTCAGGAGCCGATGACCTCTTTGAATCCCGTTTTCACCATCGGCGACCAGATTGCGGAAGCCATTCTTTTGCACGATGGAGGAAGCAAGTCACAAGCCAATTTGCGCGTTTTGGAGCTTTTAAAAATGGTGGGGCTCCCCGCCGCATCGGAACGGATCGGCACTTTTCCCCATCAACTCTCCGGAGGCATGCGGCAAAGAGTCATGATTGCCATGGCCCTGGCCTGCAGGCCCGATTTGCTGATTGCCGATGAGCCGACCACCGCGCTCGATGTCACCATCCAGGCACAAATTCTTACACTCCTCAAAAATTTACAGCAGGAGCTGGGAATGGCCCTTCTTTTGATCACACACGATTTCGGCGTGGTCGCCGAAGTCGCCCATAAAGTGATGGTGATGCAAGGCGGTGTGATGGTGGAAAAGGCATCCGTTGGGGATATTTTTAAAAAGCCGCAGCATGGTTATACAAAAAAACTGCTCGATGCCATTCTTCCCCTTGAAAAAACATCGGTCAGAGAGCCTTTGCCTTTTGCCGATACAAGGGAGTCGATTCTGCAGGCCCAAAATTTGGTGAAACATTTTGGAGCGGTTCAGGCGGTGAACGGGGTCTCTTTTTCTGTTTCAAAAGGAGAGACGCTGGGGATTGTGGGGGAATCGGGCTGTGGTAAAACAACGCTCGGGTTTATGCTGATGCGTCTTTTAAAACCCGATGCCGGTTCCCTGTTTTTCGAAAAAAACGATATTACCTGGGCTTCCTCCCGAAAATTAAAACCGCTGCGCGCCAGATTGCAAATGGTTTTCCAAGACCCTTATGCTTCGCTCAACCCCCGGATGTATGCGGGCGAAATTATTGAAGAACCTTTGGTGATCCATAAAAGGGGAGACAGAAGAGAAAGGCGGAAAAGGGTTTTAAAACTTTTGGATATTGTCGGTTTGAGCGAGCGGGATTTCGGCAAATATCCGCACGAATTCAGCGGCGGCCAGCGCCAGCGGATCGGCATTGCGCGGGCCATTGCCTTGAACCCGGATGTGATCGTCGCCGATGAGCCGGTCTCGGCGTTGGATGTTTCCATTCAGGGGGACATCCTCAATCTTTTCAAAAATCTGCAGAATGAATTGCATCTGACTTATATTTTTATTTCTCATGATCTGAAAGTAATCTCCCAAGTCAGCGACCGGATTGCCGTGATGTACCTTGGAAAAATTGTAGAGACTTTTGCGGCTGAAAAACTCTCCACGGCGAAACACCCCTATACGCAGGCCCTGTTGCTTTCCGTGCCGCTTCCCGATCCGTTTCACAAAAGGGGCCTGAAACCTTTGCAAGGAGATGTTCCCTCACAGATTCAAATCCCCTCCGGTTGTTCCTTTCACCCCCGCTGTCCGTACCGTGAAGAGCGTTGTTTTCATGAAGAACCGAAGCTGGAGCCTCATGGCAGCGATCCGCAACACCTTGCCGCATGCCACTTTACGAACAAAGTTTTGCCGAAGGTTCCTTTGGCGTAATATTTGTCAAAATGTCCTTCAGGATATGAGTTTGAAAATTCAGCGACATTGGCAAAAGCGCGAGCGAACCGATTGAGAAAAGACGCGACATTCAGCAAGCTCGGATGCGACGCTCGCGCGTCGCCTATTAAACGCTGTCGCGGGGTCGACCCAAAAAATTCGCTCCTATGTCGGCGATTTTGGTTATGGATCCCGGATGTGAAAATCGCCTTACGCAGGCTTTTCTCAATCGGTTCGCTGGCGCTTTTGCCGCATTTGCTTTAACGAATTTTCAAACTCAATCCTTCCGGCCATTTTGATTGCCTCCATTCCTGCTCTCCCTTTGACAGTACGCTTGGGGTAAGGGGTGGGCAAAAAAAATCCTAAATTCGAATATCTAAATCCTAAACAAATCCTAAATTCCAAATTTTAATATTCAAACAACGGTTTGAAATTTGTAGTTTGGAAAATTAGAAATTGTTTAGAATTTAGGATTTCGTGCTTAGAATTTTGACCATTCAGGTCAGGCGCTAGCCAATGCCAGGCCACACCCCGCGCCACAAGCTTAGTTGGAAAACCCCAGTGCTTTTCCCTGCCAGCTGTCCCTTTTTTCGAGTTCATTTTCCACGGCATTAAAAACTCCCAATTTGTTGACCGACCAATCGGGGGCCAGTGTCAAATCTCTTGGGGCATGGGCGTTGAGCCTGTGGACCAGCAGATGGGGAGGAGTCTGTTCCAGAAAATCGACGCCCCAATCGACAAAAGTTTCCAAATCGAGAGGTGTATATTCACCCCTTTGATATTCATTGGCGAGCGTGGTTCCTTTGACGACATGCAGGTTGTGGATTTTGATTCCGTGTATCGGTTGTGTCGCCAGATACCGCGCTGTTTCCAAAACATCTTTTCTTGTCTCGCCGGGGAGCCCCAAGACCGCGTGGGCGCAGACGGGGATAGGGTATCGGCTCAAAATTTTCATCGCCTCGCTGAATTGCCGCCGCGTATGCCATCGGTTGATTTTTGCCAAAACCGCGTCGTTGGCGCTTTGCAATCCCAACTCTATCCAGCAGATTTTATTTTTTCCAAATTTAAGGAGGCTCTCTATCCATGCTTCATCAATGCAATCGGGGCGGGTAGAGAGGGCAAGGCCCACGACATCAGGATGGTCGAGACTCTCTTTAAATTTTTCCAAAAGAATTTTTTTGTCGCCGTAGGTGGAGGTAAAACTCTGAAAATAAGAGATAAATTTGGGAGTCCTGTGACGCTTTTTGACATAGGCGATCCCCTCTTTGAGTTGGGTCGCGATCGATTGTCCCCTTCTATTTTTGGCCAAGGCCAAAGGAGAATAGGCGGCATCGTTGCAAAAACTGCACCCACCCTTTGCCAAGGTTCCATCCAGATTGGGGCAGGTGGTCGCCGCGGTGAGGCTCACCTTGTAAACCTTGGAGCCGTATTTCTCTTTAAGCCAGCTCGATAAATCTCTGTACCTCTTCATGTGGAGAGATTGCTTCGTCGCTTCGCTCCTCGCAATGACAAATTAAAAGGGTATTTAATGCCCCATCTAAAATCTATCTAATTATCAGAAAAATAAGGCATTTTATTCTGTTCTAACGGGATGGAAGGGGACTATTTTTATAGATGGGTTTTTTTAAACACGTTTGTACCATCAAAATTCAAAATCTGAATCAATGTAACCATTTGTAATTATAAATGATTTAAACAAAATTTCTCAAAATGAGCGGATTGGCACGGACCTTGCTTTCTTAGTGCTTGTAGCAAGAAAGCGAGGAAATTCCGATGGATGCCAATCAAATAAAAAAAGCAGTAATCCTGGTCTTAGGACTTGGGATAGGGATCGGAACAATCGGTTGTGGGTCGGCCACTCCGGGGGTTTCAGAGGGGAAGTCGGTGGTTGGAACCTCTGATGGCGGAAATAATGAAGGTTCAACCGGCGGTGTCACCGTCACCAACATTTATTCACAACCAAAAGAACTTGGGGTCGGCGATCTTTTATATGTCGATTTGAACAGCGATTCTTCCTTGAGCTTTTCTGATGTCAGCGCCACTTCTGAATTCCTCTTTGTGCTTGCCAACACCGCGTCCAGCGCGGGAAATTTTTCGGTGCAAATCAGCGGGGATTTGTCCGAACCGGAATTCGCTCTGGAAGGCTCCGTCTCCAAATCGGTCGATGCGAGTGCCGGCGTGGATTTGTCGTTAAACGACATCACAGAACAGTTTCACGATGCCTTGCGTGCCCAGGAAAGGGAACTGGAAGTTTTGGAAATTCCGGAAGAGTCTTTCGGCGTCGGCAAGTCGATGAGCCACGGCGTGAATGCCAGCATTTCAGAAGGGGACGAATCATCCTTCAAGGTGCTGGCCTCTTTAAGCTCTTCTTCCAGCTCCGTGACCGTCAGTGCGGTGGCGGAATGCGTGGGGAGCAACGTTGTTTTTTACGTGGATAAAAGAGTTTCGACCGACATGCTTTCTGAAGCCGATGTTGCCTCTCTCTGCGGCCGCTTTGACGCGACCGTGGCCAAAGAGGCGGCCTTGTTTGGAGCACCCTCCGATGTCAACAACGACGGAAAAATTGTGGTTTTGCTGACCCCGCAGGTCAATAAATTGGGGGCGTTGGGCGGCGGCATTATCACCGGGTTTTTTAACGCGGTCGATTTATATCCCAACAGCGCTTCCAACCCGGCCAGCAATCATATGGAGATACTCTATATCATGGTGCCGGATCCCTCCGGCCAATACGGTGTTTCGGTTTCCAATTCATTTGCCATGTCGAACCTTTTGCCGGCCGTTTTGCCCCACGAATTACAACACGCCATCAGTTACAACCAGCATGTCTTTGTCAACAAGGGCAACGCGGAAGAGGCTTGGCTCAATGAAGGGATGTCGCATCTGGCGGAAGATCTGATGGGGGAAAATCAGGAGAACCCCTCCCGCTACGCGATCTTTTTGCAGAGCCCCCACTCCTATTCGTTGGTCACCTCCAAATCACCCGGTCTTGCCGCGAGAGGGGCTGCCTATCTCTTCTTAAGATATCTGTATGAACAGGCGGAGGACCCGAGCGGTTTCATGCGGAAAATGGTTCAAACCTCTTTCAAGGGGACACAGAATGTGGAAAAGGCCTTTGGCGGCCGTGCCGGAGACTTCGACCAATTCGGGGAATTTTTCCTCCGGTGGAGCATTGCGTTGGCCATGACCGACCGGGGAATCAGTCAAGACAGACGGTTTACCTATCAACCCCGCGTTCAGAATGCGGAGACCGGAAACTGGGGCGGCGTCTGCTTGATCTGCGCCGCGCAGGACAACAGGGGAACCGTCCCCCAAGGGGTCTTGGTAAAGGCCTACAGCGGTTCGCAAAGCGCCACCAACGGGGGTACCGCGGCCCGTTTTTACACAGTCTCTAAAGTGAAAGAAAAGCTCGATTTCAACAGCACCTACAGCACCGGAGAAGGTTTCGGTGTGTTGATTCGGACTAAATAGACAATTCATCCTTCCTCGCTTCCAAGGCGCCAAGTCTGAAATTTCAGCTTGGCGTTTTGTTTTTTAGAGAAAATTTGTTTGACGGATAATATTCGCATGGTAAGGCTTTTCCAAAAGGAGAGAACCATGACCGACACAAAAATTACCCCGAAACAGTTTGACGAAGCGGCTTGGAACATGGGGCTGTATCTTCGCTGGAACGACAACAACAAAAACCAGATTGTGGAAGCCGCTGAAGTCACCCCGTATGCACAAACCCAGGACTTGTTCACAAAAGAAAATGCGCAAAAATTGATTGATATTGTTTCTCAAGGTGCCAAAGGGACCCATCTGGGTGTTGTAAGAAGCCCCGAATATATCAAGGAACTCGATGCGAAAATAAAAGAGGCCAAGACAAAAGAGGAAAAACGGGCGGCCTTGAGGGACCGCGACATGGCCTATCGCGGGTGGACCCGTCACGAAATCGATTTCAGCGTATTGCCCGAGGCCGAACAAAAAGCCGCCCTGATTTTGATCGAGAAGGTTTTGCCCGCCGTGGAAGCGGTCAATTTTTTGCAACTTGACCCCAATAACATCGGTTACCTCAACCAGATTGCCTCCACCGGCAATTTTGCCGATTATCTCCACGCCTACAATAGCGGCGGGCCGTGGTGCCAAGAGATCAAAGAGGCAGTCTGTACCTCCATGGCATCGGGCGCTCCCGCCAGAGTTCCCAATGCCGGCATGTGGCCAAAACATTTTACCGAAACCGATTACGACAAGATCGCGGCCGATCTGGAAGCCTCCCAAAAACGTGATGAAACCGAGGGCAAGATATCGCGCCGCACCAAGGATCTGGCAGATTTGTTGAGCAATTTTGTGGTCAGTCCCGATGGGAAAAACTGGCAGTCGGTCAACGCCGACCCCCGTTTGAAACCTTATCTGGAAAGAATCAGCATCGGTTTGAGAGAAGCCGCCACGGTGCCGGGCATTGATGCCACCCTCCGGAAATTTTTTGTTACCCGGGCCGCAGAATTTGAAAAAGCCGATACGGCTTTTCCTTTTTTTGACGGGGATGTCGCTTGGACGGTTGTCAAAGGCGGGCTTGATGTGACGCTTGGCTTTTATGAATCCTACAAAAGTCCCTTTGAACATAATGCCATGATGGAGGCCTATGTCGGCCCATTGGACGCCGGCAGCAATGTTTTGGGAGAACGCTTTCAGGGGCTGGTGCCTGCGATGGAATCGCTTCTGGCCAAAGAGATGCAAGGCTACACCCCGCGCGATTTTTCCAAGGGAATGCCGGCTCTCAAATTTGCCAACCTCATTACATCAGGAGACCCCCGCATGGGCTACGTTCCGGCGGCCTATTATTTGCCCAACATCCCACCGCACGGAGACGCTTCCATTTCCAAAAAAGTATTTAGCATCAATAATCTTCAGGGACGCTTCGACGGGGTCATGAAAGGTTTGGGTGACGTGGTTGTTCACCCCTCGCAGCGCAACATCACTGCGGCCGATGTTAATATTTTCGTCGTCGGCCACGAAAACGCCCACGGTGTGGGGGTCGACCGCTCCCTGACAAATGGGCTGAGAGAATTTTCCAGCGCTCTGGAGGAAGCCAAGGCCGACATGGAGGGAATCGCCTCCTTGCCGATGGCGGTCGCGGAGGGAATTATCACGCAAGACCAGGCTGACCGGGCGTATATCGGTCTGCTTTACTCCTTTTTAAGGGGCTTGGCCTACGGGATGAATGATGCCCATGGTATCGGTAATATCATCGAATTTGTCGAGCTCTACAAAGCCGGCGCCATTGTCGAAAAAGAGGGCTTCTACGCGGTCAACCTGCAAGACAACGCGGTGGCCAAGGCATCCAAAAGGGTGGCCCGCCGGATTGAAAAAATCCAGCAGGGGAGCGTAAAAGATGGGGCCAAAGCCAAACAGGAAGCGGCAAAATGGTTGGAGGATTCCAAACGCGCTATTCCCCCTTTGATGAAGAACTATATCGCCAAACTGGAGATCATGCCCAAAGACCAGTTTGTTTGGTATAGTTTTCGGTTTTCCGACAAAGTGGTTGCAGAGCTCTCCAACTAGCCCTATGGGGAAGTGATGAAATTACGCATTCCCCCTTCCAAAAGCATCACGCACCGGGCGCTGTTTTGCGCGGCCATGGCGCAAGGCGAGAGTGTTCTTGTCAATCCGCTCGTTTGTGATGATACGCTGGCGAGTGTTGGTGTTTTAAGGGCGTTGGGGATTGAAATTCAACTAGGCGAACCATGGCGTGTTCACGGCGGCACCTTCAAAAAACCATTCAGACCTTTAGATTGCAACGAATCGGGAACGACTTACCGTTTTGTTACGGCATTGACCGATGTTTTGCAGATTCCCTGCGAGATTACCGGAAAACCTTCGCTGTTGCGCAGACCTCAAAGACCCGATCCTCAAATCAGCTCCCAATATTTGTCGGGGCTTCTTTTGGCAAAGGATTTGTCCATCGCCACCCCGCTTGTTTCCAAATCGTATGTCGATTTGACATTGAGTGTTCAAAAAGTTTTCGGCGTTACAACCCCAACCGATTCCTACAAACCGGCATCGATCACCATTGAAGCCGACTGGTCTTCTGCCGCCTTTTTGCTGGCGCTGGGGGTTTTGTGTGATGGAGTGGAACTGGAGGGGTTGAACCCTGATAGTTTGCAAGGGGACAAGGCGATTGTGACGATACTCAAAGAAATGGGGGGGGACATTTTTTGGCGAGGAGAAAAGCTGGTTGCCAGAAAATCGAAACTGAAGGGATTGCGCTGGGATTTTGATGCAACACCCGATTTATATCCGATAGCGGCTGTGTTGTGCCGCTTGGCAGAGGGAAAGAGCGAGTTGACCGGATTAGAACGCCTGCGTTTGAAAGAATCGGACCGACTAGCCGCGACGCATAAAATTGTCACCTGGTGCCACCTGCCTGCCGGCAGGCAGGGGCCACCGGGTGACAAAAAGGCTCTTGTTGTTGACTCGAAAGACCATCGCATTATCATGGCTGCGGCCGTTTGGGCCAAGGCTAAGGGGCAAACGGTGAAGTTTAAATATCCCGAGGCGGTATCTAAATCGTGGCCGGGATTTTGGGAAACACTTGATGTCATTCTGAGCTCGGATGGCGAAGAATCCCGGTGATAACGGGATCCTTCACCCCTGCGGGGTTCAGGATGACAACGCAATAATGAGCAATATTCTTGGAAAACAATTTTGCGTTGTCAGCTTTGGTGAAAGCCATGGGCCGGTGATTGGCGTTGTGATCGATGGCTGTCCGGCCGGTTTGAAAATCGATACCGATCAAATAGCGAATGATTTAGCGCGGCGCCGCCCCGGACAAGCCCTAACCACGCCGCGCAATGAGCCAGACAATTTTGAAATTCTCTCCGGCCTTTTTAACGGGCACACAACCGGCGCCCCAATTTGCTTTACCATCCGCAATCACGATATCGACTCTTCCAAATATGAAGATCGCCGTTTCACCCCGCGCCCCGGCCATGCCGATTATACCGCCTTCATAAAATATGGCGGGTTTGAGGACTACCGCGGAGGGGGGCGTTTTTCAGCCCGCGTCACCGCCGGTCTCACAATTGCGGGAAGCCTTGCCAAACAGCTCCTAGAAAAAATCGGCGCCACGGTTTCCGCAAAAATTTTGGAAATCGGCGGGACCGACAAAAATTGGGATGAAAAAATCGCGCAGGCGGCGGAATTGGGGGATAGCGTTGGCGGTATCATCGAGGGTGAGGCGCTCCATCTTCCGGTCGGTTTGGGCGAGCCTCTTTTTGATAAACTGGACAGTGAGCTGGCCAAAATCCTCTTTTCACTTCCCGCCGTCAAGGGGGTCGAATTTGGAAGCGGTTTTGCTGCGGCCAAAAAATTGGGGAGTGAAAATAATGATCCTTTTGAAATCCAAAACGGAAAAATCGTTACAAAAACAAATCATGCCGGCGGCATCTTGGGGGGCCTTTCCAACGGCATGCCGTTAATTGTCCGCGTGGCTTTCAAACCGATCGCCTCGATCGCAAAAGAACAAGAGACGATCGATCTTAAGACGGGCAGGCCGGCATTTTTAAAAACCGAAGGCCGTTTTGATCCTTGCCCCATTCCGAGGGCCGTGCCATTAGTGGAAGCCGTTATGGCAATCGTCCTTGCCGATTTTGCATTGCGGCAACGCTATTTGCCGAGGGTTTTAAGGTAATGTCACCCTGAACGGAGTGAAGGGTCCCGGGATCCTTCGTTTCACTCAGGATGACAAACAAAAATGAAACTCTTTAGACGCAAAACAATTGATTCCTGCCTTGCCGATATCGCCAATCCGCTGACACAACTCAAAAAAGTTTTAGGCCCCTGGCAGTTGATCGCATTGGGTATCGGTGCCGTCATCGGCGCCGGTATTTTTGCCTCGATCGGCACCGCGGCCGCGGGGGACGCGCTCCGGCCCGGGGCTGGGCCGGCCATCACTATTTCGTTTATCCTCACCGCCATCGCCTGCGGTTTTGCGGCCCTCTGCTACGCCGAGTTCGCGGCGATGGTCCCCATCTCCGGCTCGGCCTACACCTATTCCTATGCCACCATGGGGGAGCTGGTCGCATGGATCATCGGCTGGGATCTCATTATTGAATACGCGGTCGGCAACATTGCCGTCGCCATTTCCTGGTCCGGTTATTTCACCCAGCTTTTGCACGGTTTGGGCATTTCTCTTCCGCTCTGGCTCGCCACCGATTTGCGCACAGCGCTCGCCTCGCCCGAAATTCTGGCCGCCGCCCCGCATATCGGCTCTATCCCCATCGTCTGCAATCTCCCCGCGGCCCTTATTGTTTTGGCCATCACCTGGATTTTGGTCATCGGCATTCGGGAAAGCTCCCTGTTCAATACGATCATGGTTGTGATCAAGCTCTTGACGCTGGGGCTTTTTGTGGCGGTCGGATTTTTTTATGTGCAACCTGAAAACTGGCAACCCTTTATGCCCAACGGCTGGGCCGGCGTGCAGGCGGGGGCCGCGGTTATCTTTTTCGCCTATATCGGTTTCGACGCCGTCTCCACGGTGGCCGAAGAGTGCCGCAACCCCGCTAAAGACATGCCGATCGGCATCATCGGATCGCTGTTGGCTTGCACCTTTATCTATATTGTCGTCGCCGTGGTCCTCACGGGGATCGTCCCCTCAAACGAGCTTAATGTCTCTGAACCGCTGGCCTTGGCCTTAACCCGTCTGGGGCTTGTCAAGTCGGCCGGGTTTGTCTCTCTGGGGGCGGTCATTGCCTTAACGGCCGTTTTGCTCGTTTTTCAGATGGGACAGCCGAGAATTTTTTTCTCGATGGCGCGAGATGGTTTGCTCCCCCCATGGGGCGCCAAGGTCCATCCGAAATACAGAACACCGCATGTCACCACCATTATTACCGGTGTTGTCGTCGCCTTTTTTGCCGCTTTCGCAAGCATCGACGAGATGGTCGATTTAACGAATATCGGCACGCTGTTCGCGTTCATTTTGGTTTGCATGGGGATTCTTTTTTTGCGCGTCACAGACCCCAACCGCCCAAGGCCTTTCAAAGCCCCGTTTTTTCCGATCGTCCCGCTGGCCGGCATCGCCTCTTGCCTCTATCTGATGCTGGGCCTGCCCACCATCACCTGGATACGCTTCGGCATCTGGCTGTTGGTGGGGATGGTGTTGTATTTTGCTTATGGAATACGACATTCAAGGCTTAGATAATGAATAGGCACCTCTAAAATGATGCGAGCTTTCCCGCGAAATAAAGTGGAACGTTGGCAAGTTGGCGGGTTCCGGAAGATTCCTTTGCAGACAATTTGATGGCTTCCTTCGGTGCATATTTGATAATAAATTGTTGCAGGCTTTTGGCCTGGGTCCTGTGTCCAGCCTTCACCTCCACAGGAACAATGTGGCCGTCCTTGTATATTAAAAATTCGATTTCGGAATTTCGTTCGGTCCATGAGTATAAATCATCCACGCCCGAGGCCAACAATTCCTGTGCGACGAAATTTTCGGCAAGATATCCCTTTGTTATGCCGTAATCCTGTTCCAAAATGGATTGAATCGGAATATTCAGCATGGAACCAAGAATCCCAATGTCAAAAACAAACAATTTAAACAGATTGTTTTTACAAAAAGCCCTCAATGGAATTTCGGCCCTGTTGCAAATGGATATTTTGATGACAAGGCCGGCATGTTCAAGCCAGTCGATGGGGCCTTGCAAATGGGAGAAGCTTTTCTTTCCAGGGATGACATGGTTAAAACGATATCGCCTGGTGGAAGCATCCACTGCGGCGGATAATTGTATCGGAATATTTTCAAACACCGAAACAATATGAACCGAATTATTTTTGCCGGAATGCTTTGCAAAGTCTTTGTTGAAACTATCGATCAAAATCTTTTGCATTCTTCGGACTTCACCAAATGCAGCAGGCTTGTTTTCTTTGTTCGCGAGATAGATCAGCACCGCCTGCGGCATGCCTCCGGTTACGTAGTAGTTCAAAAGCTCCTGCCACAATTGTTGATGAGCCATCCCAGCGGCCGGACGATCGATGGAAGCATTGTCGTAGGCTTTCACCAGCATTCTGTCTTCACCCGTTTCCAAAAACTCCCGGAACCGCATCGGATAGAGATGTAGAAAATCTATTTTTCCGACGGGAAAGGATTCTTCAGACAGCTTTATTCCAAGAAGGGATCCGGCTGAAACAAGGGCCAATTCCGGCATTTTTTCGCAGAAATATTTTAACGAGGTCAATGCCTTGGGACATTCCTGAATCTCATCAAAAAAAACGAGGTCCTCCCTGATACTGATCGGGGTTCTTCGGACATAAGATAGTTCCTCAATGATCCTCTTGGGGTCTAAATTTTTTTCAAATAGAGAATGTATTTCCCTATTTTCTTCAAAGTTGAAGATGTGACATTTTTTAAAATGGTTCTTTCCAAATTCAGTGACAATAAAGGTCTTGCCGACTTGCCTGGCCCCTTGGAGGATCAGCGGTTTTCTTTGCCTGTTTTTTAGCCAACACTCTAATTTTAAAGTAATAT
>JAUYJH010000136.1 GCA_030688705.1 Deltaproteobacteria bacterium
TGGCTCCAAGAGTTTGGCGGCAATATAGGCGGGGGTGGCGAGAATCAAATGCTTGGCAATAGACTGGATTCCGGCTTTCGCCGGAATGACATCCAAGCGTGTGTCGAGCTGCACCGATTCTCCATATTTTTTTAAGAAAGCGTTTGCCAAGGTCTCCATGCCGTTTTTGAAACTAAAGAGCGTCGGCGGCGCAGGGTTTGCTTTGAGCCTCTCCGCAAATGCCTTCAACAGAGAGCCGTATTTATTTTCGAGCTCTTTAAAAATCGGAAATTGTGCGGCAATGCTCAACTTGTAGGGGTCGCCCGCCACAACACCCGAAACAAAAGGGCCGATCATATTATCCAAAACAGCCTGGCCGGCACGGCGTTTTACAAATTCGGCGATCGTTTCCTCATGCGGCGGCGCCCCTTTGGCAAAGGGTTCCAGCAAAAATCTTAATTTTGCCCAAGGAGACAAAAGAGAGGAAAATAAAAAATCTTTCGGGGTCAAAGGAAGGCGAACCAACTTTCGGCCTTTTAAAACGTAACGGTTTTGCGCCGCTTGGGGGTCGGATTCTATTCTCTCATCGCCAACACCCAAATCTTGAGCCAATTTTAAAAGAGACGCGGCCTTCGGCAAAAAACTGAAGGGCCCCATCTCCATTTGATAAGGCCCTTCCCGAAAAGTCTCCAGGACCCCGCCCAATCGGGAAGATTGTTCCAAAAGAAGAAAGGGGATTCCTTTTTGCGCCAAGGCGTGGCAGGCTGCCATCCCGGCGATGCCGCCCCCCACCACGACAACGGGAATTTGTTGAGCATTCATTTCGCCGGCGTGCCTTCCATCTCGTATATCATCCATTCCGAAAACGAATGAAGGCCCAATTGTTTTGGAATATCGGCATCCCAAAGGGCAAACGAAAGATAACCGACCGGCGCAAAGCGCGTGGCTTTGGGGTTTCTTTGTTCCAAAGGCCCCTTGATCACAACCGTCCAGCGGCCGTCTTGATAGACACCATTGCCGGTGACGGCCTGTTCGTCCGCACGACCGCCTCTTTGCGTCCCGACGCCGACCGCGGAAAGCTGGACAGCCCCTTGCGGTTTCCAAAGCCAGACATCGACCGGATTTCCCGGATTTCCCAATCCAAGATAGGGAAGCTGTACGGGATTGGTAATCGGCTTCACGGGAAACTGCAAAGCCACCGCATCGCTCATCGTTAAACCGATATTGACCTGGTCATCTTCCCAGCTCAAACAAAACGCCGCCTCTTTTTTGTTGTGCAAGGCCTTCACCTCCACCCACTCTACCTCTCCTTTTTCAGACCAGAGCGGTTTCAAAAAAACCGGTGCTGATTTGATATTTTGCCACGCAGGCGCGCTGCAATCGTCGGGAAGTTCTCCGGCAACCGAATTGATTTTGATCAAGTTTCTTTTCGGATTGGAGGGGTCATAACCTTCCGGCAATTTTTGCTGAACCGATTGGATATAGTGAACCAGACTCCAGAGCTGTGTGCCGGTAAAGGTGGCGCCGTAAGCCGGCATCGGCGTTCCGGGAACGCCGTTCCAAAGACTCCTATAAATATCTCTTCCGGAATTTCCCCATTTCAGGGGCCCATGCGTCAGATCTCTCGGAATAACCGGATTTCCCCAGACATCTTTCAACGCGGTGGCGGCGGGCCCGTCCCCTTGCCCCTCAACCCCGTGGCAGGCAACACAGCCGGCGTTTCCGTAAAGCGCTTTTCCGGCCGCGGCCGATGTCGTTTTATTTTTCGGTTCTTCGGGAACATCAATCGTTTTACCGGAGGACCCCCTTGCAAGACGAGGGGACAACATTTTCACGTAAGCCAAAAGATTTTTCCAGTCTTTCTGCTTCAAAACATCCCACCCCGGCATAGAGGTCCCAGGCACCCCCACTTTCATGGTCTGTAAAATATCGGCATCGGCCGGAACGGGCCCCTGCGTGGTCCGGTATTTTAAAATGCCGGAGGTTAAATCGCGCGGCTTGGGAAAAAGATATTTGGCCATGGGGCCGTTGCCGTCCCCTTTCACCCCATGACAGCCGGAGCAGTGAATATTATAAAGCTGTTTGCCATCGGCAAGCTCGGTCTGCTTTGCCTTGCAGCCCGCGACGACCGTCGTTAAAAAAAAGAAAAAAACAAAAAATATTTTTTGGAACATGTCTCCTCCCGTAAATTTAAATCGTCTATATAACAACCGCCTCAAATCATCAATAAAATCATCATAAACAATATGACGTATATCATGTTGTCATCGGGCAATTGATCGTTCTAGAAAACGTGTTAAACTGGAGTTCAAAAAGGAGAAACCCATGAAGAAAATTATTCTTCTCACGGCAGTAAGCCTGTTTGCGGCCTCGGCAGCTTTGGCGGCGGACGGTGCGGCGTTGTACAAGAGCAAGATGTGCGGTGCCTGCCACGGCGCCGGCAAAAAAGGGGGAGATTTGGCCGTCTGTAAAATGGACAAGGCCGCGATGGTCAAATATATGAAGGATCCGAAGTCGGTGAACCCCAAGGCAACCATGCCGGCAGTCAAAGGGTCAGATGAGGAACTGGGCGCCCTGGCCGATTACGTTCTCGGTCTTTAAAGTAAATACCCTTGCGGTAAAATATTTTTTCTTTAAACTCCCCCCTTCTCGATAATGAGAAAGGGGGGTTTATGTTTGGAATGCATCACGGGTTTTTTTCTTTCGCGCCGCATATCGCGGTGTTTTTGGGGCTGATTGCCTTGGCGTTCGGCTATAAGGTCTGCCAACAGGCCAAATCAGACGCCACTTGCGGCAAATGGGGGAAGTTCGTCGGCATTTTCATCTCGGCGGTTTCCTTGCTGGGCCTTGCCTGCGTCGGTTATCTCTCCATCAAACGGTGTTGTAAGATGGATAAAAAAGACGCCTGGATGGAAAAGCACATGCAAATGATGATGCCTCCTTCCGAAGAGCCTCAAAAGTAAGAGAGGGTTTGTGTTTGAAAAAATTTTCCGCTGGCTGGGGCACCCCAAGACTTGGGTTCCGGGTCTTATTGTGGCCGCCGTTCTTTTGATTTTTTTGGGGATCGGCGGCTATGGTTACTATCAGATCGAATACAACCCCAAATTTTGTGTCAGCTGTCATACCATGCGGGAACCGTTTCAAAAGTGGCACGAGGGGACCCACGCCATGGTCAATTGCCACGAATGCCACAAACAGAGCAAGCTGGATAGCCTTCACCAATTGTGGATGTACGTCACGGAACGCCCCGACAAAGTAGTCCACCACCCCTCTTTGGATCATAAAATCTGCGTGCAATGCCACATGACCCAAGAACAAAACTGGCACAATATTGAAGAAACGGCGGGTCACCAAATTCATTTCAAAAAAGCGGGAATTGAATGTCTTGTCTGCCACGGACAGGGGATACACAATATCGCCCGCCCCGTAAACGTCTGCATCACCTGCCATAGCGACAAAGAGGGCATGGAAAATAAAATGGCCTTCATCCACTGCACCCAGTGCCACAATTTTTTGGCGAAGGGGAAAGGGGAAGAGGGTATTTGGCCGACGCGCGAAAATTGTTTGAACTGCCATGGAAAAATGGGGATGGATGTCAAAGGGCATCGTGGACTGGACCCAAACGAAGATTGCATCCGTTGCCATAATCCGCACGTCAAATAACAAACCTGTTTTAAATCATTGTCTTTTATTTTTTCCGGAGTAAAAAGCTCTGATGCTCAAGTTGGCCTGGCTTTTTTTCGTCCCCCTTTTTTTCATCATCCCGTCCGCCTCGGCGAAAGAGGGGTCCTGTGCCCAATGCCATCAAACTTTAAAAACATCTTCCCTTTTGGAACATAACTACGCCGACTGGAAAGGCTCCATTCACGCCCAAAAAGGGGTCGGTTGCGAGGCCTGTCACGGCGGCAACCCCGCGACAACAGACCCCGTCAAAGCCCATCAGGGCGTTTTGCCGTCCGGGAATAAAAGCTCTTCGGTTTATTTCAAAAACGTGGGGAAAACCTGCGGAAAATGCCATGCGGCGGAATACACAGAATTCAGAAAAAGCGCCCATTACCGCATGCTGCAAAACACCGGCAAGGGGCCCAATTGTCTCACCTGCCACGGCTCCATGGCCACGACGGTGATGAAATACAAAGAAATGGAAAGCACCTGCTCTTTGTGCCACGGCAAACCTTCGCTGGCGGCCAAAGCCTTGAGCCTGATCGATACCGCAAAACGCTCCCTCGATTTGTATCAGAAAAAACTGGCGCAAAAATGGGGAACCAAAATTCCAAAAGAAGATCAAGAAAAAGAGAAGGAATATCTTTTACGCTACCGGCAAATCCAACAGATGTGGCACTCGTTTGATGTCACAAAGGTGACCGAAATATCCGAAGCGTTGATCAAAGATCTGACGCACAAATGAAAATGCATCGGCGTGAATTTTTAAATTACGGCATTTTGGGGCTTGGGGGTCTCATTACCCTTTCCATTCTGACTCCGGCCGCCACCTACTTTTTATCCCCGATCTGGAAAAAGGGGGAAGAAGACTGGATTTTTTTGGGAGAGGCCGACAAAATCCCTCTCGATTCACCCACAAAGGTGGAATTTGTACAGCGGCGCAAAGACGGCTGGATGACGGTGGAGGAAAAACGCTCCACCTGGGTTGTGACGAAAGACGGAAAAGAATTCAGCGTCTTTGACCCAACCTGCACCCACCTTGGCTGTCCCTACAATTGGAGCGTCTCAAAAAAGGAATTTATTTGCCCCTGTCATAATGGTGTTTTCAGTATGGAAGGAAAGGTGCTGGCCGGTCCGCCGCCAAGACCGCTCGACCGCTACCCCAACCGCGTTGAAAACGGGAAACTCTGGATTCTGCCTGTCATCAAAAAGGGATAAACTATGCACCCCCTGAAATGGGTTCAGGACCGCTTCGGCTGGAATAATATCAAAGAGGCTTTGCTGGATCGAAAGATTCCAAACCCAAAGCCGTGGTCGTGGTTTTACACGCTCGGCTCCGCCACCCTCGCCGTTCTTTTGGTTCAAGTGGCGACGGGAATGCTTTTGGCGATGAATTATTCCCCCTCTCCCGACCACGCCTACGATTCCATTCTCTACATCATGAATCAGGTTCCGCTGGGGTGGTTCATCCGCGGGCTCCATGATTGGGGCGCTTCGGCCATGATTGTTTTGATGCTGTTGCATCTTTTGCGCATTTTTGTGATGGGCTCCTACAAAGCGCCGCGGGAGATGACCTGGATTATTGGCATTTTTCTACTCTTGGTTGTTTTCGGCCTGGGGTTTACCGGCTACCTTCTCCCGTGGGATCAAAAGGCCTATTGGGCCACCGCCGTCGGCGTCAATATCGCAGAGCAGGCCCCTTTTCTGGGGCCCTTGATCGCCAAAGTTCTTAAAGGGGGAGGAGAACTGGGGGCTTTAACCCTCTCACGGTTTTATTCTTTTCATGTGCTTGTTTTGCCGGCGCTCCTTGCCCTATTGATGGCTTTGCATCTCTATCTTGTCGTTTATCATGGCATCTCCGCCCCTCCTCATCCGAAGGGAAAAGAGCCCCCCGATTATCAAAAACTGAAGGGGGAGGGAAAATCGTTCTACCCCCACAGCGTTTTTAAAGACATCGTGGCCGTCGCGATTGTGTTGGGCATTGTCTCTTTTTTGGCGATTTATTTCGGCTCCCATCTGGGCGACCCGGCCGACCCGAACGACAGCTCCTACAACCCGCGCCCCGAATGGTATTTTCTCTTTCTCTTTCAAATGCTGAAATTGTTTCCCGGTTCGCTTGAAACCGTGGCCGCCATTATTCTGCCGACCGTCGGCGTCATCGTTTTGCTTCTGCTCCCATTTTTCGGTTCCCCCGCAGAGAGACACCCGACAGCCCGCCCCTTTAGCATGGGGATCGGGCTTGTAGCCGTCACTCTTTTCATCTGGTTCACCTATGAGGGGTGGAGATCGCCTCTGCTGAACCCCAGAATCGCAAGAAATCCGATGATTCTTGAGGGAAAAATACTCTACACCAACTTGAAGTGCGCCTACTGCCACTCGATGAAGGGAGAAGGTGGCAACATTGGGCCCGACTTGGCCGCAACCATTCCGATCCGTTCCGACAAATGGATTGAAAATCATTTTCGCAAACCGCAGTCGGTGATTCCCGGGTCCAAAATGCCGGAGCTCAATCTCTTGGATGAAGAAATTTACGCCTTGATTGCCTATTTAAGAGACATCGGTGGTGGCGGGGTTTCGGTCGTGAAGGCGGAAAAATTATTTCAGGAGAATTGTCAGACTTGCCACAAAGTGGATGGCAAGGGGGGCGACATGGGCCCCGATTTGAGCCATATCGGCGCCTTTAGAGAAACCTCTTGGATTAAGGCTTATACCGAAAACCCGCAAGCATTGAACCCCGATTCCGTCATGCCGGAATTTAAAAGTTCCCTCACCCCGGAAGATTTGGAAACCTTGGCCCGCTGGCTCTCCTCGAAAAAGTAGGAATGTTCCATATCAGCCTTTCTGCTGATCCAAATCATTGTCCCACTTTAAAGCCTGTGACATCTTGACCGTCATGCTTTCTTTCATTAAACACTCTGTTTTGGAGGGTTTAGAGACGATGCGGTGGGTTTTTGCGAAAGAAAAACTCCCCCCGTCCATCCGTCTGCACCCACAAAAATTGGGGACGTTTTCCCTCCACTGGGTCTTTTCGGGCGAGGTGTTGGAGGAAAAACCGGTTGTTAAAAGGGACCAAAAAAACTTCCTCAAATGGCTTTTGGAAAAGGAACCACTCTAATGCGGCACACCAAACATTATTTCCGCGCGGCCTTTCTTTTGATC
>JAUYJH010000147.1 GCA_030688705.1 Deltaproteobacteria bacterium
CAGACCAAAATGCCCTTAAAATTTGATTTTTTAGCCAATTCCCATGATTTTTTGATGCTGATTGACCTATTTTTTACTGATTTTGATGTAATTTCGGCCAAAAAAGAAGATTTTGCGATAAATTTCCTCTTAAAATCGACTGGGGCGCCGACTAAAGCCACTTTGGCAGGGATGATTTTTCCGCTCGGTTTTAGAAACCGCTTTTTTGCGTCGATCAATGTCGGCAAAAAATTTTCATCAAACGCCAGCCGCCCGATCGTTTCTTGAATCAGCAGATCGGCTTTTTCAGAAAGATCTACATGATAAGAGTGGTCATTAAAGAAACAAATTCTCTTTTCCATCCCCAACTGTTTCGCCTGCCACTGCGCAAAATCGAGCGCCCCGGAATCGACATCGATCGCATAGACCCGCTTGGCGCCGGCATTTACCGCCGCAAAACTTAACACTCCCAAACCGCAACCGAGGTCGACCACAACATCTCCGGGGCGGACTGTTTTTTCAATCGCTCGGATAAGCGGCAGGGAACGTTCCAGATCAAAAACCATTTCGGCATGGCGGCGGATGATATTTAGATATTTCATTTGTGGTCAAACTATCGTATAAAAAGCCCCATGCAAACAACGGAAATTTCAGCAAGGGTTCTGGATGAACGGGCTTTTATCGGCAGAGTCTATTGGTGGATGGCGGTGGCGTTGTGTCTGACGGCCGTGGTGGCGCTTTGGACCGCCTCTACGCCTGCCTTACAGCAGGTCATTTTGGGAAACCAGATTGTTTTTTACGGTCTCATTATCGGCGAACTGGGTCTTGTTTTTTACCTCTCCGCGCGCATCGCCAAAATGTCGGTGCAGGCCGCCTCTGTCGCGTTTGTCGTCTATTCGCTTTTGAACGGGCTCACTCTTTCGATTGTTTTTCTGGCGTTTACGTCCGCCTCTCTCGCCTCCACTTTTTTTGTCACGGCGGGGACTTTCGGTTTCATGAGCGCTTACGGCTATTTTACCAAAACCGATCTCACACGCATCGGCAACATCTGCTTTATGGCGCTGATCGGGCTTATTTTGGCGACGCTGGTTAATATGTTTTGGCAAAACAGCATGCTCTATTGGATTACCACCTACGCGGGCGTTCTGATTTTTGTGGGGCTCACCGCCTATGATACGCAAAAGATCAAACGGATCGGACAAACGGTGGATGAAACGAGCGACGAGGGTAAAAAGGCCGCCGTCATGGGGGCCTTGGCGCTCTATCTTGATTTTATCAATTTGTTTTTGATGATGCTCCGCATTTTTGGCCAAAGACGGTAAAATTTAGCGGCGTTTTCCCAATTCTCTCTCCATGCAAAAATTGAAGTCCGAGCTCCCGCGGCCTGCGCCGGTGCTGTCGCATTCCACCCACGCCTGTTCCACGCGGAAGCATTTTTTAAATTCGGGGTTCTCCTCTTTCAAACCTTTCGCCAAGCACCGCTGTTTTGCCCCCTCTTTCACCATGCAGTCATGAAACTGGTAATCGCTTTGCTTCCAGCCCCGGCTTTTGCAATATTCTTTTTCTACTTTGTATTCCCCCGCCGTTGCGATTATCGTTGGAAACAGCACAAGCAGGGCTGACAAAATTATCGATATCTGTTTCATAGGCTTTACCTCTTAGCATACCTGCATTATGCTTTGAAAGAAGGGAGTCCATATGCCGGCTTTTCCCGTTTCACCCTCCAAACAAGCATCTCTTTTGCGGGATATGGAGAAGTATGGGGTGCGTGAGAGCGATTTGAATGAAAAATTCATCCGGGGGAGCGGCGCCGGAGGGCAAAAGATCAACAAGACCTCTTCGTGCGTGCAGTTGATCCATCTTCCCACCGGCACAGAAGTCCGGTGCCAGGTTTCCCGGTCGCAGGCCATGAACCGGTTTTTTGCAAGGCGGATTCTGGTGGCAAAGATTGCGCATGAAATTGAGGGAGAAAAAAGCGCCGAGGAACAGCGGCGTGAAAAAATCCGCCGCCAGAAACGCCGCCGCTCCAAGAGGGCCAAAGAAAAAATGCTCGCCAACAAAAAACAGGTCTCCCAAAAAAAAGCCCTTAGAAAAATCTCCCCGGGGGAATATTGATCGCCATGTCCAACGGCAAACGCACCCGCAATGTTTTTGATCCCGGCTCCGACAAGCCGTTCAAACTTAGCCGGACCAAACTCGAAAACTTTCTCAAATGCCCGCGCTGTTTTTATCTGGATAGAAGGCTTGGGCTGAAATCACTCCCTCAACTCCCTTTCACGCTCAACATCGCAGTCGACCATCTGCTCAAAAAAGAATTTGATGTTTATCGTGCCAAGGGAAAACCGCATCCTTTAATGGTAGAGCACGGCATCAAGGCCGTCCCTTTTCAACACCCCAATCTCGATATTTGGCGGGAAAATTTTCAGGGGATCCAATACCATCATCAACCGACCAATCTTTTGCTCTCTGGCGCTGTTGATGACATTTGGCAAACCCCTGACGGGCAGATTATCATCGTCGATTACAAGGCCACCTCCACAGAAAAAGAGATCACCCTCGATGATGCATGGAAGGGGGGCTACAAAAGACAGATGGAAATTTATCAGTGGCTCTTTAGGCAAAATGGTTTCAAGGTGCAAAAGACCGGTTATTTTGTTTACGTCAACGCCAGCAAAAGCCGACCCACCTTTGATGGCCACCTTCACTTCGATATTCATCTCTTGCCCCACAAAGGGGATGACTCTTGGGTGGAATCAACTGTCGTGGCCGCAAAAGCCTGTCTGATGAGCAACCTTCTTCCGGAACCCAAAGCCGAGTGTGAATTTTGCGCGTATCGGAAGCACAGCCTTGAGTATGAAAAATGAGAATCAAAATAATATTGTTTTTCACGCTGATTTTATTCTCTTCCCCTCCCCTCCTAGGCTCTTCATTCAAATACAAAGCGGTCTCAATTCTGGATGGTGATACTTTCACTGCGACCGACGGTAATGTGACCTTCAAAGTGCGCATTGCCGCCATGGACGCCCCGGAAAAAGGCCAGCCGTATTCCAAACTGGCCACCTTCCGTTTGAAACAGATTCTCGCCTCCGCAAACGTGACCATCAAGCCCGTGGGCAAAGGGAGTGATCGGTACGGAAGAGTGTTGGGGGCGGTCTTCGTTGGGGAAGAGGATGTCGCTCTCACAATGATCCAAGAAGGCTTGGCGACGTATTACAGACCGCTTTGCCGGGATTATCCGGAGGACAAGGGAAAATATAATTACAATCCAGAACGCTATGTGCAGGCAGAAAAAGAAGCCAAGGATTTGCAAAAAAATATATGGTCTCTCCCCAGCACAGAGCTGCCTTGCCGGTATCGCCATAGCGGCATTCGCAGGCGGGAGAAGTAATCTCCCGATTATCCAAAAATGAAAAGATCAAGAATTGGCCCCGTCGATTGGTCATGGGACAATCAATTTTTCCAGTTTATTGACCAAAAGTTTCTTTTTTTCTTCTTTGAATTGTCGTTCGGGAAGATGTGCATAAACAGATTCATGAAAATTTTGAGTTTCCAGCATTTCCTTGAAAGACTTTTGCAAATATTTTTTGACCGAAGAGGGAGCCTGCAAAATTTTATCGACAATATCAGGAACACCATTCAAGATTGTGATGATATCTTCCACATCAGAAGACATGCGATAATCATTGCCACCCCGCCCTTTAAATGCTTCTATTTTCGTCGCCAAAAAATAGGGTTCTGAAAAAATTTTTATTTTTTCTTTGTTCGACAAATCAATCCATCTTGCTTGTTCAATGCCTTCTGTGTACCAAGCATTCGAGAAACCCAATATCGCAGGGCTGGTAGGCATAATATCGACTGTAATACCCCTGATCTTCCACCGACAAAGCGGCCCTGCATTCGTAGCATTTCGGAATCCTTTTTCTCTCAATTTTTCCTCGAGCTGATAGTATTGGGCTCGTGTCGTGAGCTCAATAACACAATCGACATCATCTGTCGGCCGCACTTCAAATAAAACCTCTTCATCAAAATAGAGAGCGACGGTGGCACCGCCTATAAACACGACATCCTCTTTTAAATCTTGAAGAGACTTCGCCACAACTTGGATCATTTCAATAGAATCCAAAATCACCCCCTTATTTATTCACCTAAAATCCTCTTTCTTAGTTCACTGACAGCAAGTTTTTGTTCTCTGGTGCGTCCTACACGAAGGGCATCGACCAGAGCAAGCAATTCATGAAGCTTTTTATCCTTTCTGGCCGCATCCGGAATTTTTTCATAGAGAGGTCGAATGGAATGACCTTTCAATACACCATCGATTGCCGGCCAGACATATTGTTCTTCTTTCTTGGAGACAATTTTTTTATTTAAAGGGGTCATGGAATGCGCTGTGGGCATCCCTAAGCAGACCGGACCCAGCTCCACAGGAAAAACATATTTTAACCCATAAACCAAAAATTCCAGAAAAGAAGCTCGCATCACTCTTTTTTTGTCGGGAGACACCAACCCAGACAATTGGCATCTGTTCAAGGCCTCGCTGACCTCGGATTGACTTAGATTTAAATATTGGGCCAAATCAACGTGCCGCCAAGACTCTTCACCCAATGCAACAATCTTTAGAAGAACAACAACATCTTGTGGCCGTATGCCATTATGAGATTTCATCTTTCTGATGATGCACGAAACAACCCCCTTTGTAAATCGCGAATTGCGATATTAGATATACTAATAATATCATAAGCTTAAACATGTATTGAACTGCAAAGTTGTATGCATTAGGTCACGCCGTAACTTTTCATTTTCCACCCCCACCTCATTTTCAAAATGAAAAGGTCAAGACTTGACCCGTCGAATTATTTAAATCCATCGAATTCGATGGATTTAAAATACCGCGGGATTGCTTCGCTCAGTTTGAACTGTTTCTAAGGGGGGTAGTAGGAACAATCGGGGCAATAATAAAAGTATTATCCTTTTCCCTTTAGTTTCTTCGTTGTTTTTGAAGGCAAATAGTTATCTGCGGCAACGACTTTCTTGCCCGTTTTTTCTTCCAGCTCCAACCGCGCTTTTTTGGCAATGCCACCGCCTTTTTTACCAGCCACTTTGTTTTCGGGCATTCCACTGGCTTGCATACTCTCGGCAATATGACGGGTGGAAAGTTCCGCAAGAGCAGTAAAAATTAATTCTGCCTCGCTCATGTGATCGCGCAAGTTCTGCGTCTGCAATCCTTTTATTTTTTTATGATCTTTGACACTAATTCCAGCCCACTCCTGATGGATGATATTGGTGAGAATGGCAAACTCTTCGCCTTCTTTAATATCATGTTCTTTCCAATAATCGGTGAGTTTGTTGCGAGATTCCTGCCCCATCATCCGTTGCTGGATCCATTTTTCACTGCGCCCGTGTTTTTGCCAAGTGTCCCTAGCACGATCTATAGATTTGGATGGGTCAGCCATTTCTTGCATGCGTTCATGGCCGACTTTTGCAAGCCAGAGCTTGATCGGCTCGGCTTTGGGACTGGGGACGGATTGAATAAGTCTTAATAAGGTTTCAGGGGTGGCAACATCCGTGAGGCGTAACTTCCCGTCTTCAGCCATCATTTTCAACTGGTTACAATTTGTAACCGCTTCACTTCCTTCTTTATTCAGTCTATTTTTTAAGACTTTCCAGTAGTTTCTGGCCGCCTGAAAATCGGGTTGCTGGGTCAAGGCCTGAATAATGTCCACCACAGAAAAAAGCCATGTTTCTGTTGTCTCATCGTATAGACGGCGGATTTTATAATTTTCAAAAACGGCCAGATTATCTTTTTTCATTTTGACCCCCAAATTGTTTCTATCAGTTTTACTCCACCGGTCAACCCGTCACCCCGACATAAAGCAAATGGCGTGCCAGCCGGTTTGCAATTTTATTGAGGGATGAAGCTAAAGAGGTGACGGATTTAGTACGGCAGGTGCTTCAAAATCGTCGGCACGAGTACTTTTCTTGATTGCCCGCGTCATTTCAAAATGCAAATATCAAGATTTGACCCCTCGTCACTTACTATTCGATTTTCCCTCACGGCTATCCCACATATCCCGATAGGCATACACATAGGATGCCGCCCCAACCGGGTCGATGAAGTAATAGTGGCGACAGAGTTTTTTGAACAAAGCCAACATGGTCGGGTCGAAACAATAATCGAGCATAGTATCCAGTGCCTTACAAATCCGGTGTTCATCTCGGTTCCGCGTCAGCAGAATATTTTTCACCTCTGGGGCATACAACTCTACTATCTGACGAGCCCACTCATCGCGTCCCTCAATAATTTTTCCGATAGACCGCCCCAACCTGTCCAGTCGAGCACTCTCCTCGGTCTTCTTTTTTGCTTTTGCCATCATTCCCTCAAGTCGATCTTGCCAAAAGATCCTGTCCCTTTTCAGTGATTCGATACTTCTGCAACCGGCTGTTGGGCTTGTCGGGGATGGT
>JAUYJH010000158.1 GCA_030688705.1 Deltaproteobacteria bacterium
CATATGCGATGGAGGCCTATACGATGATTTGAATCATATTTCAAGCTGTTCTCGATCATTCCTTTTTTGACCTTTGCCACTCTAAACCTCAACAATGGAGGATCTATATGGAAAAAGACAATTGCTGCGGCGTCTCTGAAATAGAGATGAAGGCCATAAAAGACATTGAAGAAAACCTGAAAAAATTCGCGGACAAAGGGGAAAAGGTTTTTCTCCAGAAAGGCCATGTCTTGTTCTACGAAGGACACGCCCCATACGGTTTTTATATCCTAAAAAAAGGCGAAATACGTTTCTCCAGAACAAACATGCACGGACAAAAAGTTTTTTTGCCCGTCGGCGAAACCAAAATATTCGGCCTTTACCATCTTGTGACCAACACCCCCTATTGCGCCACGGCAGAGGCCAAAAGCGATTTGGAGGTCTTGTTCATATCCAAATCGGTCGTGCTCGACTCTCTGGGTTAAAATATTCTTGACAGGGCAGACATCAAATCATATACCGGCATGCGATTAGCTTGTTATACCCATGCTATCCAAAACCAGTCTTCAGGTTGTCAAAGCGCTCGTTGAATTATCCAAACTCCCGAAGGGGCGCTCGGAGGGGGCGGTGAGCATTGCGAGAAAAATCAAGGCCCCGCAGAATTATCTGGGTAAAATTTTGCAGAGTCTTGCCTATGAGGGGCTGGTCGTTTCGCAAAAGGGCTTTAACGGCGGTTTTCGGCTTGCCAAAGATTCAGCGGCTATCACGCTTTTTGACGTGGTGGATCTCATTGACGATATAAGCGGGTGGAAGAATTGTTTTCTCGGAAAAAAGCAATGTTCCTCCGGAACCGCCTGCGCCGTGCATAAGCACTGGGGAAAAATTCGCGACAGCTATATTGATTTTCTCAAAAAAACGACTCTCAAAAACCTAAGGAGGGATTCATGAAACACCCAATAATTCTTGCGGCGCTTTTGGCTTTCGCTTTTTCCGGCTTGAACGCCTGCAGCAAAAAAGAAGAGGCAGCAGTGCCGGAGGCTCCCCAGTTAAGCAAGGGGGTTGGTCCTGTAACCAGCGTCGCCTTGGGCCCGGTTGATGCCGCACGCGCGGCCAAGGGAAAGCAGCTTTTTGAAAGCAAATGCGCCGCCTGCCATAAACTGGATGAAAAATATGTCGGCCCAGCAATTAAAGGGGTGACGCAAAGGCGCTCTCCGGAGTGGATCATGAACATGATCATGAATCCGCAGGAGATGACCGAGAAAGACCCAACTGCCAGAGAATTATTGGCGACCTATTTCACACAGATGACATTTCAAAATGTGACACAAGATGAGGCAAGGGATATTCTGGAATATTTTCGGAAAACTGATGAATAACTGGATTCCCGCTTCCTGCCTGCCGGCAGGCAGGTCGCCGGAATGACAACCACGGAGGATATTTATGTTTAAAAAGTCGATTTTTTTGATTTTATTAATGGCCATCGCCTTAGGCGGTTGTGGCAAAGGTCAAAAAACACCGGGCGATGTGCTCGACAGCAACGCGGCGCAAAAAGTTTATGTAGCACCGGGGCAAAAAGACGAGTTCTACTGGTTTATGTCGGGGGGGTTTAGCGGACAGGTGGCAGTCTATGGGATTCCGTCGGGCCGTTTGTTCAAACAAATTCCCGTTTTTTCGCAATTTCCCGAAAGCGGTTACGGTTACGACGAAGAAACCAAAAATCTGCTGATGACCTCTCACGGTTTTATTCCGTGGGACGATGCCCATCACACGGAGATATCGTTGACAAAAGGGCTGATGGACGGGCGTTGGCTTTTTATCAACGGAAATAACACCCCCAGAATCGCGAGGATCGACTTAGCGGATTTTAAAACGGCGGAGATTCTTGAAATACCGAACAGCTCCGGCAATCACGCCTCCCCTTTTCTGACGGAAAACACCGAATACTTGATGGCGGCCACCCGTTTTTCAGTCCCCTATCCGCAAAGGGATATCCCGGTGGAAAGCGCCGCCGAAGGAGAGTTCAAGGGGACGATCACCATGGTGAAGGTCGACCCCAAAACGGGGGCAATGAACATCGATCTGCAAGTCTTGGTCCCGGGCTACAACTACGACATTGTTCACTGCGGCAAGGGGCCTTCCAAAGATTGGTGCTTCTTTTCCACCTACAACACCGAGCAGGCCTACAAGATGCTCGAAATCGAGGCCTCCAAAAACGACAAAGATTATCTTTTGGCTTTCAACTGGGCCCTGGCCAAACAGTGTCTCGATCAGGGAAAAGCCAAGGAGGTCCCCGCTTCTTATTATCGGAATGTCCATCCCGAAAACAGGCACGCCGTTTCGGAACGGCTGACCAGCGTCAAGATGCTCCACCCCGATGATTGTCCCGGGATGATGTATTTTCTGCCGACACCCAAAAGCCCGCACGGCGTCGATGTCGATCCGACGGGGGAGTACATCGTGGCCGGCGGCAAGCTGGCGACGGTTATTCCGGTCCACTCTTTTTCAAAACTGGCTAAAGCGATCAAAGACAAATCACAGGTTTTAAAAATAATCGACGGCATTCCGGTTCTGAATTACGAAGCCACCCTTGCCGGCGAAGTTGAAAAGCCGTGTCTGGGCCCCCTGCATACCGAGTTTGACAGCCGCGGTTATGCTTATACCTCCTGCTTCATCAGCTCCGAGGTTATCAAATGGAAACTGGGCGAATGGAAAGTGGTCGACCGTGTTCCCGCCTATTACAGCATCGGGCACTTGAGCATCGCCGGCGGCGATTCTGCCAAACCGTACGACAAATATCTAATCGCCTTAAACAAAATCACCAAAGACCGCTATCTGCCGACCGGGCCAGAGGTCACCCAAAGCGCCCAGCTCTACGACATCAGCGGCGCTAAAATGAAATTATTGCTCGATTTCCCGACGATTGGGGAACCCCACTACGCGCAAGGAATCCCCGCCTCGATGCTGATGGATAAAAGCAGAAAAATCTATCCGCTTGAGAAAAACGAGCACCCGTTCGCCGCCAAAAATGAAAAAGAGGCGAGGGTTGTGCGCAACGGCAAGACCCTGCACGTCTACATGACATCGATCCGCTCCCACTTCAAACCCGATATTGTCGAGGCAAAGGTGGGCGACACCGTTCTTTTTCACGTCACCAATCTGGAGCAGGATTACGACATCGCCCACGGCTTTGCCGTTTTTGGAGCCGCACAGCCGAATTTGCTGTTGATGCCCGGCGAAACAAAAACGCTCCGCTTTGACGCGAAAAAGGAGGGAATTTATCCCTTCTATTGCACCGATTTCTGTTCTGCTCTACATCAGGAGATGCAGCAGTATTTGAGAGTCAGCAAATAATATGTTTAAAAAACTTTCCCTGAAAAGCCGATATCTGGTGGCGGGTGTCGGCTTTCTTCTTCTCTCTCTCTATTTTCTTCCGTTGTGGTCGATCAGGCTCGTCGCCCCGCAATATCCGGAGGGGATGGGGATGTATCTTTGGGCCAGTAAAATCACGGGTCATTCGGAATTTGATCTGCAAAATATCAATATCTTAAACCACTATGTCGGCATGGATCCGATCGTGGAACAGTCGATTCCGGAATTTCAATATATGCCCTACATTCTGGCCTATATGATCCTGGGCGCGGTGGTCACTTTTTTCTATGCCCGCCGTTTCATGGTTTATCTGGGGCTAATCAATTTGACACTCGTGGGACTCGCCGGTTTTTACGACTTTTGGCGATGGGAATATAATTTCGGCCACAATCTCCACCCCGATGCCCCCATTTCTATTCCCGGCATGGCCTACCAACCCCCGCTGATAGGGTGCAAAGAACTTCTTAATATTACATCCTGCAGTTGGCCGCATGCGGGGGGCGTGATACTGCTGTTGGTGGGAGCTCTCCTTTTTTATGTTATTATTTCCGAAACGATCCGGTCAAAAAATGCGTAATCTGGTTTTTGTGGGGTTTCTTCTTCTTGCCGCCTGCTCGCGGACAAAACCGCTCGATTTTAACGCGGGCGAACATTCCTGCGATCTCTGCCGCATGAACATTGTCGATATGCGGTTCAAGGCAGAGGCCCTTTCCGCCAAGGGAAAAGTTTACCGTTTTGATTCGATCGAATGTCTGAAAAACTGGAGCCAAGAGCATCCAGACCTATGGGCCACACGATGGGTCACCGATTTTTATCATCCTCAAAAATGGATCGCGTTTGAAAAAGCCTTCATTTTGAAAAGCGACGGGCTTGCCTCTCCAATGGGAGAAAACCTTTCCGCCTATGCCACCGGGGAAGATTTGAACAGGGCCATCGCCGAATTTGGGGGAGAGGCTCAATGAAATGGTTTCTTTTGTTTTTTTTATTGTTTCCCGCTTTTGCGCGGGCCGCGACAATCGAGGTTTGTAAAACGTGTGAAGTGCAGGCCATCGACGACGCCATCGCGAGGGCAAAGGCGGGCGACATCGTAAAAGTCCAAAGCGGCATCTATGCGGGGCCTCTTTTTATAGACAAGCCCCTTCATTTGATCGGCATCGGCCGGCCGGTGATTGACGGCCTCCACAAGGAACATGTTTTTTATCTGCGGGCGGATGACACCACGATCGAGGGGTTTGTCATTCAAAATTCGGGCAGCAGTTATATTTCGGAATATGCCGGCATTCGCGTCGAAGAGGCCAAGGGATGCAGGCTCCTGAATAACATTTTTGAAAACAACACCTATTCCATCTATCTCGCAAAAGTGGATGGATGCCTGGTGGCGCAAAATCAAATTACCGGCAATGCCAAGGACGAGGTGTTATCGGGTAATGGCGTCCATGCGTGGTATTCCAGCCACATTGTGATCCGTCAAAATGACGTGCAAAGACACCGCGACGGTTTGTACCTGGAATTTACCCCCGATTCTCTGGTTGAAGAGAATGTCATTTCGCACAATCTTCGCTACGGCCTTCATTTCATGTATTCTCCGGGAAACCGTTATTTTAAAAATATCTTCGCCGAAAACCAGACCGGCGTGGCGGTGATGTACTCAAAGAACGTCGAAATGCTCCAAAACCGTTTTGAAAAAAGCTGGGGGAGAGTTTCCTATGGACTTTTACTGAAAGATATTTCCGACAGCCGGATTTTCGGAAACAGGTTTTCAAAAAACACCGTCGGCATTTTCGCCGACGGAATCACGCGAATCCTTTTTGAGCAAAATGATTTCAAAAACAACGGCTGGGCGGTCAATATTCTTGGGAATTCCGAGGAAAATATTTTCTCAAAAAACAACTTTTACGAAAATTATTTTGACGTGGCGACCAACACGATGAGCCCGCTCAACACCTTTGCCGACAATTACTGGAGCGGCTATAGGGGTTATGATCTGGACCGGGACGGGCGGGGGGATGTCCCTTTTCGCCCCATGAAAATTTTCGGTCTCTGGATCAGCCGTTATCCGGAACTGGTCTCCCTTTTGGCCTCTCCGGTGATCGAATTTTTGGAGATGGCTGAAAAGGTCTTTCCGGTTCTGACGCCAAAATCACTTGAGGATAAAACACCCAGCATGAAACCTCTGACGGCAAAATTATGATCACCATTCAATCCTTAAGCAAACATTACGGCCGCCAAAAAGTCCTGGACGGCGTCGATCTGACTGTTTCCGACGGAGTCCTCTTTGCCCTTTTGGGGCCCAACGGTTCCGGAAAAACAACTCTTTTGAAATCTCTTTTGGGGATAGTAGCCCCGGACCCCTCCGGAGAAATTATCTTCAACAACCGCTCCATTCTCGGTAAAAAAAGTTATAAACGGCACGTCGGTTACATGCCGCAAAACCCAAAATTCCCGCCGCATCTCAAAGTGAGAGAGCTTGTAACCCTCTTCGAAAAACTCCGCCAGAAAAAGGGGGTTCACAAGGAAAAATTGGCGGCCGACCTGCAAATAGACCGGTTCTGGCATAAGCCCTTCGGTGAACTTTCCGGCGGCATGTCGCAAAAAGTGAACATCCTTCTCTGCTTCATGTTTGAAACCTCACTGCTTATTTTGGACGAGCCGACACTGGGGCTCGACCCCAGCATCACCTTTTATTTAAAACAGTTGATGCGTGAAAAAAAAACGGAGGGAAAAACGGTTCTTTTCACCTCGCATGTCATGGCGGAGGTTGAAGAGATTGCGGACCGGATGGCCCTTTTGGTCGAAGGAAAAATCTATACGGTCATCGCCCCGCAAGAAATGATGCGGCAAAGAAAAAGTAAAACACTGGAAGAGGCTTTGCATCTTTTCTGGAATAAAACGAATCCCGATGAAAAAAATATTTAATTCGCCCGTCGTCACGATCGCCCTGTTTGAATTCCGCGAAAACATCCGGAACAAATGGCTATTGATCTATGGCCTCTCTTTTCTCATCTTCAGCGGCATTCTCACCTACATCGGCACCGGCGATCCTTTGCAGGCCTCCGCTTCCCTTTTGAATCTGGTTTTGCTTTTGGTCCCTCTTTTTTCGCTCGTCTTCGGAAGCATTTCTTTTTCAGAAGCCCTTCCTTTTCACGAAATTCTTGTCGCCCTTCCCATTTCGCGCCGGGATATCTTTCTTGGAAAATGGATTGGTCTTGGGACGGGGCTGGTTTTAAGTTTTCTTTTGGGAATGGGGGCCGGCTCTCTTATTCAGTTCAATATCGCACAGCAAGGTTTTGGCAGTTATCTCCTTCTATTATGCTTGGGGTGCTGTCTTACTTTTATTTTTTTGAGCATCTCTTTTTATGTCGTCACGCTCGCCAGAAAAAAAGAGTTGATTTTCGGCTGGATGCTTCTTTTGTGGTTTTTCTTTTTTGTTTTGTTCGATGTTTTGGTGTTCGGCGTGGTTTTGCTTTTTGGCGATTATCCTCTTGAGATACCGGTGCTGATCCTCATGCTCTTAAACCCCATCGACCTGGCCCGTGTCATGCTTCTTTTAAAAATCGATCTGGCCGCCATGATGGGTTATTCCGGGGCCCTTTTTCAGAAATACTTGGGAAACACATTGGGTCTTTTCATCGGAGGTGGCGCGCTGGCGCTTTGGACGCTCCTTCCCGCATGGCTGGGGCTCCGCACCTTTCAGAAAAAAGATCTCTGATTTGTAAAACAGGATTTATACACCAAACGAGGAGCCGCAACCGCAGCTGGTTTTGGCGTTGGGGTTTTCGACCGAAAAGCCGGCGCCGCTCAAGCCCTCGACGTAATCGACCGTGGCCCCTTTAAGAAGCATGAGGCTTTGCGAATCGACAAGGCAATCGACCCCGCCGGCCTGAATGACATTGTCTCCCTCTCTTTTTTCATCAAACATAAAGCCGTAGGAAAAACCGGAACAGCCGCCCCCTTGGACATAGACGCGAAATTTTTTTCCCTTGGCCTCGGGCATTTTTTCACCGTATTCTTTTATTTTGGCCACGGCCTTTTCAGAAAGAGAAACCAATTCTGTGTTTTCCATAAAACTCCTTTAATTGAGAGAATATTTCAATTGTTCCAGCGATTCCGACGCCAAAACATATTCGGGATTTTCCTCAACGGCCCTCTGATAGCACTGTTTGGCCTTAAAAATCATCCCTTTTTGTTCATAAATGCGCCCCAAATTGTAGTGGGAAAACCACGGGGTATCGTATTTTGATGATTGGGAGGCCCTTTCCAGATAGGGGATTGCCTCGTCCCAACGCCCCAGTTCTATCATATAAGCGCCTATGTCATTGTAAGGATTGCCGGATTCCGGGTCGAGCTCAATCGCCTTTTTACAGATGTCGATCGCCTCTTGAAACTTGCCCAAAAAGGACATGGCCCACCCCAGAAAGGTCAAAGCCTCTGGGGTCGGGAAAGTTTCGATCGATTTTTGATACAACATAATCGCCTCGCCGATATCCCCGTGGGTTTGGGCTTCGTAGGCCTGTCTAAAGTACTGAACAGACATTTTTTTTCTCTCTGTTGGGTCCATTTTAATGTTCCTTGGAAAGCCTAAGATAACGTCAGAAAGCCTTATCGTCAAGGGATCGGGTTCATTTTCTTTTAGCAATATCCATGTTCCTTAACAATCCCTCTTTTTTGGCTCTTTTGAGGGGCGAGTTCTTGAAGCCCTTTGGATAATCTTGCGTCACTTTCTCCTCAAAATCATCCAGGCGAGGGTTGAAAAACCCTTCTCTCGGCTGAAAAGCCCTCAAACTTGTTTTGGGGGCCTTGCGGTTCCAGGGGCAAACATCTTGGCAAATGTCACAGCCAAAAAGATGATTCCCCATTTTGTGGGCCAATTCCGGTTCTATTTCCCCTTTGTGTTCGATGGTGAGATAGGAAATACAGCGCCTTGCGTCTATTCTGTGCGGTTTTGTGATCGCTTGTGTCGGGCAGGCAGCGATGCAGGCCGTGCATATACCGCAATGGTCCATGACAATCGGGTCTGGTTTTAGCTCCAAATCGGTAAGAATAGCCCCCAAAAAGAGCCAAGAACCCAGTTTTTTGTCGATAATGCAGGTGTTTTTGCCGATCCAGCCCAACCCCGAATTTTTGGCAAAAACCCTCTCCATGACCGGCCCGGTATCGACATAAAATTGACATATGGTGCCACCTGCCTGCCGGCAGGCAGGGGCCACCAGGTGACGAATTTTTTGAACCAACTGCTCCAACATCTCCACCATCACCTGATGATAATCCTCTCCCCACGCATAGCGGGATATCCAGCCCCGCCCGGACTCTTTTTGATCCACAGAATAAGGATAATCGGTGTTGTAATTGAGGGCACAGGTGAGCACCGACTTGGCACCAGGCATCACCTCTTTAGGGTTCATCCGTTTTGACGCGCCCCGCTCCATCCACGACATCGAGCCGTGAAAACCCTTGTCCAGCCAGTTTTTAAGGGCCGCGTGTTCCGGAAAAGA
The DNA here is from genome assembly GCA_030688705.1 of Deltaproteobacteria bacterium. Lineage (GTDB taxonomy): Bacteria > UBA10199 > UBA10199 > SPLOWO2-01-44-7 > SPLOWO2-01-44-7 > JAHFSU01. The sequence goes on from JAUYJH010000158.1 coordinate 8,841, forward strand.
ATCGGCCCTGGAGATGGCGATTTTATTAAGCCCAAGTCCAAGGCCGATTTGCTTAATTTCATCTTCTAATGACATCCGCCCGAACCGCAACCGCCACTTGAAGTCTTAAGGCTCTCCGGCACTTCAGGCGCTTTTGTCGCCGTGGGGAGTTTCAACGTATGTTCAAAGCTCGGCAAATCGACCGGTTTGCCGGTGGCATAAATTTCATGCCGCCCGTGTTTTTTATACCAGTCGCCAAGCGAAGCATTTTTGTACATCTCTTCCACGATATTTCTCCAGCCGACACCCGTGTTATAGGCGCAGAAACTGATCTCCCCCTTTTGCGTTCCATAGGGGATGATACACATCTCGGTTCTGCGGAAATCGTAATTAAAAACATCCTGAAACCACATTGAGCCGACGAACATAATGAGCCACTCGTCTTTCATTCTCTCTTTGCCGACCCCATGGTCGATCTTGGCGGCACTCAACGCCCCGCCCGATTGCTTGTCAAATTTCATCAACAGATCTTTCAAAGCCAAACCCTTCGGCGCTTTGGAAGGATCATAATTGCGAAGTACTGCCGCGGCCATCTGCGCCTTGGTCAGCGTTTCCCCTCGATTCGCATCGGTAATTTTCTGAATGTCTTTCAAAAGTTGCTGCAAGTTGATGAATTCAGACACCGGTTTGAACTCTTTTGTCTTTTTGTTAACCATCAATGCCGTTCCCACGCCGCAGTTGGGATGGCAAGAGCAGGACATCGTCCCCCAATAACTGTCAGGGCCCTTGAGCCGGTCAACAAGATCTGCAAAAACAGAGATGATCGACAACGGGTACCAATCGCGCAACGGCTCGCTCAACCCCGTCTGTTTTTTTACCTCATGGGCCAGATGCGAAGAGGTAAAACGCCATTTTTTGCGGGTTTCATCGTCGATATCTTCATCGCGGCCGGTGAAGGAGACCGGCTGAAAGGCGATGAAGCAGATCTTGTCGGAATTGTCGATCGCGAACTTAATTATCGGGCCGACTTGATCATCGTTGACCGTGTTGACCAGTGTTACCACCAAAACAATCGTAATGCCGGCGTTGTGAAGATTCTCAATGGCGCGGCATTTGATCTCAAAGAGATTGCCGATTTTCCGATGCTGATTGGCGTCGTTCGAAACACCGTCAAATTGGAGATAGGCGACGCGCAGGCCGGCATCATAAGCCTGCTGGGCAAACCCGGGATCCTGCGCGAAGCGGATTCCGTTCGTCGCCGCCTGTACGCTGAAGTAACCGACCTTTTTGGCGTAGCGGATGGCATCCAGAAAGAAAGGCGACATGGTCGGTTCCCCGCCGGTAAACTGGACCGACATCTGGCGGCGCGGCTTGACTTTCAGGGAATTGTCCAAAACTTCTTTGACCTCGTCAAAAGTCAGCTCATGCACATAGCCTACCTGATTGGCATCCATAAAACACGGCTCACACATCATGTTACAGCGGTTGGTCAAATCGACATTCAATACCACGCCGCGGCCGTATTGGATGGTGGAGATGCCGTGATTTCTCACCTCGGTTTTTGGGCTTTTGAAATCTCGGCCCGGATAGAGTTTTTCAATGTGAGCAAAAAAGTCGGCGTCGTTTGACATCAAATCTTCGTAGTAGCCGTGCTTGGGGCAGCTCTTGGTCATCCAAATTTCTTTATCTCTTTGAATAATTTTGGCTTTAACGGCGCCGGGGTGCTGCATCATCGTTTCCAGACTCATTGTCCCGCTGATAACCCCTTCGCGAACTTCTTTGACGCATTTAGGACACAAACTATCCGTTTCGCGCGGCCAACCGAGCGGCGGTTTCGATTTTTGATAGCTCTTCAAAAGGGGTTCCGGAGCCCATGCCGGCTGAAACGGCTTTCCCTCTCCCAAAACTCTATTCACCGCCTGAAAACCGTGCCAGGCAATGTTGGCCGCTTGGGTCAGCAGCTTTTCTTTGGTGCGGGTCCATGAGCTCACCTCGCGGATGGGGAAAGCCCCCATGGTGCGTACCGTTTGCGGGACACGGACTGCGTTCGGGTCTCTTTCGTATTTAAAGGCGCTTGATTGGTCCAGCGCGGTATTTTGTTTTGCCATTTTTTCTCCTTTTAAGGGAGTAGTGGAAAATGAAAAATTTTACGTTTGTCATCCTGAGCCCTGAGCCTGTCGAAGGGCGAAGGATCCCGATTTTTAACGGGATTCTTCACGGAGTTTACACTGAGCAAAGCGAACGTGTTCAGAATGACAACACGGTTTTCGTACATTTTTCACCACTCCCTTTAAGCGTTTACACCATTTTGAACATTCTAAACACCTGAATTTAATAAAGATTTTAGTCCCGGAAGATATCTGTGATTTTGGCCCGATTGTCAAACAGTAAACTCCAACAGTTAACTCCAAAAAAAAGCGGCCAGCCATATAACAATTGACTTCCGAAGCGCAATCCGATTTGACACAACTTTTTTCGGGACTGTTCGATAACCTCTTTGAAGATGATGCCTATCCATACCGCCACGCTTTTCACCTCTCTTGGATTCGCCAATGTCAGTTCCGCTTTACAACTTTTCCAACAGGTTCCGGAGACCGGCTTGGAAAGGGTCTTGCCGGAAATGGAAGCGCTCGACGGGGCCCTCGCCGCCGCGGGACTACAGGATGGCCGCGACTCGTTCGGATGGGAAGCCCCCAAAGACCTTCATGCACGGCTTTGCCGTCTGATTACGGGAATCGACGATCCGGCCGCATGGAAAAATGTCTATCGTTTTTCCATACAGGCCCTGAAAAATCAGGCTCTCCGTTTGGACTCCCCTCGCACCCCTATTTCACAGCACCCGTTGAAAGAGATTGTTCGAAAAAATGGCCTGGTTGAAAAAAGCCGTCTCTCCATTTTGGTAGAAACCGGCGCCACGGAAGATCAAATCAGATCTATCGATCCCCTTTCAAAACGCCTCCGGATATCTCTTAGAGGGGAAGAAGAGGGCCCGAACGCACTGAAGGCTTTTTTCGCGCTCCACATGGGGATGGACCTCGAAAGGATGCGTGTCAAGGCCTCCTCAAACGATTTAAGAAAAAAGAGTCTTGTTTTTCCAACGGAAGAGCTCCTTTTTGTTTTGGACCGTCTGAACCTGTTGGGACCCAGGCTGATCGATCGCGGGACGCGAAAACGTCTTGAGTTCAGCCTGCTCGCGGTAAGGGGCGCTCTGGAAGAGATGCGGGATCATCTCTCGTTTGCGGAGGGGATTCTCCAAAACTTTACCGCGCCGGAAGAACAAAAATCCCCCCCCCTGAAGGTGTCGCGAGAAATTTTTGGCACACTTCAATTGCTCCTCTCCAACGCGGACAAGGCAAGAACCTCATGCGAAGAAATGTGGAAAGCAAGCGCCCCCCATATCGATGCCGAGATGGACAGGAAGATGCGAGAAGGCCTCCACACACTGAATGAATTTCTGAGTGAATTTAACGCGCAACGCGAAACATTCCTCCAATCGGCGACGTTGAGGAGCCTCATGATCGAAAAGGCCCGGTTGGCGCTGGAGGAGGTGGAAGGCCAACTCGGGCATCTCTCCATTCCGGAAGGGGAGCTGACAACGGAACTGGATGACGACTACAAACAATTTTTGAAGGATATGGAAGCCTTCCAACAGCGTCTCGACGAAAATGCCGCGCAGGAAGAACCGGCCTCTCTGGAGAAAGCAGAGGCTCTTTTCGCGGTAACCGTTGAAATCCTCGGTAAAAAAAGGCCTCTTTTGAAAAAACTCGAAAATCTGGAGAGGGCCTTCTCCATGGAAGAGGCCCGAACGGCGAACGGTGTTCTGCCCCCTCATATGGAAACAGGGGGCCTTCCGGAAGGATACGAAAAGATTCCCCCTTTATTGGAAGCCCTTGAAAACTACACCAGCCCCGCCAAGCAGGAGGTTCTCTCTCCTCTCGACCGCGCCGGCGGCGAGGCCACCGCCGCGTTGAGACGCGCCCGCCGCGAAGCCATGAGCGCGTTCGGTGACGAGGCCGAAGACTGGCCCTCTTCTCTGCGCGATGATTTAAGGCATCTTGTCGATCTTTCAAGACAGATACGCGACGTCTCAAAAGGAGCCGCGGACGTTATGAACGACCTTCAAAAGAAAATCGAGGATTTCAGAAAAAAGACAAAAGAACTTCCCTCTCACGGACAACTTTATCACATGGCCGTTTCCGGTTTAAGACATGTCGAAAAAATACTGGGTCCGCTGGAGGGCTTTGAGGAAATCCTGTGGACAAAAGGGGGCAGGCAAAAAGCAGGGAGGGAAAAAACAAGAGACCTCCCCCTTCTGGAACAAATAGAACGGAAATCAGCACTTGTTTTGGCATTGATCGAGAGGGAAAAAAACAGACCGTTCGAACTGACTCCGGAAAAACTGGCGGCTCTTGAAGAGGCTTTCCGCAAAAAATTCCCCCCATGGAGCATGAGCGCCAAAGCCCTTCTGGAAGAGGCAAAAACATTGTACGCAATCTTGCCTGAACAAGACGAAGACAAGTCCGCGAAGCGTCTTTATGACATCATTGCGAGTAATGTCGGAAAGGAGGGAACATTCTGGAGAGCACACGAAGCATTCAAGGAAAACTACGGCCATTTGCAAACCGAACGGCAAAAAGAGACGCCGTCCCTCCAGAAATTAAAAAATTATTATTTGGCGGCGCGCAACGCAAAAACGAGAGCCGGCCAGTCTCTCGAAACCGCCAGACGGGCCCTCTGTGAAACTGAAAATGACGCCTCCTCGGGGCCAACCCTGCAAGGGCTGGTCGCAAACCCGGAGTCAAGACGGGCGCCCAAAGTTTATACGGTGAGTAATCGCGTTGCGGAAATCGCGGGGCGCTCCATTCCCATTAAGAACGGCATGGCCGATATCGACGGCGTGAGGGTTCCGCTGGAAGGCCATGAAGAAGCTCAAGACCGCAAACTCTCCAAAATTCTGGAAACGCTTGCATTGTCCCCCACGGAGGAAAATCTCGGGGCAAACCTGGCGCATCCCCTCTTTGCCGAAAAAGTGAGAAAAAGAATCGAATCGGGGTTGCCATTGCGGGAATTAAAAGAAGTCTTGGACCATATTGGAGCTGCGGCCGTCTATGACCACCGCTTTGAAACCGCTTTTTACATCCCCTATAGAGCGGGGTGGTTTATAGATGGTGCCCGGGCCATGATGCCGATGTTCCATGGGGCCGGCGGTGCCCGCTCAACAGGCCAGACAATGCTGGCCCCGGCCATTCGACTAAGAAATAATTTCCGGTTCAATGCCATCCCCTTCGACACCCCCAATCACGGTTACGGCGTTGTCGATACCCGCTTTCACGATCTTCAAAAATTTATTGCGTGGGCCGATAGTATTATCAATTATTTTCGTTTTTTGTCGCATGGCACCATGCCGCTTGTCCCCATCGGCAGAAGCCATGGTGACAATGTGTTACAAGAGCATGCCACACGGCACGCCGGAAAGATGGATGGGATGATTCTGGTTTCAGGATACGACACGGCATGGACCGCGCCCAACTGGCCCGCATTGACAAAAAGAATCGCGGACGGGGATTTTATTCCACAACAATACGGTTTTCCCATGGTGATGGCTCATGAAGGGGTTTTGGTCGAAGTAGAGGGGGCCAATATCGTCGAAACAGGAAGAGGGCCTGATCAATGGACTTTCCTAAAGCCGGAAAGCGATGAGGCGGTCCGCCAAACTCCGGGCCTTCACATGTCCGGAACAGAAGACCCCGAATATAAATTAGTCGCCGACTTCTATCGCCAAAGAGAAGCCAGGGCGAAAAAGCTGGGGCACGGAATGCTCGTTGTCGAAGGGGGGGAGCATGATCTTCTGGCCCTCGGCATGAAGGGGATGGGGGGCGAAAAACCGCAAAGAGAAAAGGAGAGAATTGCATTGGTCTACGGCGCCATTGAAACCTTTGTCTCTCGTCTCCACCTGAAAAGCACTTTGGACATGCTCCCTCAAGAAGCAACCTTTTCAGAAACCCGCCGATAACTGTAATAGAAAGAGAGAAAAACAAATGAGTTCAGTAGTTTCTACAGTTTCTGCCTTTTTCACGGCCTCCGCCATGGTTCATTTGGTTGGAGAAGATGCCTTTTTACCTTCTTTGACAAATACGGGTGCCCCTGCCGGCGTACCGTTAGAAGCGACCCTTCCACCGGCAGAGGCCTACGCGGCACTTCAACTGGCCCCCTCATTAGGGGCTACAAGTCTTGAACATCTCAGGGCCCTGGTAGGCGGCATGTCTCTGGTGAGGCCCCGCCCTTCGGTAAAACCGGAAATCAAAACAATGCATGATGCGGTGACCCTTCTCGTCAAGGGGGCAAAAAGAAACGAAGACGCGGCCATAGCCCAACTGATCAAAGCGGTGGAGGATACCCCCTCCGCTTTTCGCAGAAAACATATCCCCGGCATTCTCAAGGCGGCTCGCCAAAATAAAGAGGCGGCCTATGCCTTGCGTCTTTTGGTTGTGGCCCGCTCCGATCTTTTCTCCGCAAAAGATGTTCCAGCCATAAAAACAGCGGCAAACCGGTTTCACAGCGCCAAGCTCGCCCTTCTGTTTTTAAGCATTGCGCGACCTGAAATTTTTCTGTTTCAAACGCCAGACGCGCCCGTTTTTTCGTTAAAAGAGGCGGCTCGAATCATGGAACAGCCGGCTTCGGTCAAAAACGTAACCGCGGCCCAAGCATTGTCGGAAGATTTCTCTCCATTGGGGTTGTTGATTGTGGGGGCGATAGAGGGAAACCCCAACAAGGGGAACAAGGTTCTGGTGTGGGCCAAGGCTCACCCCGAATTATTTGGGGAAGAAGAAATGGTCCTTCTTAAAAAAGCCGTCCCTTTTTTTTCATGGGCCGAAAGCGCTTTGGCTTACATCTATATAAACGGCTAAATTTTATTTAAGGCCAGATTCCAGAGAGCTGTTTTTTCCGAAACCTTCTCTCTTGGCATTTTGGGGTCAAAACGCTTCTCTTCTTTCCAGTTTTTTTTGATGTCGTTCAAATCTTTCCAGACACCGACCGCCAAACCGGCCAAAAATGCGGCCCCCAAGACCGTTGTTTCAACCATCTTGGGCCTTGAAATGGGAACTTGCAGGATATCGGATTGAAACTGCATCAAGAGATTATTTTTGGAAGCCCCACCGTCGACTTTGAGAATTTTAAGCGGGGTTCCAATATCTTTTGTCATCGCCTCTAAAATATCGTGTTGGCAAAAGGCAATTCCCTCTAGTGTGGCGCGGGCAATATGCGCGGCTGTTGTGCCGCGGGTCAGGCCGGTGATAGAGCCTCTGGCGTTGGGATTCCAATGGGGGGCCCCCAAGCCGACTAATGCCGGAACAAAAACAACACCGTCGCTGTCGGCAACTTCTGCCGCCAATTTTTCGACATCGGAAGAATGTTTTATGATTTTCAATCCGTCACGCAGCCATTGTACCGCCGCACCGGCGATAAATGCCGAACCTTCAAAGGCATAAGCGATTTTATCCCCAATTTTATAAGCCACTGTTGTGATCAAACCGTGCCGCGAAGATTGGGGGCGATTTCCGATATTCATTAAAATAAAAGAGCCGGTCCCATAAGTGCATTTGGCCTCTCCCGCTTCAAAACAGGCCTGGCCGATCAAAGCCGCCTGCTGATCCCCGGCCATGCCGGCTATCGGAATGCCGTTGGGGAGCCCGTCGGCGTTGATAGTCGTGCCGTAAATTTCAGAACAAGAGACAATTTTGGGGAGAATATTTTTCGGGACATGAAAAAGATCGCACATTTCATCATCCCACGCACAAGTTTCCAAATTCATCAAAAGGGTCCGGCTGGCATTCGTGACATCGGTCGCGTGGATCAATCCCCCCGTCAGCCGCCAGAGGATAAAAGAATCGATGGTGCCGCAGGCCAGCTCATTTTTTTGGGCCATTTCTCTAAATTGAGGATTATTTTCAAAAAGCCATTCGATTTTGGTGGCCGAAAAATAGGGGTCCAGCACAAGCCCCGTTTTTTGCCTGATTTTTTCTTCGAGCCCCTCTTTTTTGAGTTGTTCGCACCGCTCTGCCGTGCGGCGGTCCTGCCATACGATGGCATTATGCAAAACCCTCCCCGTTTTTTTATTCCAAAAAAGGATCGTTTCTCTTTGATTGGTAATCCCGATCGCCGCAATCTGTTTTACATCGGTTTGCGACGAGGCCAAACAGTCGCGAATGGCATCGAGGGTCGATTGCCAAATTGCTTCGGCATCGTGCTCCACCCATCCGGGCTTTGGGTAGAGTTGTTTAAACTCGTGCTGACCCTCCCCCACCACATTGAGGTCTTGATCGATCAGAAAGGCCCGGCTGGAGGTGGTCCCTTGATCTATGGATAAAATAGTTTGACGCATCATTTTATAAATTCTACATAATCCCCATGTCACGCTTTGAAAAGCACATTTTCATCTGCATCAATCAGCGGGAGCCGGGCAAGGCCTGTTGCGCGGCCAAAGGCTCGGAAGAAATTTTGAACACGATGAAAGAAGAGGTCCAAAAACGGGGGCTCAACAAAAAAATCCGGGTCAACAAAGCCGGATGTCTCGATTTGTGCAGTAAAGGGGCCGCCATGGTCGTTTATCCCGAAGGGGTCTGGTACGGCAATGTCACCCTTCAGGATATTCCCGAAATTATTAAAAGCCATCTGATCGCCAACAGGCCGGTGGAGAGATTAAGGGTGTCATCATGAACGGAGAGAAGGATCCCGCGATTCTTCGCTACACTCAGAATGACAAACGCGTTTAAGGCCTGTCTGGCATCACGCCGATAATGGGGACTTTCGCCCCCGGTTTTTCCTGAAACCATCTGACGAAAGGGATCCCCAGGGCCGCAATGCCGGCGCTGATCAAAAACAGCATATCAAAGGATACGATGTCTTTGAGATAACCAAAGAGACAAAAACCGACAAAACTCCCCAAACCGTAGCTGACGCTGGTGTAAACCGCCTGCCCCGTGGCGCGCATGTGAGGCGGCGTGTGCTGATACATATAGGCGACCGAGGCGACGTGAAACGCGGCAAAGGTCAGGGCATGCAGGGTTTGGGCGAACAAAATGGCGGGGAACCATGCCGTGACGGCCAAAATAAGCCAGCGGACAACCGTCAAAACATCGCCGAACCCGATGATCTTTTTGAGCGAAAAGAGCCGGTGCAAGCGCGAAAAATGGGCCATGACGAAGACCTCGCAAACAACCGCCAGAGCCCAGGAAAAACCGACCGTCGTCGAAGAATAACCGTGGCTTTTCATCCAGATGGTGAAAAATCCGTAATAGGCCCCGAACGAAACGGTGCGCAAAAAACAGATCATCAGAAAGGACAAGACGGCTTTGTTGACAAAAATTTTGAGCGTTCTTTTTTCTTTCGTTAAATGCGCGCTTCCCCTGGGAAAATAAAAGGCGGTGATTGTCTGAAAAACCAAAATCACCAGCATCCCGGTCAAAATTACCCGGACGGAAAACCGGTCGATCAGCCATCCAAACAAAAAGGCGGGGACAATAAAGCCGATAGAACCCCAATAACGGATTTTTCCGTATTCTTTTTTGTGGGTTTCACAGCACTCCATGGCGATGGCCTCAACCATCGGAATCACCCCCATCCGAAAAAAAGAGAAGAGAAACATCACCGTGAAAAAACCCCAAACCCCCCAAATCTTGAAAAAAGGGAGAAAACTAAAAAGACATAAAACACCGCCGACCTGTATAAACGTGAGTCTTTTTCCCAAATGATCGGCCCATTGCGACCAAAAAACGGGGGTGATGAGCTTGGCCAGGGGCCACGCCGCCATAACCAGCCCGATGTCGAACGGCTTAAATCCAAGAGACTGCAAATAAAGCGGAAAATAGGGGATCAAAATACCAACCAAAGAGAAGTAGAAGAAATAGAAGGAGCGGAGGCTCCTATATTGTAATTGTGTCATGAGAGTGTTAATGATCCTCCGAAAAACTTGGTTGCGGGTGACTTTTGAGAAAAGCCTGCGTAAGGCGATTTTAACATCCGGGATCCATAATCAAAATCGCCGACATAGGAGCGAATTTTTTGGGTCGACCCAAAAAATGTCGCGTCTTTTCGAAAAGGTCGCCCGCAACCAAGTTTTTCAGAGGGTCCTTATGCCCAATGCCATGCGAAAAGAGCTTTATCACAATGCCACGCAAAATGCAGCCATCGTTGATTTGAGCGACCGGGCCTATATCGATGTCAAGGGTGCGGACGCAAGAAAATTTTTAAACGGCATTTTGACAAATAATATTGCCACCCTTCAAGGGGCTACCGGCTGTTATGCGTGCCTTTGCACGCCAAAAGGGAAAATGATCGCCGATTTATATTGTTATACCTGTGGCGACACTTTTGGAATCGAATGTTCCGCCGCGTTGAAACCGATCATTTTGGAAACACTCAAAAAATATATCATTTTTCAAAAAGTGGAGTTGGTCGATCAAAGTGAAAAATGGGGGGCCTGCGGAGTAATCGGCCCCAAGGCCCGTGAAATAGTGTCCCAAAAAATTCCAAAACTGCCGGAGAAAAATTTTGAATACATCTATACCGAATGGGAGGGCTTCAAACTTTGGATCATCTGCAAGGAGAGATGGGGCCTGCCCGGCTTTGAACTTTGGACAAATCGTGAACATCTTCCCCTCCTTTGTAACCTGCCTGCCGGCAGGCAGGGGAGGGGATTAGGGGGAGGTAGATTGGGATTGCCCGTTTTAGACAAAGAAACACAAGAAATCCTGCGCATCGAATCGGCCACCCCTCTTTTTGGAGTCGATATGGACGAAAACTCCATCCCTCAAGAGGCAGGGCTTTATAATGCGCTTAGTTTTAATAAGGGCTGTTATGTCGGCCAGGAAATTATCGCCCGTTTGGAACACCGCGGGCATGTCGGAAAAAAATTAGTCCAAATAAAACTGGATGGGAATACAGTTCCCAACCCTAAGGAAAAAATATTTTCAACACCGGGAGATGAGATTGGCTATATTACCTCGGCTTGTTTTTCTCCAAAATTTGGGGCCCCGCTGGCATTGGGTTACATGCGCTATGCCTCCCTTGAGCAAAAACAGGTAAAGGTGGGGAATCAAAATGGGTCTATTTAAATCCGTCATTCCGGCGAAAGCCGGAATCCAGTTTTTTGTTTCTCTATTGACCTTAATCCCTTTTTCTCTTCACGCCGTAGAATGCAAAATTACGTTCAAAATGAAAATCCACGCCGAACTGCTGGAAACCGGCAAGGGAACCGGCACCATCACCTGTGACAACGGACAAAATGTTCCGGTGATTGTCACGAGTGCTGGGAGCTGGATTGCCGTCCACAAATCAAGATGGATTGAGGGAGAGGGGACTTTCTCAAAAGTGGATGCTCTGAAAAAACTGTTTGGCGGCTATACCCCGACGCGCATCGATCAGATTCAGCAGGGCCCCAGCCCACCCGGAGTCCTTTGGCACAAAGACATTTCGCTTACCTTTGGGGGCAAAGACGAAGACAGGCTGAACTATACCCGCGGGCGCTTCAAAATTTTACCGGCCGTTACTCCTCCATCAATTCTTCAATAACAAATTGCGTCTTTGAGGGAATAATTTTCTTGGGATAGTATTGTTCTATAATTTCAAAAACCTTTGCCCTCTGTTTTAGCTCCAGATAGTCGATTAAAAATCGGACGTCGTCCAAGTCGGCAGTATCAAAACGGGCCGCGACGCATTTCATTGCCAGCATGTATTCGGCCTTTGGCGCCCAAACACGCAAATGGGATAATTCCAGAACACTTTGCCTTGGCGGATCGGAAACAAAATAACTTTTGGCGGCATCGTTGAGCCAGCCATCAGACAAAGAGTGTCGCTTGGCCACTCTTTTTGCCGCCTCACGAATTTCTTTTGTCGGCTCAAAAATGGCGTCGATATCTTTGGTGGAGGAACGCGCTTTAAAAACCAAGCACATGACCGCACCGCCGCAGAGACCGATCTCTCCCAAGACATTCTTGATGGCCAGCTCTTCATTAAGCTCTTTTAAAAGTTTTTTGATATTTTTAGCCGTCAGCATTTTTACACTCGCTTTAGAAAATCATTCAAAACAAAAATATTCCGTTTGCGAAAATGAACGGGCGATTCCACAATCGCCGACACCTTCAAATTTTCCATACCAGCGATAAACCATGGCGTTGATAATATCTCCACACCGAGACACCAATCGGGAGGCGTTAAACCTTTTTCGTCGCATAGCGTTTCCAAAACGCCCGCCATGAGAGCCTTCAGTTCTGCGGACAAATCCATGTGTGGGGCCACGTCGATCAGCCGGCGATTCGAATCACGCCGAAAAGCATCAACAAAATTGAACAGATGGGTCTTCCAGCTTTTGTCCCCGTCTTCTAAAATTTTTCGGGAAACAATATAGACAGAATCGGGGAGATACGAAAAATACTCATCGACATAAGCAAGAAATTGCGGGCCAGAAAGCGAAAGAGCCTCTGCCAACTTGGCCAGCACATCCAATGAAGGATTGGCCCTTCCCCCTTCCAAAAGTTGCAAGGTCCCAAAGGCAATCCCGGCCTCTTTTGCCAAAAACCGCTGGGAAACCCCAATTTCTTCTCTGGCTTTTCTATATGATTTCATTAGATTAAATTATAATTGACATAATATAATATGTCAATATCATTTAATCTTTTCCAACACCTCCCCCTCATGCCCGTCGACTTTGACATTGCGCCAGATTTTGGCGATTTTGCCTTCGGGGCTAATCAAAAACGTTGAGCGCTGAATGCCTAAAAAAGTTTTGCCGAACATGCTTTTCTTTTTGAAAGCACCGTATTTTTCAATCACCTCGCCTGTGGTGTCGGCCAAGAGCAAAAAGTTGAGATTGTATTTGCTGATGAATTTTTCGTGAGAGTCGGCGGAATCTTTGCTCACCCCCAGAACCACGGCATTTTTCTTTGTAAATTCCGACTTCGTATCTCTGAAACTGCAAGCCTCTTTAGTGCATCCCGGAGTATCATCTTTCGGATAAAAATAGAGAACGACCCATTTTCCCTTGAGCCCCGCAAGGCTTACCTGCTCACCATTATTGGCCGGCAGACTAAAATTCGGTGCGGCATTTCCTTCGGCGATTTCTTTGCTTGGCATAAAACCCCCTTTATGGAAGGGCTTATGACCCAATGACCCAAAAACTTCAAGCGCCCGATTTTCCGACACTATGGAAAGTAACAGATCGATTGGAAACGGTTGCCATCGCCTATATGTTGACCGGCTCTATGGCGGTTAATGTCTATGGACAAGCCAGGGCAACCAATGACATCGATATGGTTATTCAAATTGGCTTGGAAAATGTTAAAAAGCTGTTAAAACTTTTTGAAAAGGATTTTTACATAAGTGAGGAAGCCCTTCAAGAAGCAGTACGGCATGAAAGCATGTTCAATGTTATTGATAACGAAACTATTTTTAAAGTTGATTTTATCGTCGCCAAAAACGACCCCTTTTCCAAGCAGCAGTTTGCTAGACGGCAAAAAATCAAGATTGCCGACAAAACAATCTATGTTATTTCTCCAGAGGATCTAATTTTATCCAAACTCGAATGGTCCAAAGAGAGCTTGTCTGAAATGCAGGAAAGAGACATAAAAAATATTCTGAAAACGCTGGGGTCTTCTTTGGACAAACAATATTTGGAAAAGTGGGCAAAAACAAAAAAAATGGAAGAAAGATTAAAAAATCTATATGCAACCCTCTGACACCCCTCCTAAAATGCAAAAATATTACGATGAGTTATGGCAGAAGCTCTCGTTTGAGGAGAGATTTTTAAAAGGCCTTCAATGGATACAGTTCAATCGTGAATTTTTGGTGGCCGGCATTCGGGCCCGTTTTCCCAACTTTACAGAAACAGAAATGCGACGGGAACTAAAGAGAGAACTCTATGGCGACTAAGCTTCCAACACCCGATTTTCCGCAAGGATTGGAATGGCTCAACACTACCGAACCCCTTTCTTTGGAAAAATTGCGCGGCAAAATTGTCCTTCTCGATTTTTGGACCTACTGCTGTATCAACTGCATGCATGTTTTGCCCGACCTCAAAAAACTGGAGCAAAAATATAAAGATGAATTGGTCGTGGTCGGCGTTCATTGCGCCAAATTTCCAAACGAACGGGAAATCAAAAATATCCGCGAGGCGATTTTGCGCTATGAGATCGAGCATCCGGTCGTTAATGACCACACTTTTACAATGTGGAAATCTTATAATGTGCGGGCCTGGCCGAGCATGGCTTTAATCGACCCGGAAGGAAAACTGGTCGGCTCCATTTCGGGAGAGGGAAATTGGGATTTTTTGAATGAAGCGATTGGGGCCCTTGTCAAAGAATTTAAAGCACAAAATAAATTGAAATTGGGGCCTCTTTCCCAAATCAGACTTGAAGCGGCGCAGGAAAAATCGATTCTTTCTTACCCGGGGAAAATTATCGCCGACGATGCGGGGCAGAAATTATTTATCTCCGATTCCAATCATAACCGCATCGTCGTTGCCGATACAAACGGGCGTATTTTAGAGACCATCGGATCGGGCAAAATCGGTTTAGACGACGGTGCTTTTGAAAAGGCCACCTTCAATCACCCGCAGGGGATGTGTCTGGTTGGCGATCATCTTTATATTGCCGATACCGAAAATCATGCTCTGCGCAAAGTTGATCTTCTTGCAAAAACGGTGACGACGGTCGCCGGCACCGGCAAACAGGCGGCCCCTTTTGCAACCCCCGGCGATCCGATGACAACCCATCTCAATTCACCGTGGGACTTGGCCGTTTTTGAAAACAGAATTTTTATCGCCATGGCCGGTTCGCATCAAATCTGGCTTTATGATCTGGATGAAAATCAGATCGGGCCGTTTGCCGGAACGGGCCAAGAAAGCCGGGTCGATGGGCCACTCGCCGCATCGTGCTTCGCCCAGCCGAGCGGCCTCTCACTCGATGGCCATAGACTTTATGTCGCCGATTCAGAGACCAGCTCCATCCGCAAAATAGATCTAGCAACTGGCGAAGTCACCACGCTGGTGGGCATCGCCCTGTTTGATTTCGGTGATGTCGATGGTTTTGGCGATCAGGTGCGACTGCAACACTCAATAGGCATTCACGCCTACGGCGGCAAGCTGTTTATCGCCGACACCTACAACCACAAGATCAAATTTTTGGAGCCCCTGTCGCGTACCTGCATGACGGTGGCCGGCACCGGAAAACCGGGACGCACCACCGGAGACAACCCCAAATTTTATGAACCATGCGGACTTTGGATCGCCCCCCCCTATCTTTATATTGCCGACACCAATAACCACCGTATTGTAAAGATGTTTTTGGAAGACCGTGTCGTTACTGAAATGAAAATCGTCATATAGTGCCACCTGCCTGCCGGCAGGCAGGGGCCACCTGGTGACGGTTTTTAAGATTTCCGGATAAGAGACATCAATTCTTCGCGCGTTCTGGGGTCGGAGCGAAATCGGCCGAGCATTTCAGAAGTAACCACCGTTGAGCCCTGTTTTTCAACCCCGCGCATCTGCATGCACAAATGTTGCGCTTCAATCACCACCGCCACACCCTTGGGCTGTAAATTTTCCTGAATAATCTGCGCGATCTCAACGGTCAGCCGCTCTTGCACTTGCAGGCGGCGGGCAAACATATCGACCAATCGGGCCACTTTACTCAACCCGATAATTTTTCCATCCGGCAGATAGGCGACATGGGCTTTTCCAAAAAAAGGCATCAGATGGTGTTCGCACAAACTAAAAACCTGAAGATCTTTGACGACGATCATCTCATCATATTTTTGCTCGTAGATCGCTTCATTGATGAGGGTTTTTGGGTCTTCGCGGTAGCCTTTGGTCAAAAATTGATACATTTCTTTGACGCGCAACGGGGTTTTGGCAAGCCCCTCCCGCTCCGGCTTTTCGCCGATTTCCAATAACAAGCCTTTTATTAGATTCTCCATAATCCTTGAAACTCGGTGGTGGGTCAGTTTGTCATTCCCGCCCCCGATGTCATTCCCGCGACCTGCCTGCCGGCAGGCAGGAAGCGGGAATCTCGAGGGCAGGCTCCAGCGGGAAATCCTTAGATCCCCGTTTTCACGGGGATGACAACTCAAACTGATCCAGCACTTGAAACCCCTACCAAAAAAGGGTTATTCTACCAATATGAAATATTGGCTCCTCTCGATTGCTTCGTCACTTACCCTTCTCGCAATGACCTCTCTTTATGCCCAAGACGCGGTGTTGCCCAGCGACAAAGACACCCCGCAAGCACCTGATTTTGCTTCACCTGTCGACCCCCCGACCTATGTGCAAATACCCAAACCGGCCACCCCTTCACCCCCCAGCCAGCCCAGGGTGGACCAGCC